>JBMNTT010000001.1:0-183767 GCA_050945875.1 Christensenellales bacterium
CGGAGCGTTTAAAAATGTCTACAATTTTATGTAAGTTTATCCTACCGTAGCTACAATTGACGTTTTTCTTCGCGAACTCCCAATTATCAAAAAATGGAATATTTTGGATGTCAAGGGTAAAACCGCATGAGAAAGACAGAATAAAAAACTCTCAAAAATTCTCAAAAACCCTGTTGACTTTTTTTCGGATTCTGGGTATAATAACACTCGTCCCGCGAGGAACGGAACACATAGCGGAATGGTGTAACGGCAGCACCTACGACTCTGACTCGTATTGTCTAGGTTCGAATCCTAGTTCCGCTGCCACCTGCCCCGTTGGTCTAGAGGCCTAGGACACCGCCCTCTCACGGCGGCAACAGCGGTTCGAATCCGCTACGGGGTGCCAAGAAAAACACGCAATGCAGATTGCGTGTTTTTTTATATCAAAAATCAGGGGAGCGGAATCCCGCTCCCCTACGGCGCGTCGCCAACTTAGGCCTGAGCCACGGCCTCGACCACCCAGGAAATGCGCTGCTTATCAATGAAGTTCGGCAGGGTGCAGTCCGCGCCCACGATGAAGCCCTGCTTGCCAAAGCTCTTGACCAGCGCGGTGGCGTAGGCCTGCACGGCCTCCTTGGAGCCGTTGACGATCAGCGAGTCCTTGCGGTTGTCGAAACCGCCGATGACCGTCTTGCCGTCGAACATGATGGCTCCGTCCTGCAGGCTCATCTCATCGATATAGATCGCCCAGTTGAAGGCCTTGGCCGGGTAGTCCCGCCAGGCCTCCAGCCGGTTCTTGCGGCCGGCCCAGCCGCACAGGTGGGCAATGTTGTTATCCGAATAGCGGTTGGCGTTGACCAGCACCTTCAGGTCGCTGGGCATGACAATGCGCCGGTAATCCACCGCCGAGGGGAACCGATCCTCCTCCGCGCCCTGCAGCGCCAGGTAGATGCCCTCGCAGCCGCCCTCGCGGATGACCAGCTCGGCCAGCGTCGCCGCATCCTCGGCGATGACATCCAGCCCGTGACGCACCGCCTCCTCATCCTCACGGATGTGGGCGGCTACCATGGCCTCGCTGGAATCGGGCGACTCCCGGATCGAGTTGAAGGGCGCAAAGATGTTGTAAAAGGTGCAGCACTCGCCCTTGAGGGCCTCGTTGATGCGCCGGGCGCGCTCCACCTGCTCGACGATGTAGGGATGATCCTTGCCCAGGGGCCTGAGATGATACCAGTCCGAGGGGCGCTCCACCTTGCCGTTGAAGCGGTAGGGATAGCCGTCGCTCATGATCTTCAGGTAATCGACGCCCGTGGTGCGGTAGTGATCCAGATGGGCCTGGACGCACGCCTCGCCCTGAGCTTGCTCCCCCTCAAAATGATACCAAAAGCTCACCGGTACCCGGTCCACTTCCCCGCCGTTGAGGGCATTGATCAGCCGTGTCCGCTTGTCCATGGAGGTGCCTCCTTTATTTTTGGTGCTATCCATATTCTAGCCCAACCCCTCTGGCTTTGCAAGCCCCGGCGGGGATTTTTTCCGCGCCCTTGCCCGGGGAGCGGGGATCGCGTATAATAATGGGTAGTTCTGTTGTTTCCATGCAAATTTATACAACGAAGGAGTTGTTCCGATGGTTGAGCTGTTGACCGACAAGCAGGTGTATCAATCCGGCCGGTTGGTCCCCTGTCGCCTGACGGGCGAAGCCCTCGAGGCCGCGCGCCGGGATACCATGGCCTGGCGCATCCTCGCCGCCCACAACACCGCCGGGGATGGACAGGCCCTGAAGATTAAGTTCGACGCCATGGCCTCCCACGATATCACCTATGTGGGCATCGTGCAGACCGCCCGGGCCAGCGGCATGCAGGCGTTTCCCCTGCCCTACGTGCTGACCAACTGCCACAACTCCCTGTGCGCCGTGGGCGGCACCATCAATGAGGACGATCATGTTTTCGGCCTGTCGGCGGCCAAGAAGTACGGCGGCATCTTTGTGCCCGCCCACCAGTCAGTCATCCACTCCTACATGCGCGAGGAGATGAGCGTCTGCGGCCGGATGATCCTGGGCAGCGACAGCCACACCCGCTACGGCGCCCTGGGTACCATGGGCGTGGGCGAGGGCGGGCCCGAGCTGGTCAAGCAGCTGCTGGGGCGCACCTACGACGTCGCCCGGCCCGACGTGGTGGCCATCTATCTGAAGGGCAAGCCCCGCCCGGGCGTCGGTCCCCAGGATGTGGCCCTGGCGCTGATCCGGGCGGTGTTCGCCTCGGGTTTTGTCAAGAACAAGGTGATGGAGTTCGTCGGCCCGGGCATCGCCAATCTGTCGGTGGAATACCGCAACGGCATCGACGTGATGACCACCGAGACCACCTGCCTATCCTCGATCTGGATGACCGATGAGAAGGTGGCCGACTACTACGCCGTGCATGGCCGGCCGGAGGATTACGCCCCCCTGGCCCCGGGCGAGGGCGCCTGCTACGACGGCGCGGTGGTGGTCGACCTGGATCAGATCCCCTCCATGATCGCCCTGCCCTTCCACCCCAGCAACGCCTACCCCATCGCCACCTTCCTGGAGAACGCCCAGGACCTGCTGCACGCCTGCGAGCGGGAGGCCCAACACATCAGCGGCAAAGTGGCTCCCCGCCTGGCGGACAAGGTGCATGGCCGGGAGGTCTACGTCGACCAGGGCGTCATCGCCGGGTGCTCCGGCGGTATCTATGACAACCTGGTGGCGGCCGCGGACATCCTGCGCGGCCACACCATCGGCGACGGGGCGTTCAACCTGTCGGTCTACCCGGCCAGCCAGCCGGTGATGATGCAGCTGCTCAAGGACGGCCTGGCGGCCGAACTGATCGCCGCCGGCGCGGTGTTGCGCACCGCCTTCTGCGGTCCCTGCTTCGGCGCGGGGGACGTGCCCAGCAACAACGGCCTGTCCATCCGCCACACCACCCGCAACTTCCCCAACCGCGAGGGCTCCAAGCCCGCCGACGGCCAGATCAGCTATGTGGCCCTGATGGACGCCCGATCCATCGCCGCCACCGCCGCAAACGGCGGCCGGATCACCGCCGCCGACGCCTTGGATTTGCCCGAGGAGGCCCCCATCGCCTATGCGTACGACCGCTCGGCCTATGCCCACCGCGTCTACCAGGGCTTTGGCAAGCCGCAGCCCGAGCAGGAGCTGGTCTTCGGCCCCAACATCGCCGACTGGCCGCAGATGGCCGCCCTGCCCGAGAACCTGCTGCTGACCGTGGCGGCGGCGATCTATGATCCCGTCACCACCACCGACGAGCTGATCCCCTCGGGTGACACCTCCAGCTACCGCTCCAACCCCATCAAGCTGGCGCAGTTCACCCTGTCGCGCAAGGACCCCGCCTATGTGGGTCGGGCCCAGGCCGCCGACCAGCTCGAGCAGGCCCGCCGCCGGGGCGACGCCGACCAGGTGGCCGCCGAATACGCCCTGATCGGCCGGGACGCCGCCGAGGCCATGAGCGATACCGGGTTGGGCAGCGTGGTCTTCGCCCTCAAGCCCGGCGACGGCTCCGCCCGGGAACAGGCCGCCTCCTGCCAGCGGGTGCTGGGCGGCTGCGCCAACATCGCCGGGGAGTACGCCACCAAGCGCTACCGCAGCAATGTGGTCAACTGGGGCATGATCCCTTTCACCATGGACCAGGCCGACCAGGCCGATATAAAGCCCATGGACCGCATCTACATCCCGGGCATCCGCGCCGCCCTGGTCAGCGGCGCGCCCGAGGTGGCCGCCCAGATCATCCGGGACGGCAAGGCCCGCCCCATTTCCCTCAAGCTGACCGCCATCACCCCCGACGAGCGGGACATCATCCTGGCTGGCAGCCTGATCAACTATTACGCGGCGCAGCGCTGAGCTCAGCCGCCCGAGGGCGCTCCCGGCATGCCGGGGGCGCTCTGACATCGGAAGGAGCATGCCCATGGAGCAGACCCCTGAGCGCAGCGTCGCCGGCCAGGCCGCCACGGACCCTGTGGAGCGCCTGGCCCGGGAGCTGATCGCCGAATACCACGAAGCGCTGGAGGTGTTGGCCCAGTGATCCAGCTGCCCACCACCGAACAGCTCATGTGCATCCACCAGTGGATCGCCCGGGACAGCGGTGGGTCCTTAGGCGTGCGGGACCGGGGCCTGATCGACAGCGCCCTGGCCCGGGCGCAGGCGGGCTTTGGCGGCGTAGAGCGCTACCCCACCCTGGCCGAGAAGGCCGCGGCCGTGGCCCACGGGCTGATCTGCAACCACGGCTTTGTGGACGGGAACAAGCGCATCGGCGTCATCGCCCTGCTGCTGATCCTGCGGATGAACGGCTCGGCCTTCGCCCCCAGCCAGCAGGCGGTCATCCAGCTGGGGCTGGAGGCCGCCCGGGGACGAATGACCGTAGAAGCGATTGTCGACTGGATCGGTGCTCACGGCGGTGCATGAGACCGGCCCTCCCAATTGGGAGGGCCCTGTTTTTTCCCACCGGGATACCGGCCCGCCTCAGCGCATCTTGCCTTTTGGGACCAAAGGGAATATACTCAGGAAAATCTTTGAAAGCGAGGATGCCATTCGTGCTCACCATCGATCAGTTTTCCAAGGTATACAAGGGCGGCAAGCGCGCGGTGGACGGGCTGAGCCTGGAGGTGTCCGCCGGGGACATCTACGGCTTTATCGGCCACAACGGCGCGGGCAAGACCACCACCCTGCGGGCGATCGCCGGGATCTTGGACTTCGAAGAGGGGGATATCCGCATCGACGGGCGCTCCATCCGCGAGGACCCGGTCTCCTGCAAGCAGGTCATGGCCTACATCCCGGACAACCCGGACCTGTATGAGCACCTGACCGGGCTGCAGTACCTGGGCTTCATCTGCGACCTGTACAGCGTGCCCCGCGCCGCCCGGCAGGAGCGCATCGCCGCCTTGGCCGGGCAGCTGGAGTTGACCGACGCCCTGGGCGGGCTGATTGGCAGCTACTCCCACGGCATGAAGCAGAAGCTGGCGGTGATCTCCGCCCTGGTGCATCAGCCCAAGCTGTTGCTGCTCGACGAGCCCTTCGTCGGCCTGGACCCCAAGGCCTCCTTCACCCTCAAGCAGCTGATGCGCCAGCTCTGCCAGCAGGGCTCGGCGATCTTTTTCTCGACCCATGTGCTGGACGTGGCTGAAAAACTGTGCAACAAGATCGCCATCATCCAGGAAGGGCGGCTGGTGGCCAGCGGCCCCATCGAGCAGGTCAAGGGTCAGGAGAGCCTGGAGAAGGTATTTATGGAGTTGATGGATCATGAAACCGTTGTGGACCCTGCTTAAAATCCAACTATCCAGCCTGCTGGGCGTCAACAAACGGCTGCACAGCCCGGGCGGAAAGCCCGCGGCGGTGATGCTGATGGTCGGCATCGCCCTGCTGGGCCTGCTGCTGCTCGGGGTGAGCGGCATGTACAGCTTTGGGTTATTGTACCTATTTCTACCCCTGGGTTGTCCCGAGCTGGCCTTGGGGCTGATGATGGCCGCCGCCAGCGTGGTCACCCTGTTCACCACGCTCTATAAGACCCACGGCGTGCTCTTCGGCTATGGGGATTACGACCTGGTGATGAGCCTGCCGGTGCCCACGCGCACGGTGGTGGCCAGCCGGGTGCTGCTGCTCTACGGCATGAACCTGACCTTCAACCTGCTGTTGCTGCTGCCCGCCGGCGTCCTCTACGCGGTCATGGTGCGGCCCGGGGCGCTGTTCTACGCGGGCTTCCTGCTGTCGCTGTGCCTCGTGCCCCTGATTCCGCTGGTGGCCAGCTCCCTGCTGGGCGCGCTGATCACGCGGGTCAGCGCGGGCTTCCGGCACAAGCAGCTTGTCACGGTGCTGCTGAGCCTGGCGGCGGTGGTTGCGGTGGTCTGCGGCAGTTTCCTGCTGCCCCAGTCCGAGGCCGCATTGGGCGACCTGGCGCGCACCCTGGCCGAAACTGTCAACCGCGTGTATCCCCTGACCTCGCTGTACCTGGCCGGGGTGACCGGAGGCAGCGTCTGGGCGCTGATCGGCTTCATGGCGCTGTCGCTGGGGGCTTTTGCTCTCTTCTGCTGGGCGCTGGCGCGCTCCTACAAGCGCGTCAACTCCGCCCTGACCGCCCATGCGGCGCGCCGGGCCTACCGGTTGGATACCCTCCAGAGCGGCTCCCCCTTCGCGGCGCTCTACCGCAAGGAGCTGCGCCGGTTCTTCTCCTCCAGCCTCTATGTGCTCAACACCGGCGTCGGCATGGTGCTCTGCCTGGTGTTCTCCGTCGCCCTGCTGGCTGTGGGCGCGCCCAAGATGGCCGCATTGATGGAGATGCCCGAGCTGATGGATATCCTCAGCCAGTTCGCGCCTTTGGCGCTGTGCTTCTTCATCTCCATGGCCTACATGACGGCCTGCTCAATCTCCCTGGAGGGCAAGAGCCTGTGGATTCTGCAGAGCGCGCCGGTGTCCGCGGGCACGATTTTTGCCAGCAAGGTCGCCATGCAGCTGACGCTGGTGTTGCCCCTGTCCCTGGTCAGCGGCGTGCTCTGGGCCCTGGCTTTGGGCAGCGACGCGCTGGGCGTGCTGATGCTGCTGGTTGTGCCCTCGCTCTTCGCGGTGGTGATGGCGCTGCTGGGCCTGGTCATCAACCTGAAGCTGCCCAACCTGGGCTGGAAGAGCGAGGTGGTGGTCATCAAGCAGAGCGGCGCGTCGATGTTCAGCATGCTGGCGGGCTTTGGGCTGATGGCCTTGCTCATCGCGCTGACGCTGCTGCTGTCCGGTCAGGCGGCCTGGGTCGCCGACTTGGCGGCGGTCGCGCTGCTGGCGCTGGTCGGGTTGGGGCTCTATGCCTGGCTGCGCCGCCAAGGATGCGCCCGCTTCGCCCGGCTGGGCGACACCTGAACCGCATGCCAAACGCCCCGCTGACAAGCGGGGCGTTTTTTTAGTTGCCGGATCGGGGCACCAGGGGCAGCATCTGCTGCAGGTCCTCGACGTTGACATAGGAGCCGGGCACGTCGCCGACGATGATGGTCTCGGCCACGGGGATGGTGCTGTTCACCTCGATCTGCCCCGCGCCCAGGGGGACCACGATGCGCACCTGCGCCGTGGCCTCCAGCAGGATACGGTGTCGGGTCTGGTTGATACCCGCGGAGATAAACTCGGTGGTAAACCGGGTCTCCACCGCGCCAACGGGCTGGATTTTCACCGGGATCTCCGGCCCCTGGCCGGCCACCATCGGCCAGCCCAAGGCGCTGCCCAGGGGGATGTGGACCTCCTGCATACCCCGCTCCTTGAGCTGCTCCTGAGCGGTGATGGCGATGTCCGCGGCCATGCGGTTGAGCTTGAGGATGTCCGCGTCGAGCATGACCACCTTGCCGTCCGCGTCGGTCTGGGTGTGCACCAGGTCGGTGTAGGAGACGTCCTGACCCATGATCTCATAGACCGATTTGCCCATCACATCCACGGTCAACGCCTTGACCTTGCTCTGGGCCATGGCGATCAGCACCGGGCTGATATTCATACTCATGTACACGGCCATGCCCGTGATCAGCACCATCAGCGCCAGAACGATCTGAAACCCCCGGCGCCTGTACAGCTTTTTGGCCATCGCGTTCCTCCCGGCAAATGTAACAGTCTCGTTATTTACTCCAGGTCATTCTGTGGTATAATAGGATAGGTTTTTTATAGGCCTTACTGTAGGATATGAGCGAAATGGAGATTTCGTTCCAAACCATCAAGGAGGAATGAAATTGCAGCGAAAAGCATTGCCCGACCAGCAGCCTGCGCCCCAAAAAAAGCGCAAACTGCTCGGCCGATTCTTTGAGCGGCGTACCCGCAAACCGCCTTATCTGCTCAGCGTACTGGTGAACACCCTGCGCATCGCGCTGGTGCTGCTGCTGTGCGTGGGGCTGGCGGGCATGGGCGCGCTGTTGGGCGTGGTCAAGGGCTATATGGACTCCACCCCTACCCTGAACGTTGAGAAGATCGACGAGCAGGACCAGACGTCCTTTATCTACGACGTCAACGGCGACTTGATCACCACCTTCAAGGGCACGGAGAATCGCATCTGGGCCGCCTATGACGAGTTCCCCCAACAGCTGATCAACGCCGTGGTCTCCATCGAGGACAACCGCTTTTTCAAGCACAACGGCGTGGACATCAAGCGCCTGGTGGGCGCCTTCGTCAACAACCTGCAGAACGAGACCGTGCAGGGCGGCTCCACCATCACCCAGCAGCTGATCAAGCTGACCATCCTTTCCCCGGACCGCACCTACAAGCGCAAGCTGCAGGAGGCCTATCTGGCCATGCAGCTTGAGACCCAGTACGACAAGACCGAGATCTTGGAGAGCTACCTGAACACCATCAACCTGGGCAGCTCCAACTACGGCATGAAGGCCGCGGCCCAGGACTATTTCGGCAAGACCCTGGATCAGCTGACCCTGCGCGAGTGCGCCATGCTGGCCGGGCTGACCCAGAACCCTTACGCCTTCAATCCCCGGCGCAACTATCTGGTGCTCGAACAACCCGAGCGCACCGATAAGCGAACCAACCTGGTGCTCAGCCAGATGTACCAGTATGGCTATATCACCCGGGAGCAGTATGACGCGGCCCTGGAGGAGCAGGTCACCATCTTGCCCAAGGCCACCGGCAGCGAGGCGCTCTACGATATGCCCTATTTCGTGGAGTATGCCATCTACGACGTGGTCACCAGCCTGATCGAACAGCGCAACCTGACCAACGACGCCACCACCCGCCGGGAGGTTGAGAACGAACTGCGCACCGGTGGATACCATATCTACACCACCGTTGATCCTGAGATTCAGCACAGCGCGGAGGATACGATCTACACCTGGGATAGCTGGCCCAAACTGGCCAACGAGGAGAACAGCGTCATCAAGACCGTGCACGCCGACGGCAGCGTCACCGAGACCGTCGAGCCCCAGACCGCCGCCTGCATCGTCGACTACCACACCGGTCAGATCAAGGCCATCGTCGGCGGGCGTACCCCGCCCGCCCAGATGAAGGAGCTCAACCGCGCGTATCAGTCCCACATGCCCGTGGGCTCGTCCATCAAGCCCCTGGCGGTGTACGGCCCGGCGCTGGACAAAGGCGCGTCCCCGGCCAGCATCTTCTATGACGTGCCGCTGCCCATCAGCGGCTGGGGCACCGAGCGCGGATACCCCAACAACTACTCGGGCTACGGCTTCTCCGGCGCGCAGACCCTGCGCACGGCCATCATCAAATCCATCAACGTCGTCGCCGCCCAGACCCTGATGGGCAAGGTGACCGTGGAGGACTCGAAGAATTATCTGCTCAACCTGGGCTTCAACCCTGAGTACATCAACGCCGACGGCCCCGGCCTGGCCCTGGGCACCTCGGGGCCGACGGTCATCGAGATGGCCGCCGCCTTTGGGGCGATCGGCAACGAGGGCGTCTACCTCGAGCCGGTCAGCTTCACCAAGGTGGTGGACAGCGACGGCAACGTCATCCTGGACAGCGAGAAAATCCAGACCCGCCGCCAGGTCTACAAGCCCACCACCGCCTGGCTGCTGGTGGACATGATGACCGACGCGCTCAAGAGCGGCTCCAGCCGTAACGCTCGCCTGGACAACATGACCTGCGCCGGCAAGACCGGTACCAACGACGACTTTAAGGGCGTGTTCTTCGCGGGCATGACTCCCTACTACGCCGCCACCGTGTGGGTCGGGCATGACAACTACAAGGCCCTGGCCTCGGGTACCCAGGGCGGCAGCGGCGCGGGTCCCATCTGGAAGGCGCTCATGGCCAGCATCCATGAAGGCCTGGAGGACAAAGCCATCATCGACAAGACCCCCGAGGAGCTGGGCCTCGAGCAGGCCACGGTCTGCCAGGTGTCCGGCAAGCTCGCCACCGACGAGTGCCGCAGCGATCCCAACTACTCGGTGGTCACCGACTGGTTCGTGCCCGAGAACATCCCCACTGAAACCTGCGACATGCACCGGCAGCTGCTGATCTGCAAGGACTCGGGCAAGCCGGCCACGATCTACTGCCCCGACGAGTCCTGCGAGAAGCGCGGCTATGTGGTGCTCCCCAGTGACTTTGAGTACTATGGGCACAGCGCGTCGGAGCTCGCGCCCTACATCAAGGGCGCATCCTCCAGCCTGCCCCGGGGCATCGGCAACACCAAGATTGACCCGGAGAACCAGCCCAACCTGGCCGGAGAGGCCTGCGACAAGCACACCAAGCAGACCCAGGAGCTCGAGGCCGCCAAGACGGCTGCCCTGGCGAGCATCAACAAGGCCACCAGCCTCTATAACGAGAAGGGCGCCTACCTCACGGCCGAGGCGCAGACCACCGTTGTGAATGCCATCAACGACCTGACCCGCGTGTACAACGCCGGCGGCCCCGTGGAGGAGCTGCGCACCGGCACGGCTAAGCTGGACGCGCTATCCCAATCCCTGTTTGATAACCTCCAGCCCCCCAGCCCCTCCGCCCCTCCCGCCGCGCCATAAACCGATGAACCGCCGCCCGGCATGCTGGGCGGCGGTTTTCAGGTCCAAAAAGGGGGCGCTCATTAGAGCGCCCCCTTCGTCTTCGATCCAGATCAGCCGTCGTATCCGTTGGGATTCTGGGACTGCCAGCGCCAGGTATCCCGGCACATATCCTCCAGGGTCTTGGTGGCCTCCCAACCCAGCAGACGCTTGGCCTTCTCGGGGTTGGCATAGTTGGTGGCGATATCGCCCGGACGGCGCGCCACAACCTCATAGGGGATGGTGAGATTGTTGGCCTTCTCGAAAGCGTGCACGATATCCAGCACGCTGTAGCCATGGCCAGTGCCCAGGTTGATGGCCTCCACGCCGGTGTGAGAGGCGGTGTAGGCCACCGCGGCGTTGTGGCCCTTGGCCAGGTCCACCACATGGATATAGTCGCGCACGCCGGTGCCGTCGGGCGTGTCGTAATCATCACCAAAGACCCGCAGCTTCTGCAGCTTGCCTGCGGCGACCTGGGCGATGTAGGGCAGCAGGTTGTTGGGGATGCCGTTGGGGTCCTCACCGATGCGGCCGCTCTCGTGGGCGCCGATGGGGTTGAAGTAGCGCAGCAGCACCACCGACCATTCGGGATCGGCCACCGCCACATCCCGCAGAATCTGCTCAATCATGTACTTGGTCCACCCGTAAGGATTGGTGCACCAGGTGGGCGCGGTCTCATCCAGGGGTACGGTCTCCGGCACACCGTAGACCGTGGCCGAGGAGCTGAAAATGATGCGCTTGACCCCGTGGGCCTGCATCACCTTGCACAGCACCAGGGTGGAATCCAGGTTGTTGCGATAATATTCCAGGGGGATGGCCACCGATTCTCCCACGGCCTTGAGCCCGGCGAAGTGCACCACCGCCTCGATATCGTTTTCGTCAAAGACCCGGGTCAGCGCGGCCTCGTCGCACACGTCGATGGCATAGACCGGGAAGGTTTTGCCAGTAATCTGCTGCACCCGGCGCATGGCCTCGGGTTTGCTGTTGCCATAGTTGTCGGCCACGACAATGTCATAGCCCGCATTCAACATCTCCACGCAGGTGTGGGAACCAATGTAGCCCGCGCCGCCCGTCAACAAAACTGCCATGGAAGATTCCCCCGTTTCTCGAATAGACTTGACGCGTCCGCGCCAGAGTTCATTATACCTCATGGTTCCAGATTTCTCAACGAAAAAAGGACCGGCTTTAGGCCGGTCCCTTGCTATTTAGCGCTTGCTCTTGGGCTTGAAGATCACGCCGTTGAGATAGCCGAAGAAGATCGCCGCGGACACGCCACCGGCGGCGGCAACGGCGCCGCCGGTGATCGCGCCCAGCCAGCCATGCTCACCCACGGCCTTGATCGCGCCCTGGGCCAGGGTATTGCCGAACCCGCACAGGGGCACCGAGGCCCCCGCGCCGGCGAAATCCACCAGGGGCTGATATAGCCCGATGGCGGAGAGAATCACGCCCGCCGTCACGAACAACACCAGCACCTGGGCGGGCAGCATCTTGGTGCGCTCAAAGAAGATCTGACCGATGGCGCAGATCGCGCCGCCCACCAGAAAGGCTTTGACCAGGTTCCAAAAGATCTCCGTCATGCCGGCACCCCTTCCGCGACCAGCTCCACCGCGTGGGCGATGGAGGGAATGCTCTCCCCCTGCAGGGAGGTGGTTTGGCTCAGCAGCGCGCCGGTCGCCACCAGCAGCACCCGGCGGTAGCTGCCGCTCTTGAGCTTGGGCAGCACGGTCGCGCAGGTCACCACCGCCGAGCAGCCGCAGCCGCTGGCCCCGGCGTGCACATCCTGCTCCGGGTCGAAGATCATACAGCCGCAGTCGTCGTGCTGCCGGGCGATGGGATAGCCCTGTTCCTGGGCCATCTGCTGGCAGAGGGTTCGGCCCAGCTTGCCCAGGTCCCCGGTGAAGATCGCATCGTAGTCGCTGGCCTTGCGGCCGGTGTCCTTCAGGTGGCGCACGATGGTATCCACCGCCGCGGGGGCCATCGCCGCGCCCATGTTGTTGGGGTCGGCAATGCCCATATCAATGACCTTGCCCAGGGTGCAGGCCGCCAGGCGCGGACCCTGGCCCTGTTTCTCCAGCACCACCGCGCCCGCGCCGGTGACGGTCCACTGGGCGGTAGCCGGGCGCTGGTTGCCCAGCTCCAGAGGGTTGCGGTACTGCCGCTCGGCGCTGGAGAAATGGCTGCTGGCCACGCACAGCGCGTTGTCGAAGGCGCCGGTGTCCATGCACAGCGAAGCGGTCAAGAGCGACAGGGCAAAGGTCGAGCAGGCCCCGTACAGCCCGATGAAGGGCACGCCCAACTCCCGCGCGCCAAACCCGGTGGCGGTCAGCTGGTTGAGCAGGTCGCCCCCCAGCATCAGCTGCATCTGGCTGGGGGTCTTGCCGATCTTCTTCAGCGCCAGCAGGCAGGCCTCCCGGCTCATCTTGCTCTCGGCCTGCTCCCAGGTCTTCTCGCCCCACAGATCGTCCTGGATCACCTGGTCAAAGCGGGTGCCCAGAGGGCCCTCGCCCTCTTTATCCGCCACGATCGACGCCCAGGAGCTCAGCACCGGTGGCGTATCCAACAGAAAGCTCTGCTCGCCCATACGACGGCTCACATGCATCATCTCCTCCATGATTTTGCTTAGTTTGTGCGCCGATGAACAATTTATGCACCGAAAAACGGACCGCCGCAGCGGTCCGTTTTAGATCAGGAAAATAGTTGTCCGATCAGGTATCCAGCGCCGACCAACAGGATCAGACCGCCGCCCACCCGCAGGTTGAGAAAATGGGTCTTGAGCATCTCCCCGTCCTGCTCCTGGCGCATGCGCTTGGGCGCGGGGTGAAACAACTGGGGACGGATCAGCATCGTCAACCCTACCCCGATCGCCAAGATCGCGATCACCATCGCGCTCCCTCCTCACCGTTAGAGGTCCAGATCGTCCTCCTCCAGGTCGTCCTCGATGTCCGGCTCGGCGGGCTCGGCGGCGCTCTCCTCGCCCATCAACTTGGCGCGCAGCTTGCCGTCGATCTCCTGGGCGATCTCGGGATGCTCCTTGAGGTAGACCCGGGTGTTATCCCGACCCTGGCCGATGCGGCTCTCCTCGTAGGAGAACCAGGTGCCGCTCTTCTTGATCAGGTCGTTGGCCACGGCCAGGTCCAACAGCGCGCCTTCCTTGGAGATACCCTCGCCGTAGAGCATATCGAACTCCACGGTCTTAAACGGCGGGGCCAGCTTGTTCTTGACGATCTTGACCCGGGTGCGGTTGCCGATGATCTCGCCGTTCTGCTTGAGAGGTTCGCCCTTGCGGATGTCCATACGCACCGAGGCGTAGAATTTCAGGGCCTTGCCGCCGGTAGTGGTCTCGGGGTTGCCGAACATGACGCCCACCTTCTCACGCAGCTGGTTGATAAAGATAACCACGGTGTTGGATTTGCTGATGATGCCGGCCAGCTTGCGCAGGGCCTGGCTCATCAGGCGGGCCTGCAGGCCGACGTGGGAGTCGCCCATCTCGCCCTCGATCTCGGCCTTGGGCACCAGGGCGGCCACCGAGTCGATGACCACGATATCAATCGCGCCGGAGCGCACCAGGGACTCGGTGATCTCCAGGGCCTGCTCGCCGGTGTCGGGCTGGGAGACCAGCAGGTTGTCGGTGTCCACCCCCAACGCCTTGGCATAGGAGGGGTCCAGGGCGTGCTCCGCGTCGATGAAGGCTGCCACGCCGCCCAGCTTCTGGGCCTCGGCGATAACGTGCAGGGTGACTGTGGTTTTACCCGAGGACTCCGGGCCATAGATCTCGATGATGCGGCCCTGGGGCAGGCCGCCCACGCCCAGCGCCAGGTCCAGGGGCAGACAGCCCGTGGAGATCACGCCGATGTTGGAAATGGTGGGGTTGTCCCCCAGCTTCATGATCGCGCCCTTGCCGAACTGACGCTCGATCTGTCCCAGCGCCATCTCCAAGGCCTGTTGCTTGTTCATCTTGGGGTCAAAACGGGCCGATTGCTTCTTGTCCATACCCACGTTCCTTTCTATGCACTCAGCGCAAGAGTTCCTTGCGCAGCAGGTCCAAGGCGCTCAGGGCGGTGCGCATGCGGATGCGCTGCCGGTCGCCGTTTAGGTGCAGCCGCACAACCTCGCAGCCGCGCGCGCTGTCCAGCGCCACATACACCAGGCCCACGGGTTTCTCAGCCGTGCCGCCGTCCGGGCCGGCGATGCCCGTCACCGCCAGGGCGTAGTCCGTGCCCGCGACGCGCCGGGAACCCTGGGCCATCTCCCGGGCGGTCTGCTCGCTGACCGCGCCATGGGCGGCCAGGGTGCTCTCCCGCACCCCCAGGCGGCGCACTTTTGCCTGGTTGGAGTAACAGACCACGCCCTCCATCAGCACGCTGGACACGCCGGGGATCTCCACCAGTTGCTGGGCGATCATGCCGCCGGTGCAGCTCTCAGCCAGGGACAGGGTCTTGCCCTGGTCCATCAGCATCCGGGCCACCACCTCATGCAGGGGCGCGTCGCCGGTGCCATAGATTTTCTCGCCGAAGCGCTCGCGCACGATGGCCTCGATGGGCGCGATCAAGGGCTCGGGGTCCTCCCCCAGCTTGACCTTGGCGGTGATGCGCAGCATGACCTCCCCAAAGCCCACGTAAGTCGCCAGGGTGGGGTTGGTCTGGCTGTCGATCAAGTCCCGCAGCTCGTAGGAGACCTGGGACTCCCCCGCCCCGTAGATGCGCAGGAATTTCGATGCGATGCGCTCGCCCGAGCGCGCCTGCAGATAGGGCAGCACCTGCTGCTCAAACATGTCCGTCAGCTCAAAGGGCGGCCCGGGCAGGATGACCACGGCCTTCCCCTCCTGCTCAAGGATGCAGCCCGGGGCGGTGCCCCGGCGGTTGGGCAGGATGCGGCCGCCCTCGGGGAAGTACGCCTGGCGCAGGTTGTTGGGGGTCATGACGCGCCCATCCTTGAAATAAGCCTCCAGCTGGGCCTTGCTGGGCTCATCGAGCACCATCTCCCGGCCCAGACATTGGGCGATGATCTCCTTGGTGATGTCGTCCTGGGTGGGGCCCAGGCCGCCGGTGGCGATCACCAGGTCCGACCGATCCCAGGCCCGCTGGAAGGTCTCCCGCATGCGGGCGGGGTTGTCCCCCACGACCGAGTGATAATAGACGTTGATGCCCAGGTTGGCCATCTGTTTGGACAGGTACTGGGCGTCGGTGTTGGCGATCTGCCCCATCAATAGCTCCGTACCCACCCCAAGAATCTCTGCAATCATCGCGCGTGCGCCTCCGTCATTGGATCTTGAGAAAATGCTTGCACTTGATCATATAATCGATGCCCGACCACAGCGTCAGGATGGCGGCGAGGATCATCAGGATGTCCGCCATGGGGAAGCCGAAAGTCGAGAAGGGATAGTTGTTCAGCAGCACCGCCACGATGGCGACGATCTGGGTGGCGGTTTTGAGCTTGCCCAGCTTGCTGGCCGCGATGACCACGCCCTCGGACACCGCCACCAACCGCAGGCCGCTGACGATGAACTCCCGGGCGACGATGACGAAGGCCAACAGCGCGCTCACCCGTCCCCACTCCACCATCACCAGCAGCGCGGCCACCACCAGCAGCTTGTCGGCAATGGGGTCGGCAAACTTGCCGAAGGTGGTGATCATGTTGCGGGAGCGCGCCACGTGCCCATCGAGCGTGTCGGTCAGCGCGGCGATGACGAAGATGGCCGCGGCGATGAAATCCCGCCCCGGGATGTCCAGGGGGATCAGCAGCACCAACAAAAACAGCGGAATCAGGGCGATGCGGCTGATGGTCAGCTTGTTGGCCAGGTTCACACCATCACCCCCAGCATGTCGTAGTCGAAGGCGGCGGTCAGCCGGACCCGGATCATCTGGCCGGGCTCGAGCGCCGCGTCCTCCGCCTCCACGAGGATGACGCCGTCCACCTCGGGCGCCTCAAAGCGGCTGCGGCCCTGATAGCGCTGGGTCTCCTCGTCGAAGCCCTCGATCATGACCTCCACCACCTGGCCGACGCGGCTGTCGTTGTAAGCCCGGGAGATGCCCTGCTGCAGGGCCATCAACCGCTCCAACCGCGCCTCGGCCACCTCCTCGGGCACCGGGTCGGGGAAGCCGATCGCGGGCGTATCCTCCTCGGGTGAGTAGGCGAATACCCCCGCCCGCTCGATGCGCGCATCCCCAATGAAATCCATCAGGTTCTCAAAGGCCGCCTCGCTCTCGCCGGGAAAACCGACAATCAGGCTGGTGCGGATGGCGATGTCCGGCACCGTCGCGCGCAGCTTGGCCAGAATCTCCCGCACCCAGGCCTGGGTATAGGGCCGGTTCATGCGCTGAAGCAGCGCGTCGTCGGCGTGCTGCAGGGGCAGGTCCAGGTAGGGGCAGGCCTTGGGATGCGCGCCGATCCACTGGATCAGGCGGTCGTCCACCCGGGTGGGGTGGGCGTACATCAGCCGCAGCCACGCGATGCCCTCGACCTCGCCCAGGGCGTCGAGCAGGTCCACCAGATGGGGATGCCCCGGCAGGTCCTGCCCGTAACGGGTGATATCCTGGGCGATGACCACCAGCTCCTTGACGCCTTTTTCCGCCAGCAGCCGGGCCTCGGCCACCAGGGAGTCCATCGGCCGACTGCGGTAGCCGCCCCGGATGCCCGGGATGGCGCAGTAGCTGCACCGGTTGTCGCAGCCCTCGGCGATTTTCAGGTAGGCGGTGTAGCTGGGGGTGGTCAGCACTCGCTGAGGCTGGTCGATCAAAGAGGTTTTATCCCCCACCATCACCACCCGCTCCCCCGCCTGGATGCGGGCGATCAGCGGCACGATCTGGTCATACTGGGCGACGCCCAGGATGCCGTCCAGCTCGGGCATCTCCTGCTGGAGCTGATCGGCGTAGCGCTCGGTCAGGCATCCGGCGGCGATCAGATACCGGCACTTGTCCTGCTTATACTGAGCCATCTCCAGGATGGTGTCGATAGCCTCCTCCTTGGCGCTCTGGATAAAGCCGCAGGTATTCACGATGATGATCCTAGCCTGGTCCGCCCGGGGGGTGATGCGGTAGCCCGCCTCAGCCAGCTTGGCCAGCATGATCTCGCTGTCCACCCGATTTTTGGCGCATCCCAGGGAGATCATACCCACCGGACCCAACTGCTGCTGCAACATCGGTCAACTCCTTCGTCCTCAGTCCTTGTAGATGGACAGATCGTTCTCCCCAAACAGTTCGTTGTATTGCTCCCGGGTGATCAGCAGCTGCCGGGGCTTGCTGCCGTCGGGCCCGGAGACGTATCCCTTCTGCCACATCTCGTCGATCAGCCGGGCCGCGCGGGCATACCCGACCCGCAGGCGGCGCTGAATCATGGTGATGGACGCCTGCCCGGTGTCCAGCAACACCCCCAGGGCCTGGGGCAGCAGGGCGTCACCCTCGCTGTCCTCCCCGTCGTCGCCGTCCCCGCCCTTGACCGACAGGGACTCGATCTTCTCCAGGATCTCCTGGCGGTTGTCGCCGCCGGAGGCGTTGTGCTCCTTCATGAAGGCGACGATGTTCTCCACCTCGTCGTCGCTGACAAAACCGCCCTGCACCCGCAGGGGCTTGCTCATGCCGTTGGGATAGTAGAGCATGTCGCCCCGGCCCAGCAGCTTCTCCGCGCCACCCATGTCCAGGATGGTGCGCGAGTCGGTCTGGGAGGACACCGCAAAGGCGATGCGCGAGGGGATGTTGGCCTTGATCAGGCCGGTGATGACATCCACCGAGGGGCGCTGGGTAGCGATGACCAGGTAGATGCCGGCGGCCCGGGCCTTCTGAGCCAGGCGGCAGATGGCATCCTCCACGTCTTTGGCGGCGGTCATCATCAGGTCGGCCAGCTCGTCGACGATCACCACGATCTGCGGCAGCTTGGCCTCGCCCTCCAGGAAGGCCACCTCGTTGTAGTGGGCCAGGTTGCGCACGTTCTTCTGGTAGAAGCGCTGATAGCGGTCCTCCATCTCCTTGATGGCCCAGTTGAGCGCGCCGGCGGCCTTCTTCGGGTCGGTCACCACCGGCACCAGCAGGTGCGGGATACCGTTGTAGACCGACAGCTCCACCACCTTGGGGTCGATCATGATCAGGCGCACGTCCTCGGGGGTGCTGCGGTAGAGCAGGCTGACGATCAACGAGTTGATGCACACGCTCTTGCCCGAGCCGGTCGCCCCGGCGATGAGCAGATGGGGCATGCGGCTCAGGTCCGCCAGCACCACCTTGCCGGCGATGTCCTTGCCCAGGGCCACGGTCAGGGGCGAGGACGCGCCGCGGAAGGCGTCGGTATCGATGCCCTCGCGCAGGGTGACGGTGGCCACGTCCGCATTGGGGATTTCCACGCCGATGGCGGCCTTGCCCGGGATGGGCGCCTCGATGCGCACGCCGGCGGCAGCCATGTTCAGGGCGATGTCATCGGCCAGGCCGACGATGCGGCTGACCTTGACGCCGGGGGCGGGCTGCACCTCATAGCGGGTGATTACCGGGCCGCAGCTGACGTTAAGCACCTTGGCCTTGATGGAGAAGGAGGCCAGCACGTCCTCCAGCAGCTTGGCCTGCTGCTGAATATCGCCGTTGCTGCGCCCCTTGCGGGCCGAGGGCTCCTTGAGCAGGTTGATGTCGGGAAATACGTAAGGCGGCGGCGTGGGCTCCGGCGCGGGCTCGACGGTCGGCGCAGCCTCAGGGGAAGCGACCGCCGACGCGGGCGCAGCCTCCGTCGCGGGGTCTCCCTCGCTGGGGGCGCCGTCCGGCGGCTGCTCCTGGCCGCGCATGCCCATCTTGGGATCATAGACTGTCTCATAGGCGCCCGCATCGTCGCCCTCATCCCAAGGCGGCGTCTGCTCGACGGCGATCTCAGGTTCCTGCTCGATGGTGAAGGCGGGCGTCTGCTCCGGCTCGTTTGGTGCGGGCGTCTCCTCCTCGGCCGGGGCGCTCGACTCCGCCGCGCCGATGTCCCGGGGACCGTCCTCAAGAATCTGATCAATGGCCTCGGACAGCCGGGATGCGCTCTTGGTGTTGGCGCGCTCGCCCTTGCGGCGCACGCCGCTGCCCAGCACCAGGGGATCGTCGTCCTGGGTGCGGGTCTGCACCTGCTCCCAGTCCTCCTCCTTGAGATCATCCACATAGAGCTTGGGCTTGCGCCGCTCCTCCTGGCGGCGGGTCGAGGCCTCATGCGCCGCCTGCAGGCTCTGGTTGATGGAGGCCCCCACCTGCCGCGCCGCCCGGCGCAGAGAGAGGTTAAAGAGCATCACGAAGGCCGCCAGGAAGAACGCGCACAGCACCACATAGGTGCCCGCCAGGCCAAAGAGGCTCTGCAGGGGAAAGATCATCACCCCACCCAGGCCGCCAGCGCCCCGATGGGCCGACAGACCCAGCTCGTACGAGCCCTGGATAAAGCCCTGATACCCCTGGGTGCTCTCCAGGATGGGCACGGTGACAAACAGATGGGAGATGGCGATGCTGACCAAGAGCAGCACGCAGATCATGGCGATCTTCCAGCCGTTGAGATGCTTGTGGGGCGCAATGATGATCACCAGCCCCAAGGCCAGCAGCACCACCGGCACCGCGTAGGCCAGCATGCCAAAGCAGCCAAAGAAGATGCGCTGCAGGGTCTGCCCCACCACGCCGCTGAGCGACGCGCTGCCAAAGATCCCCAGCAGCGACAATAGGGCCAGCACGATGATTCCCAGCCCCGTGAACTCCGCCGCGTAACCCCGGGAGGCCTTGGCCGGCTTCTTGGGTGCGGCCCGACGCTTCTGGGTGTTTTTTTTCGCCGCGGGACGGCCCTTGCCGCCCGTTTTCTTCGCCTGCGCCACGCCGCCGCACCTCCCTCTCCCCAATTTTTCCTACTTTATTATACCGTCAAAAGCCGTTCAGTGCAAACCCAGTTGCAACGTTCGATGGCGGGGGACATCGCCCCCGCCATCCGCCGGGTTCCGTTCAGGACTTGGGATCCTCATGCCGGGTCGAATTTTCCTCCGATTCGCCGGGCTCGCCCTCAGCAGGGTCGGCCGATTTGGGCGTCCGCTCGGGTCGATCCGCCGGCTGCGACTCATCCTGCCCAGTCGGCTGCGCGTCCTGGACCGATCCGTCAGCCGCCGCGACGATGAGGGGCGCGCCCGCCAGGGGCGTCTTAAGGGTGCCGCGCCGTTGCTGCACCAATCGCATCGCCAGCATTCCCGCGCCGACCAGGACCATCACCAGGCTCAGCGCCTGGGATACCCGCAGGGGGAAAGGCTGGGTGAACAGATACAGACTGTCTGAGCGCATACCCTCCACCACGAAGCGCTCCACGCCGTAGAGTAGCAGGTAGAGAAAAAAGACATTGCCGGAAGGCTTGCGCTTGCCCCGCCGGTAGAGCAGCAGCGCCGCGAACACCAGCAACAGCCAAGCCGACTCATAGAAAAAAGTGGCCTGATGCCAGGGCTCGGCGCAGCTGGTGATCACCCCGCCCACATTGACCACATGGGGGTGCTGAATCTGAACCGCATAGGGAAAGAACTGCAGGTTGGGATCGGTCACCGCCGCCCCGAAGGCCTCCTGGTTAAAGAAATTCCCCCACCGGCCAATGGCCTGTCCCAGGGCGACGCTGGGAATGGCGATATCCACCAAATCCCAAAAACGCATTTTTTTGCTGATCTTGCAGTACAGCAGCGCCCCGATGGCCCCGCCGATAATTCCGCCGTAAATCGCCAGGCCGCCCTCCCAGATTTTGAAAACGCCCCAGAAATCATTGGCATACAGGTCCCAGGAAAAGATGACAAAATAAATGCGCGCCCCGATGACGCCCAGGGGCAACAGCACCAGCGCCGCGTCCACCAAGTCGTCGGTGCTATAGCCCAGGCGCTTGGCCTCCCGGGCCGCCAAAACCACGCCCAGCAGCATCGCCGCGGCGATCAGCACCCCATACCACCGAATCTGAAAACTGCCGATCTGCAGCAGAACCCCTGTATCTTGCATGGAGCAAGCCTCCTTCACGCGTATGCTTCATTATAGCCATCCCATGAACACACTGTCAAGGAGAAAGCAGGAACATACGATCGTTTTTTGCCGAACTTACACAGGGTAAGAGCGCCCGCTCAGTCAGGGGGCCTCCCGCTGAGCCAAAAAGAAAACAACCCCCGAGGGGGGCTGTTTGCGCCAAGGTCAAGGGTTGTCTGTACTGATCGGGGATGCGGACGGGTCGATCGATCCGATAGGGGACGCCGAAGGGTCCATCGAGCCGACCGGGGACGCGGCCGGGTCCATCGAGCCCGCCGGGCTGGCGTTGGGATCGGACTGCCCATCGGTGGGGCCAGGGGTCTCCTCCGAGACCGGGTTGTTCTCGGGCGCCAGGCTGGCGGGGGCCACGGTGGGCGCCTGCGTGGGGGTCATAGAAGCTTCAGGTTTTTTGCGGGTGCAGCCGGCCATGGACCCAAGGGCCAACAAGCCGATCAGCAACAAAGGAATCCATCGTTTCATCGCTTTCATGAGCACTTCGCCTCCTTATGGCCCTAGTTTGGGCCCAGGCGGGCGAAAGTATACCCTGGTCAAAAGAGTTTTTTCGGCGAAAAATTCAGGTAGTCGCAGGAGACCAGGTGATAGCGCACGCCGCGCAGTTCGCCCTCAAAGGCGCTCTTGAGGCTGGGGCCGTGCAGGTGTCCGTAGATCACGGTGTCCACGCCGTAGGCCTCGATCAGCTCGGTAAAGCCCGAGGGTTGCTGGCGCTCGTTAAAAGGCGGATAGTGCATCATGACCAGGATGGGCAGGCCATGCTTGGCCCCCTCCTTGAGGGAGAGCTCCAACCGCTGCACCTCCCGCAGATAGATTTTTCGATCCTGATCGGAGAACTCCTGGGCGCTCGGGCAGGTCCATCCCCGCGTGCCGCAGAGCACCCGCTGGCCATCCAGCGGCAGGCAATCGTTCTGCAGGGCGTACATGCCCTCGGGCAGCGCGCCGCGCACCTGGGAAATGGAGCCCCACCAGTAATCGTGGTTGCCCCGCAGCAGCACCTTGCGGCCGGGCAGGCCGCCGATCCAATCGAGGTCCACCTTGGCGTCGGCCAGGGTCATGGCCCAGCTGATGTCGCCCGGCAGGAGCACGTAATCCTCCGGGTCCACCTGCATCTGCCAATTGTAACAGATGCGCTTGTCATGATCCTGCCAGTGGCCGCCAAAGATATCCATAGTCTTGGGGCGCGCGCCTGACAAATGCGGATCGCTCAGGGCATAGATGTTCATCGGTTCCCTCCCTCTGACAGATAAAGCCGCCGGTGATCACCGACGGCTGCAAACCGCAACGAGGGATCAGAACTCCTCTTCCAGCTCCTCATCGGCGTCCTCATCCTCCCCGCCCAGCTCCTTGTCGATCTCCTCCAGCTCGCTGGTGGGGATGGGATCCGCATCGTCCAGCCCATCGATGGGCACGATGGGCTCGATCTCCTCGATGACATCCACCACCGGCAGCAGCTCGCTGGGCTCCTCCAGGGTATCGTCCTCGGGGTCGCTGTCATCCTGCACCAGCGTGCGGCCCTCCTGCAGCTTGTGCTCCCGCAGGCAGTAGACGCAGTACTCCTCCCCCGCGACCACCGGATGCTCCCCGCACTCGGGACAGAGCTCCAGGGTCTCCTCGGGCTCCTGGACGCCTCGCATCTCCCGTTTGCAGACTTCACAGAGTTTTTCACCGGGGCGAACATAGTTCAGCTCGCACCTCGGACATTTTTCCAAACGCATTTGCCATCCTCCTCCGGCACAACCAGAAGGGCTGCCAACTCTGGCACCCCCAGTGCCCTACTTCTCTTTCTTTTTTCGCTATGCGTCGATCTACTTTTAGAAATAGCCCATCGGTCGGCTCTTGTCAAGTTCTTTTTCCATAAAGAAGGTCTTTCCTGCAAAAAGGCCTCTTCTCCCCATTTTTCGTCCCACCGGGAGGTTTGCGCCGCGGCCGCGGCGGCTCACTGCTGGGCGGTCACCGTGGCCAACACGTCGTCCAGGCGCGCCAATAGCGCGTCCAACCCGGTGCGATCCTGGGCCGAGAAGGGGATGATGACGCTCTCCCCCGGCAGATGCAGCGCCCGCTGGATCGCATCGGTGCGCACCTTGCGCTGGCTCTTGGATACCTTGTCGGCCTTGGTGGCGATCAGGGTGTAGGGCAGCTGCTGGTAGAGCATAAACTGGCACAGCTGAATATCGTCCGGCGAGGGGTCGCGCCGGATATCCATCAAAAGCAGCATGTGCCGCAGGGCCTGCGAGCCGCTCAGATAACCGTCCACCCGGGCGGCCCAGCGCTGCTGCTCCTGTTTGGAGACCGCGGCATAGCCATAGCCCGGCAGGTCCACCAGGCAGAAGGCGTCGTTAAACACGAACAGATTGACCAGCTTGGTCTTGCCCGGCGTGGACCCTACCCGGGCCAGGTTGCGCCGGTTGGCCAGGGTGTTGATCAGGGAGGACTTGCCCGAGTTGGACTTGCCCGCGATGGCGATCTCCGGCAGGCCATGGCTGGGAATCTTCTGAAAATCCGCGACGGTGGCCAGGAGCTTAGCGCTCTTAATCTGCATCGGCGACTCCTTTCGGCATGGCGGTCAGGGCGATCTGGAGCGCCTCGTTCAGGTTGGACACCGGCTTGAAGTCCAGCCGCTGGCGCACCTCGATGGGTATCTCCTCCAGGTCCTTGCTGTTGGCGGCGGGATAGATCACCGTGGACATGCCCAGCCGGTGGGCGGCCAGGGATTTCTCCTTGAGCCCGCCGATGGGCAGCACCCGGCCGCGCAGGGTGATCTCCCCGGTCATGGCCACATCGTGGCGCACCGGGATGCCCGTCAGGGCGCTGACCAGGGCGGTGGCCATGGTCACCCCCGCCGAGGGGCCGTCCTTCTGTACCGCGCCCTCGGGCACATGAATGTGGATATCGGTTTTCTCGAAGACCTCGTCGCCGATCCCCAAGCCGGGCGCCAGGGCGCGCACGCAGCTCAGCGCCGCCCGGGCCGACTCGCGCATCACGCTGCCCAGCTGACCGGTCAGCTCCAGCTTGCCCGAGCCGTGCATGCTGGTGGCCTCGACGCTGAGCATCACGCCGCCCACCCGGGTCCAGGCCAGGCCGTTGACCAGGCCGGCCTGATCCTGCTGATCCGCGGGGTCCTCCTGATACAAAGGCTTCCCCAAATACTTTTCGATATTCTGCGCTGTGACGCGCACGCCCTTACCGGGGTGCTCCACCACCTGTCGGGCGGCCTTGCGGCACACCGAGGCGATGCTGCGCTCCAGGGAGCGCACGCCGGCCTCCCGGGTGTACTCCCGGATGATCCGCGTCAGCGCCCCGGGTAGCAGGCCGAAGGACTGCTCCGCCAGGCCGTTTTCGCGGGACTGTTTGGCCACCAGATGCCGCCGGGCGATCTGCAGCTTTTCCTGCTCGGTGTAACCCTCGATGCGGATGACCTCCATGCGGTCCAGCAGGGCCTGGGGCACGGTGTCCAGAGTGTTGGCCGTGGTCAGGAACATCACCTTGGACAGGTCGAAGGGCACCTCCAGGTAGTGGTCCCGGAAGCTGTGGTTCTGCTCGGCGTCGAGCACCTCCAAGAGCGCCGAGGCCGGGTCCCCCCGGAAATCGTTGCCCAGCTTGTCGATCTCATCGAAGAGGAACACGGGGTTGGCGCTGCCCGCTTGCTTGAGACCGTGGATGATGCGGCCGGGGATGGCGCCCACATAGGTGCGCCGATGGCCGCGGATCTCGGCCTCGTCGCGCACGCCGCCCAGGCTCATGCGCACGAACTTGCGGTCCAGCGCCTTGGCGATGGACTGGGCGATGGAGGTTTTGCCCACCCCGGGAGGGCCGACGAAGCACAGGATCGGCCCCTTGAGGGACTGGGTCAGCTGCACCACCGCCAGATACTCCAGCACCCGCTGCTTGACCTTGTCCAGGCCGTAATGGTTCTCATCGAGAATCTCCCGGGCAACCTTCAGGTCCACCCGGTCGGTGGTGAAGCGGTTCCAGGGCAGGTCGCAGAGCCACTCCAGGTAGGTGCGGATCAGCGGCCCCTCCGGCGACATGGGCGGCATACGGCCCATGCGGTCCAGCTCCCCCTCGATCTTCTCCCGGACCTCCTCGAGAAAATCGACGCCCTCCATGCGGGCGCGGATCTCCTCCACGTCCCGCTGCGCGCCGTCCTTCTCCCCCAGCTCCTGCTGGATGGCCTTGATCTGCTCGCGCAGGAAGAACTCCTTCTGGTTCTTCTCCACCGCCTCCTTGACCCGCACCTGGATGTTGCGCTCCGCCTCCATGATCTCCAGCTCCCGGGTAAAGATGCCGATCATCAATTCCAGGCGCTCATGGGGATGGATGCACTCAAGGATGGCCTGCTTGTCCTTCAGGCGGGTGAGCACCGCGGCGGCCACGGCGTCGGCAAACCGGCCGGGCAGCTCGATCTGCTCGAAAGCCGAGATCGCCTCGGCGTTGACCCGGCTGGAGAGCTGGGCATATGCCCGCAGTTGGTCCAGCAGCACCCGAATGCCCGCCTGGCCCTGGATATCCCCGGGCTGCTCGGCGCCGCGGTCCACGGGCAGGATACGCGCCCGCCAGCAGGCCTCGTCCGGCTCCATGGCCAGCAGTTGCGCGCGATAGCGGCCCTCCACCATCACCCGGCTGGGTTCCCCCGGCAGGTGCAGCAGCTGCTTGATGACCGCGACGGTGCCCATGGCGTATAGTTCGCCCTGTCCGGGCTCCTCCTGCTGAGCGTCCTTCTGGGCGACCAAAAAGATCAGTTGATCGCCCGCCATGGCCTCCTCCAGGCTCTTGAGGGATTTGGGTCGGCCCACGTCAAAGTGCAACATCATATCCGGATAGAGCACCATGCCCCGCACGGGCACCATCGGGATCGAAAGGTCCCGAGAGTTTATGGCAAAGGCATCCTCGACGCTGGGCAGCTGCCCGGGATCGGGCGAGATGACCATCTGCAGATCAGACGCGCTCATCGGCATCATCAGCCTCCTTTTTACAAAAAGCCCCACTAAGTAAGTAATTATATCTTGCGATGGGGCAATTTGCAACCAAAGACGCGACAAAATTCCACAAAAATGGGAACCGCTGAGCGGTTCCCACAGATGCCGCGCACCGGCGGCGGATGCATCGAGGAAATTAGGACACCGACGGCTCCTGAGCCTCGTCGTCCGCGGCCTTGAGCGCCGCGCGGGAGAGCACCAGGTGGGGCTGCTCCTTCTTGACGATGGTGCCCTCGGTGACGACGCACTTCTCCACGTCGCCGCGGCTGGGGATGTCGTACATCACGCCCAGCATGGCCTCCTCCAGGATCGAGCGCAGGCCGCGGGCGCCGGTTTTGAGCTTGATAGCCCGCTGGGCCACCGCGCTGATCGCCTCCTGCTCGAACTCCAGCTCCACCCCGTCCAGATCGAAGAGCTTGCGATACTGCTTGATCAGGGCGTTCTTGGGCTGGGTCAGGATGTTGATCAGCGCCGCCTCATCCAGGGAGTGCAGGGTGACCAGGATGGGCAGCCGGCCGACGAACTCGGGGATCAGGCCGAACTTGAGCAGGTCCTCGGGCAGAATCTGCTTGAGCACCTCGCCCACATCCCGGCGCTCCTTGGAGGGGATATCCGCCCCAAAGCCCAGGCTCTTCTTGCCGGTGCGCTGCTCGATGATCTTCTCGATCCCGTCGAACGCGCCGCTGCAGATGAAGAGGATATTGGTGGTGTCGATCTGGATGAACTCCTGATGGGGATGCTTGCGGCCGCCCTGGGGGGGCACGCTGGCCACCGTACCCTCAAGAATCTTCAGCAGCGCCTGCTGCACACCCTCGCCGGACACATCCCGGGTGATGGAAGGGTTCTCGCTCTTGCGGGCGATCTTATCCACCTCGTCGATATAGATGATGCCGCGCTCCGCCCGCTCGACGTCGTAATCCGCCGCCTGGATGAGCTTGAGCAGGATGTTCTCCACATCCTCGCCCACATAGCCGGCCTCGGTCAGGCTGGTGGCGTCGGCGATGGCGAAGGGCACGTTGAGGATACGCGCCAGGGTCTGAGCCAGGAAGGTTTTTCCGCAGCCCGTGGGCCCCAGCATCAGGATGTTGGACTTCTGCAGCTCGACCTCGTCGGCGACGGCGTCGCGCTTTTTCTTGTCCTTGCCCTGCTGGACCTTGGCGTTGATGCGCTTGTAGTGGTTGTAAACCGCCACGGCCAGGGACTTCTTGGCCATCTCCTGGCCGACCACATAGTCGTCCAGGATGGCCTTGATCTCCGCCGGCTTGGGCAGGGTCATCTCCTCGGGCTCGGCGGACTCGGTATAATCCTCATCCAGAATCTCCTGACACAGCTCGATGCACTCATCGCAGATGAACACATTGCCCGGGCCGGAGACCAGCCGACGCACCTGATCCTGGGTCTTGCCGCAGAAGGAGCAGCGCAGGGGCTTCTTCTCATCGAATTTGGTCATTTTTCACCTCAGCAATAGAATTGGGCCGTCCGGGCGATTACTTGTGCCGGGGCGGAATGATGGCGTCCACCACGCCATAGGCCAGAGCCTGCTCGGCGGTCATGAAGTGGTCACGCTCCACGTCCCGCTCCACCTGATCCAGGGGCTGGCCGGTCATCTGGCTGAGCAGCTCGTTCATCTGCTTCTTGATGGCGATGATGCGCTCGGCCTGAATGGCGATATCGGTCGCCTGGCCCTTGGCCCCACCCAGGGGCTGATGGATCATGACCTCGCAGTTGGGCAGGGCCTTGCGCTTGCCCTTGGTGCCCGCCGCCAGCAGGAAGGCCGCCATGGAGGCCGCCATACCCACGCACACCGTGGACACGTCGGGCTTGATGTAGCGCATGGTGTCAAAGATGGCCATGCCCGCGGTGATCGAGCCGCCAGGGCTGTTGATGTACAGGGAGATGTCCTTGTCCGGGTCCTCCATCTCCAAGAACAGCAGCTGGGCCACCACCAGGTTGGCGGTGGTATCATCGATCTCACCGCTCAGGAAAATGATCCGGTCCTTCAACAGTCGGGAATAGATATCATAGGATCGCTCGCCGCGGTTGGTCTGCTCTACAACCATAGGTACCAAACTCATGAAAACCACCTCCATAAATTTGAACAGCAAGGAAACCTTTGGAAGAAGGCTTCCTTGCTATAAAATGGACCATTCTCGCCGGACTTATTCGGCTTTCTCGTCCGCGTCAGCCTTCTGCTCCGGGGCGGGCTTGGGCTCCACCATCACGGCCTGGCTGCGCAGGAACTCGATGGTCTTGCGGCCCAGAGCCTCCTCGTTGATGTAATCGATCTCCTCAGGGCGCATGGTTTCCTTGTACTCCTCGGCGGACTTGCCCATGGACTTGGCCATCTCGGCCACCGCCTTGTCGAAGTCCTCGGGGGCAACCTGGATATCCTCGGCCTTCTGGATGGCCTCGAGCACCAGGGATCCCTTGACCCGGCGCAGGGCCTCCTCGCGCTGCTCGGCGCGCATGCCCTCGATGGTGTTGCCGGTATACTTGAGGTAATCCTGCAGGTTCAGGCCCTGGTACATCATGCGCCACTCCAGGTCGCGCATCATGTTGTCCAGCTGACGCTCGACCATGCAGTCGGGGATGTCAACCTCACAGGTATCCATGATGGACTCGATCATGGTATTATCCATCTGGTTCTGGGCGTTGGTCCGAGCCCGCTCCTCCAGCTTGGCGCGGATATCGGCCTTGTAATCGGCCAGGGTGTCGAACTCGCTGACGTCCTTGGCGAACTCGTCATCCAGCTCGGGCACTTCCTTGACCTTGATATCGTGCACCTTGACATGGAACACCGCGTCCTTGCCCTTGAGCTCCTCAGCGTGGTACTCGTCGGGGAACTTGACCGACAGGTCCTTCTCCTCGCCGATGCTCATGCCCACCATCTGCTCCTCGAAACCGGGGATGAACTGGTGGCTACCGATCTCCAGGGTCTGGCCCTCGGCGGTGCCGCCGGCGAACGCCTCGCCGTCCACCGTGCCGGCGTAGTCCAACGTGACGCGGTCGCCCTCGGCCACGGGGCGGTCCTCAACGGTCTCCCAGCGGGCGACGCGCTCCTGGGCGGCCTTGATCTCGCGCTCGACGTCGGCCTCCTCCACAGCGTATGCGACCGTCTCCACCTCGATGCCCTTGTAGGTGCCCAAGGTCACCTCAGGCTTGACGGTCACCTTGGCGGTGAAGACCAGGGGCTGGCCCTTGCCCACGGAAACGATGTCGATCTCGGGGCGGTCCACCGGCTCGATGCCGGTTTCCTTGACCGCGTCCTCATAGGCCTGGGGACAGACCTCGTTGACCGCGTCGTCGTAGAAGATCTCAGGGCCATACATATGCTCAATCACCGTGCGGGGCGCCTTGCCCTTGCGGAAACCAGGGATATTGATGCTCTTGACGTTCTTTTTGTAGCTCTTGACCATGCCGGCCTCAAAGGTCGCGGCATCCACCTCGCAGGTCAGCTTGACGGTGTTCTTCTCAATCGTCTCCACAGTAGCCATACTCCGTGAACCCTCCTCATATGTCTGCGGGCCCCTGGGCCGCAGTATGAAACCAGCGCAAGCGAGCTGGTCCATCGATACGATATCCAAGTTAGTCTACCATAGCGCACCCAAAAATGCAATCTCCTTTTGCCCAAAAGTCCCTTTTCACGGCCCTTCCCGCCCTCGCCACGGCGCGGCGGACATGCTATAATGGAGAAAATCCGTTGCCGGGAGGAACCATCATGCGTTTTCTTGATGCCCTGAAAGACCACGTACTGCTCTTCGACGGCGCCTTCGGCACCCAGCTGCAGGCGCGCGGCTTCACCTCGGGCGAGTGTCCCGAGGCCTGGAATCGCTCCCACCCCGAGGCGGTACAGGCCATCCACCAGGCCTACGCCCAGGCGGGCAGCGACATCGTGGAGACCAATTCCCTGGGCGGCAACCGGCTCAAGCTGGCCGCCTTCGGCCTGGCCGACCAGGCGGCCGAGCTGACCCGCGCCGCAGTGGACAACGCCAAGGCCGCCGGCCGGATGGTCGCCCTGTCCATCGGCCCGAGCGGGGCTTTCATGCCGCCGCTGGGTGCGCTGAGCTTCGATGAGCTCTACGGGGCCTACCGGGAGCAGGCCGTCGCCGCCGAGCAGGCGGGAGCGGACCTGCTGCTGTTTGAGACCATGACCGACCTGGCCGAGGCTCGGGTGGGCCTGTTGGCCGCCAAGGAGAACACCTCCCTGCCCGTGGCGGTATCCTTCACCTTTGAGCACAACGGCCGCACCCTGATGGGCAATCCCCCCGAGGTGCTGGCGCTGCTGTTCTCCCAGATGGGCGCGGACATGGTGGGCATGAACTGCTCGGGCGGGCCGGACGAGCTCTACCCCATCTTCGAGCGCTTCTCGGCCTACGCCTCGGCCCCCACCCACATCATGCCCAATGCCGGCCTGCCCCAGGTGGTCGACGGGCAGACCGTTTTCCCCGTCGGCCCGGAGGAGATGGCCGAGAAGATGCGCCGGCTGCTGGAGCTCGCGCCCAATGCCATTGGCGGCTGCTGCGGCACCACCCCGGAGCACATCGCCCGAATGGCGGCCCTGGTGGCCGGGCGCAAGGCCCCCGAGCGGCCCGCGCAGCCCGACTATGTGTGCTCCGCCCGTCAGTTCATGCCCCTGGCTGAGGCCCTGGAGGATGTGGCCGAGGTGGTCCTGCCCGCCGGGCAGGAGGCTTGGGAGAGCGCCGACGCCCTGGCCGAGGCGGCGGGCGAGGCGGCCTGCGTGTTGGCGGACGTCTCCGCCCTGGCGGACGAGGGGTTGGCCGAGCTGATGCAGGAGTGTCAGCAGATGGTGCTCTGCCCGATGCTGTTCGCCTGCCGGGATATGGACCAGGTCAAAGCCCTGCTGCCCTACTACCATGGGCTGACCGCCGTGCGGGTGCCCGACCCCGACCTTGACCTGCTGGCGCGCTACGGCGCGCGGGCAATCTGAGGCGCCGCCATGATCCGGACAGAGCGCCGCGCCTATGATCCAACACAGCACTACGCCTACGCGGTCATCGCCGCGCGCTATCAGGGCGGCTGGCTGTGGGTGCGCCGCCGGGACCGCGCCACCTATGAGATTCCCGGCGGCCACTGGGAGCCGGGCGAGCAGATCGAGGACACCGCCCGGCGCGAGCTGTATGAGGAGACCGGCGCGCTGGACTTCGCCCTCCGGCCGGTGTGCGCCTACAGCGTGACAAGCGACGGCTCGACCGATTACGGCATGCTGTATCTGGCCCAGGTCCACACCCTGGGACCGCTGCCGCCCTCGGAGATTGGCGAGGTCACGGTGCGCGCGCAGATGCCCGAGGCGTTGACCTACCCGCAGATTCAGCCGTATCTGATGCGGTGGGCCGAGGAAATGATCACAGGGAGGCAATCGCCATGACCGAAATGGAAGCCATCCGGGCGCGGCACACGGTGCGCAAATACACCCAGCAGGCGCTTTCCCCGGAACTGCGGCGGCAGTTGGACGAAAAGATCGCCGCGCTCAACGCCCAGCACGCCCTGCGCATGCGGCTGATCACCGGCGACGGGCGCGCCTTCGGTCGCCTGCTGCGACTGACGCTGGCCAAGGGCGTGCAGAACTACCTCGTCCTCGTCGGGGAGAACCGCGCCGACGTGGATGAAAAGTTGGGCTACTGCGGCATTCAGGTCGCCCTGCTCGCCCAACGGCTGGGCCTGAACTCCTGGTGGGTCGCCGGCACCTACAGCCGCAAAAAGGTTGCCCAAATCGTCGAGCTGCAGGCGGCCGAAAAGCTGACCGGCGTAATCGCCCTGGGTTACGGCGCGGAGATGGGAAAACCCCACAAATCCAAAACCATCGAGCAGGTCAGCGACTATCAGGGCGCGCCTCCCAGCTGGTTCACCAGCGGGGTCGAGGCAGCGCTGCTGGCCCCGACGGCCCTGAACCGCCAGGCCTTCCACCTCTCCGGCCAGGGCGGGACCGTGACCCTGACCACGCCCGAGGGCGCGCCCTCCGGGGCGGACCGCGGCATCGTCCGCTACCACTTCGAGGTTGGCGCAGGGACCGAGAACTTTTCCTGGCGATAAGCACCCCACCCGCGCGGCGGTCCGGATAAGCGCCGTCAACCACAAAGAGGCGTCCCTGGGAGGGACGCCTCTTTTGCGCTTGGGCAACCGGGCGATCAGTCGCCGATCTGCTCGGTCTTGTAGAGGAACTTGACGCTGCCGTCCATGGCCTCGCTCTTGCCGGCGAAGGTCTGATAGTGCTTGGAGACGTCCGCCGTCGCCCGCAGCCGGGTGATCAGCCCGCCCAGGTCGCCGTTCACGGCCTCGGCCAACTTCTCCACGCCCTCGCGGTTGAACTGCTCCAGGCCGTCGGAGAGCGCCAGGGACCCTTCCCGCAGGGCGGATACCCCTTCGGTCAGCGCGCCGGTGCCGCCGTTGAGCTCGCCGAGTTTCCCGCTCAGGGTGTCCGCGCCGTCAGCTATGCCCGCCGCGCCGTCGGCGACCTGGCGCGCGCCCTGCTGCAGCTGAGTTGCGCCCGCGTCGGCGTCGGCCACGCCCTGGGTGTAATCCTTCAGGCCCTGGTAGAAATCGTTGTAGCTGTCCAGCTGGTCTTTCAGGGCGCTGATGCTGCTAGCGCCGCTCTGGGCGGCCTGCACCGCGCTGTCAATCTGGCTCTGGACCTCCGCGCTGTTCATCTTTTCCTCGATGAGGGATTGGATTTTGCCGTCCACGGCGGACTGGATGGCGCCCTGGCTCTCGCTCATCTTGGCCTGGATGGCCGCGTCGATCTGCTCCTGGGTCTCCTGTGGGATCGCGCCGGCCGCTACGGCGGCCTCATACTCGCTCACACCCATGCCCGTGGCCGCGGTGATCACGCCCTCGCGCACCTGCTTGCGCACCTCGGCCTCCACAGCGCTGCGGATGGCGCCCTCCTGGCTGTGCACCGCGCTGGAGACCGTGCTGTAGGCGGTATTGTAGGCCACCTTGCGCACCGCGTCCGCGTCCAGGGAGCCGGCCAGACCGCCGAGCACCTCGCCATAGTTGTCGATGGTCAGCTTGGGGGCCGACAGACCCGCGGCGGCCAGCTGCTCATCGGCCACGGCCAGCAGGTTCTGGAAAACCTGGGCGGCGCCGCCGGTCAGGGCGTCGTTGTTGGCGGCCAGGGCGGCCAACCCGGTCTTGAGGGTATCCGCCCCCTCGCGCACAAGCTGCGCGCCGTCGGAGAGCTGGCCGCTCTTCTCGGCCAGGTTCGCCGCCCCCGAGGCCAGCTGCCGGACGCCGCTGGCCAGGTCGCCGGATTTGTCCAGCAGGGTATCCAAGCCCTCATAGAGCGCCGAGGAACCCTCCATCAGCTTGGCCATGGCGTCCTTCAGGTCGTCCATCGAGTCAACCAGCTCGTCAAAGGAGGTGATGTCGTCCAGGTTCAGCTCGTCAAAGACCTCGTTGGTGGCCAGGGTCAAGGTGGTGGTCAGGGAAAAATCCGTCACGTCAGCGGTGATCTCCACATAGCTGGGAAGCTCGAGCTGCTCGGGGTCCAGGTCTAGGTTCTCCTGCAGGCCGGGCATGGCCATGCCGATGACCAAGACCCGGTCGCCGTCGTTGATGACCCTGCCGTTGGTGACCGCCACGTTCCGAAACTGATCGCCGTCGAGCATCATGCCGGTGAGCATGGCGAAGGGCACATAGATGCGCTGCTGCTCGCCGTCGATCTCCACCTGCTCATACTGCTTGTTGGCGTAGTCGAAGCGGATGGTCACCCGCCCGCTTTTGCCCGCGAGCTCCTCGGCGGAGATGGGCTGCCCATCCAGCTGATAACGAACCGTCAGGTCCACGGGCAGCTGTTTGTCGATCTGTCCCTGGTAGTAGATGTCCTCGCCGTTGGCGTCCCACACCCGCAGGTTGTCGCCGCCCGGGCTGTAGCTGGCGTCACCCTTGACCTCGTCGATGTCGCCCAGCTCGGAGGCGTCCTCGATCCGCTCTGCGCCCGGACCGTTTCGGATCCAGTCGCTGACGATGATCTTCTTGGGGGTCCCATCCGCGCCGGCGATGACATAGACCGTCTCCTCCTTGCCCATCTCGCCCGTTTGGGTCGGCTGAGCGCCCTGAGAGTCCTGGGCGTCCTGGACGGGGGTCGATTGGGCCGCCGGGGCGGCGCTCCTGGCGCCCGCCGCGTAGGCGATGGCGCTAGCGCCGCAGACCAGGGCGACGGACAGGGTGACACAGACCGCACGGATCCATTTGCGCTTTTCTTTCATTTCACTGCCTCCATCTGTTTCTTCTCTCGCTTGCCCCTGCGAAAGCCCAAGCTGGTCGCGCAGATGACCTTATCCAGCAGCATGAACATCGCCGGCAGGATGAAGATCACGCAGAGCATGCTGATGATGGCGCCCCGGGCCATCAGGGTGCACAGGGAACTGATCATGTCGATATCCGAGTAGAGCGCCACGCCGAAGGTCGCCGCGAACAGACCCATGGCGCTCACGACAATCGAGGGAATCGACGCGGCCAGGGCGTTGGTGACGGCGGTGCGCTTATCCCGCCCCACATACCGCTCGGTCTTGTACCGGGTGGTCATCAAAATCGCGTAGTCCACCGTCGCGCCGAGCTGGATGGTGCTGATGCAGATCGGCGCGATGAAGGGCAGCGACGTGTGCAGGTAGGCCGGCAGGCCCAGGTTGATGAAGATGGCGCACTCAATGACCGCCACCAGGATGACCGGCAGGGACAGACTCTTCTCCACCAGGGCGATGATGACGAAGATGGCGATGATGGACACCGCGTTGACCACTTTGAAGTCATGGTCGGTGATTTGGATCATGTCCTTGGTGCAGGGGGCCTCGCCGATGAGCATGCCCGATGGATCATGCCGCTTGAGCACATCGTTGAGCTGATCGATCTGGCGGTTGACCGCGTCGCTGGCCACCTTGTACTCGGAGTTGATCAGCATCAGCTCCCACCGGTCGCTCTGGAGAATCTCGCTGACCGAGCTGGGGATGACCTCCTCGGGTACCAGGGAGCCCACCACCGACTCGAGGCCCAGCACGTACTTGACGCCGTCCACCCGCTCCATCTCGCGCATCATGGACTTGACCTCCTTGGACGGGAGGGAGGCGTCCACCAGCAGCATGTGGGTGGCGCCCACGCCGAACTGATCCTGCAGTTTGGAGTTGGCCACCATGTAGGCCATATCCGTGGGCAGGCTCTCGGAGAGCTCATAGTAGACCTCCTGGTTGGTGCGGGCGTAGCCGTAGTAGGCCGGGGCCAGCACCAGGGCGAAGACGACCAGGAAGATCGGGAAGCGCTTGGTCACGAAGGCCGCCAGCTTGGTGGGCGTGGGGATGAGCGAGCGATGTCGGCTCTTCTCCAGCGGCTTATCCAGCACCAGGATCATCGCCGGCAGGGTGGTCACGCAGCCGATGACGCCCAGCACGACGCCCTTGGCCATGACGACGCCCAGGTCCCGCCCGAGGGTGAAACTCATGAAGCACAGGGCGATGAAGCCCGCCACCGTCGTGATAGAGCTGCCCACCACCGAGGTGATGGTCTGACGGATGGCCTCGGCCATGGCCTGCAGCTTGTCGGGCAGGCGCTGCTTCTGCTCCGAGTAGCTGTGCCAAAGGAAGATGGAATAGTCCATGGTCACAGCCAGCTGCAGCACCGCCGAGAGCGCCTTGGTCAGGTAGGAAATTTCGCCCAGGAAGTAGTTGGTGCCCATGTTCAGCAGGATGGCCATGCCGATGCTGGCCAGGAACACGAAGGGGATCAGCCAGCTATCCAACAGCAGCATCATCGCCGCGCACGCCAGCAGCACCGCCAGGCCCACATAGATGGGCTCCTCCGACTCGCACAGCGCCTTCAGGTCGGTCACCAGGGCCGACATGCCCGATACGAAGCACCGCTCCCCGGCCACCGAGCGGATGTCCGCGATGGCCTGCATGGTGTCGTCCGAGGAGGTGGAGGTGTCGAAGAACACCGCCAGCATCGTCGCGTCCCCGGCGTTGAAGGCGTCATAAACCTTCTGGGGAAGCAATTCCATGGGCACCGACAGGTCCATCAGGTCGTCGTACCACAGCACCGAGTCCACATGATCGACCTGACCGATGCGCTCCTTCAGGGCGGCCACGTCCTTGTTGGGCATGCCCTCGACGATCACAAAGGAGAAGGCCCCCTTACCGAAATCGTCCATCAGGATATCCTGGCCGGTGACCGTGTCCAAATCACCGGGCAGGTAGGTCAGCATGTCATAGTTGATCCGGGTGCACGCCATGCCGATGATCGACGGGATCAGCAGCACCAGGGCGATGACCAGGATGACCACGCGGTGTTTGACCACCGCTTTTCCAAACTTCATCGACGCATACGCCTCCTTCAATTAATGGCTTTGGGCCTGCTTTAAGATCTTCAGCGCGTAGACCGCCACGCACAGGTTGAGCAGCCCCTCCAGCAGCAGCGACGCGCCGATCATCACCATCAGCACCCGCATCCCGCTGAAGGGGTTGACCATCAGCAGCAGGCCGAAGGCGCTGGAGAGCACAGCCACCGCGGCGATCAGCCCCCACTGGGCGATGCCAAACCGCTTGGCCTCCAGGGCGGTCTGGACCTTGCACAGGCCGTCCACCAGCACCAGCACGCCGATGGCAAAGTGCATCAGCGAGAGCACGCTTCGGGGCATGACGACCATCACCAGGCCCATGGCCAGGCTGAACAGGCCGAAAGCCAGATCAAACTGGAAGGCCAGCCGGTAGAGGTCCTTGGAAAAATAGCCGATCAGCTTGATGCCCCCGCACAGGATCAGCAGGCTGCCCGCCACATAGCAGATCGCCGTGGCCGAGGCGTCCGGCAGGAGCATCAGCAACAGCCCCGCCATACACAGCAGCAGCGAGGTGAGGATATAGCCCAGCTTTGCGGCCCTGACAGGATTGTGCATGCGCATGGTTCTTCCCCCTTTACGCTACCCATTGTAGGGGGGCGGCCGCGCCGGCGACACGGGCACAAAAAAAGCGATGCCTAATTTTTAGGCATCGCCGGGCAAATATCTAAATTTTGGACAGGGCTACCGCTGCGAGGCGGCGCTGCGCTCCAGGCATTGGCGGACGCTGCCCTCCAGCAGCATCCCCAGCCGCCGGATGGTGCCCTCAGGCTCCTGGCGCATGCCGCTGTTCATCCAGTCGAGCACCATCCCCACCAAGGCCGCCCGGTAGAAGTTGACCACCAGGGCGCGGTCCGCATCCCCGGCGGGGATATCCGCCGCCAGGCCGCGCACAAAGCGCTCCATCACATCCTGGGCGATGCGGTTGAGGTAGCGCTCAAACTGCTCGCGGCTGACGGAGTTGTAGATGTGGTAGACCGCGCGCTTGTTGGATAGGGCGAACTGGGCCGCGGCGATAAAGCCCTCCTCCCAGGAAGCCACGTCGCCGTGCCGAAGCAGGGCCTTTTCGGTCTCCTCCCGCAGAATCTGCTCCACCAGGTCAGGGATGTCGTCAAAGTGGTAGTAGAAGGTATTGCGGTTGATGCCGCAGTCCTCCACGATGTCCTTGATGGTGATCTTGTCCAAGGGTTTTTCGTTGAGCAGCTTCACAAAGGAAGCGACGATCGCTTTTTTGGTGAATGAGGCGATGGGTTCCTCCCCCTCTCCGTAGATTCAATGCCGCCCTGGCGGGGTTTATACCTCGGGAAAGAGCATCTCCTCCACGAACAGGTTCTGAAAGTCCCGCTCGGTGGACAGCTCCACATACGCCGCCCGCGCCGCCGCCTGCGAGGCCCGCGCCGCCGCCTCCCGGCCGCACAGGGCCATGCGCGCGCCCTGCCCGGCGGCGTTGCCGACGGGGACAATGCGCCCCTTGAGCGCCGGGGGGATCAGGCCGATGTCGCAGGCGTGATCCGCGTCGATATAGTTGCCAAATCCTCCCGCCAGGTACACCCTTCGAATGTCCGACACCTGAGCGCCGCGTTTTTTCAGCAGGGTGTGAATGCCCGCGGAGATGGCTCCCTTGGCCAGTTGAACCTCCCGAATGTCCCGGCCGGTCAGGGCGATCTCGTCGGTCAGGCGCACCGCCTCCCGGCCGTCCACCTCGGCGCAGAGCTGCTCATGCCCGTCGAAGTCCAGCGAACCCATCTCATCGATCACCCCCAGCGCGCGCAGGGCGGCGATGGCGTCCACCAGGCCCGAGCCGCAGATGCCCTTGGGGGGGGCGCTGTCAATGGTGTCGCAGATCAGCCGTCCGTCCGCCAGGCGCACCCGGCTGATCGCCCCGGCCACGCCGCCCATGCCATAGCGGATATGCGCCCCCTCAAAGGCCGGCCCGGCCGCCGCCGCGCACACCTGCGCCCCGTCCCGGTCGCCCAGGGCGATCTCTCCGTTGGTGCCGATGTCCAGCAGCAGGCTGAGCTGCTCGGCCCGGTCCATGTCGCAGGCCACCATGGCCGCCACGGTGTCCGCCCCCACATACCCCGCCACGCAGGGCAGCAGCACCGCCTCGCCCAGGGGGTTGATGTTCAGCCCCAACTGCTCGGCCGGCAGGGTCAGCGCCCGGGTGTACACCGGGGTGAAGGGCGAGCGGGCGATGCGGTCCACCGGCAGGCCCGCCAGCAGGTGCATCATCACCGTGTTGCCCGCCAGGGCCACGCGGTAAATACACCCCCGGTCCGCGCCCAAGCGCGCCGAAAAATCCGCGAGCATGCAGCCCAGCTGCTCGCGGATCGCCCGGGTGAGCTCGCCGGGGCGCTCCTGATCGGCTTGGCAGCGGCTGATGACGTCCGCCCCAAAGCTCCTCTGGGCGTTGAGCGCGGAGTAGACCCCCAGGGTTTGCCCGCTGATCAAATCCATCAGGTAGCCCACCACCGTGGTGGTGCCGATGTCCACGGCCACGCCCAGGCAAGTCGTCTCCCGCGCCAGGGCCAGCAGGCGGTCCCCCGCCAGCAGCGCCTGCGCCCGCTGGCCGCACAGCGCCGGAAGGGACCGCAGCTGCGCCACGGACAGATCGACCTTCGCGCGGCCCAGCGCCCCGGCCAGTCGCTGATCATCCCCCCGGGGGTCCTCCAGGCTGGCCTCGGGCAGCACCAGTTCCTCTCGGCTGAAGGCGTCGCACACCACCGGGCCAATGCCTTCGGTGAGGATCTTGGCCGATCCGCCTTCGTCCAGGTACACGATCAGATGTTGGGAGATCACCACGCCGCACGCCAGGCGATGGCCCTGATCCAGCTCGGCCTGGCTCAGGTTCCGGCGGTCGGCCTCGGTGACGGGCAGGGCCCGGCCGTCGCTCGCCGCCACCCGCACCCGGCATTTGCCGCAGGTGCCCTTGCCGCCGCAGGGAGCCGCGGGCGCGGCCCCGCCCCGGCGCAGCGCCTCGAGCAGGGTCTCCCCGCCCCGGGCGTCCACCGCGCGCACCCGCCCGCCGATGTGCACCGTCACCTGATAACCCTCCATCCGCGTCCCTCCCAACAAAATTCTCTGCCCACTAGTATACCAAATTTACGCCGAAGTGGCATCTATTTGGGCAAAACGAAAAATTTTCATTCTACCCCTTGCAAAAATCCAGCAGTTTGGTATAATAAAACTCGTCTCGCGGGGTTATAGCTCAGCTGGTTAGAGCGCTACGTTGACATCGTAGAGGTCGATGGTTCGAGTCCATTTAACCCCACCAACCTTCCTGAGGTGTGCGACACACTTTTATTTAAAACCTACAGTTCAATTTCGGGAATCGTCGTCTTGGCGACAATGTCACGCGTATGGCTTTCGGGCCAATCGTAGGCAGCGTCCGCGAGCGGATGCCCACCTGCCGGAGGCAGGTATTTAAATTGAAGTGACCGGCACCATGGGACAGTGGCCCCGTACCAAGCGGTACGGGGCCTTTACTGTTGAACAAAAAGCGGCGGGGCTGTCGCCCCGTCGCTTTTGGGATTGACCCCGTCAATCGTAGTTCTGCATCTCGATCTTGGTGACGCCCATCTCATCGAAGATGGTCAGCTTGAGGTACTTGCTGAACTCATCCTGGTAGGTGTAGGTGACATAGCCATGATCCTCGGAGGTGTACACATCCTTGGGCTCGCCGAAGGCGGCCTCCACCTGCTCCTTGGTGGAGCCCCAAGTGATGCCCCCAGCGATGGTCATCTCCGGCACGCTGTCCAGCCGCTTAAACCCATAGGTGATCTCGCAGGCAAAACCCCACACCTCGCACTGCAGGATATCCTTGGCCTCATCGCCATGGTTGACAAAGCCCACGTTGACCCGCAGCTTCTCGCTGTAGTTGGGGTTGGTCAGCTCGATGGTGGAGGTCACCTTGTCGCCCTTATTCAGGATATAGCCGTCGGCGTGGCCGTAATCCGCCAGGTCGAAGGTCCATCCAGCAGCCTCGAGCTGCTCGTAGGGGAAGAAGATGGCATAGTTCTGCCCGTCGAAGGTAAACTGCTGGTCCGTCCACTCGGCGGAGAGCTCCCCGGCCGCAGTGGGCGCCTGGGAGGCGGCCGCGCTCTGGGTGGGCTCGGCGGTGGGCGTCGGGCTGGCCGTCGGCGTGGCCGTGGGCTCAGCGGTGGGCGTCGCGGTCGGCTCGGCCGTGGCTTCCGGCGAGGCGGCGGGCGTCTGCGTGGCCTCGGGCGCGCCGCTGCAAGCGGTCAACATCAGCGCCAGGGTCAGCGCCGCAGCGCCGAGGCGGGCTTTTTTTGTGCGTGTCATCGATGTATCCTCTCTTTCAAGAAAAATCGGCTCCAGCTTACCCGTTCCCAGCGGAGCTGTCAAGGGCGCTATCCCCCGCTATTGGAGCAAATCTACCAGGATTTCCCGGATCAGCCGGGGATTTCCCCGTCCGCCGGTTTTTTTCATCAACTGCCCGATCAGTGCCTGCAGGGCGGCGGTTTTGCCCGCCCGATAATCCTGCGCGCCGCCGGGGTTGGCGGCGATGACCGCTTCGGCCAGGGCTCGCAGGGTCTCGCGGTCGCTGATCTGCTCCCAGCCGCGCTGGCGGATCAGCGCCTCGGGGTCTTGATCCTGCGTTAAGAGCGCCTGCACCAGCCTGCGCGCGGTGGCGCTGTTGATCCGCTCCCGGGCGGCCAGCTCGGCGACCTGGGCCACGTGGGCCGGGCTGACCGGGATGCGCGCGATGGGGTCGGGCAGCTGGGGCATAATCTGCCCGACGATCAGGTTGGCGATCAGGCCGGGATGGGCGCTGTCCCGGGCCGCGGCCTCAAAGAAATCCGCCACCTCCCTTCGCAGGGTCAGCTGCTCGGCGGTCGCCGCGGGCAGGCCGTAGCGGCGCTGATAGTCCGCCTGGCGCGCGTCAGGCAATACCGGGATGGTCTTTTCGATGGCCGCGACCATCTCCGGGGCGTAGGCGATGGGCGGCAGGTCGGGCTCGGGAAAGTAGCGGTAGTCGTCGGCGTTCTCCTTGCCGCGCAGGGGAAAGGTTTTGCCGGTCTGCTGGTCGAACCTGCGGGTCTGCTGCACGATGACCTCCCCCGCCTCGAGCGCCTGGGTCTGCCGGGCGTACTCCTGCTCGATGGCCCGGGTCACCGACTGGAAGGAGTTGAGGTTCTTCATCTCGGTGCGGATGCCCAACTGCGCGCTGCCCGCCGGGCGCACCGACAGGTTGACGTCGCAGCGCAGCGAGCCCTCGTTCATCCTGCAATCGGAGACGCCGGTATACAGGAGGATCGCCCGGAGCTTCTGCAGATAGGCCCGGGCCTCCTCAGCCGAGCGCAGGTCGGGCTCGGAGACGATCTCGATCAGCGGCACGCCGCAGCGGTTGCAGTCGATCAGGGTGCCCCTTCCCGGGTCGTGGATCAGCTTGCCCGCGTCCTCCTCGATGTGGATGCGGGTGATGCCCACCCGCTTGGGCCCCGCGGCGGTCTGCAGGGTCAGGTAGCCATCCCGGCAAAGGGGCAGGTCGTACTGGGAGATTTGGTAGGCCTTGGGCAGATCGGGGTAAAAATAATTCTTCCGGTCCATCTTGGAGGCGGAGGCGATGGTGCAGTGGGTGGCCAGGCCCGCGCGGATGGCGTGCTCCACTACCTGGCGGTTGAGCACCGGCAGGGCGCCGGGCATGCCCATGCACACCGGGCAGCACTGGGTGTTGGGCGGCGCGCCAAAGGCGGTCGGGCAGCCGCAAAAGATCTTGCTGTCGGTTTTCAGCTCCACATGGACCTCCAGACCGATGACCATCTCATAGGCTTCACGCATGGGAACGCCCCCCTTTCCAGCTCTGCTCAAAGGCATATCCCGCCCGGTAGAGCAGCGCCTCGTCGAAGGGCTTGCCGATCAGCTGCATGCCGATGGGCAGGCCCTCCCGGTCGATCCCGCAGGGCAGGCTCAGCGCCGGCGCGCCCGCGATGTTGACCGGCACGGTGTACACATCCCCCAGGTACATCTGCACCGGGTCGTCCACCTTTTCCCCCAGGGCGTAGGCCGTGGTGGGGGCCACCGGCGCGAGGATGCAATCGTGCTCGGCCAGGACGCGGTCGAAATCCCGGCGCACCAGGGTGCGCACCTGAAGGGCTTTCTTGTAGTAGGCATCGTAGTACCCGGCGCTGAGCACAAAGCTGCCCAGCAGGATGCGCCGCTGCGCCTCCGGACCAAAGCCCTGGCTGCGGCTGTCCAGGTAGAGCGCGTCAATGTCCCGCGCGCCGGGGGCGCGGTGGCCGTAGCGCACGCCGTCAAAGCGCGCCAGGTTGCTGGAGGCCTCAGCCGAGGAGATGACATAGTAGGCGGGCAGGGCGTGCCTGAGGCTGGGCAGGCTGACCTGCTCCACCGTCGCGCCCAGGCGTTCATAGGTCGCGGCGGCCTGATGGACGGCCTGGGCGACGTCCGGGGCCAGGCCCTCGGAGAAGTATTCCTTTGGCAGGGCGATGCGCATCCCCCGCACCCCGCCCTCGATTTCCCGGGTGAAATCCGGCTGGCGGTGGTCCAGGCTGGTGGCGTCCTTGGGGTCCCGGCCCACCAGGCTGGAGAGCACCAGGGCGTTGTCGCGCACATCCCCGGTCACCGGGCCGATCTGGTCCAGGGACGAGGCGAAAGCGATCAGCCCGTACCGGGAGACCGCGCCGTAGGTGGGCTTCATGCCCACCACCCCGCAGAAGGCCGCGGGCTGACGGATCGATCCGCCGGTGTCCGAGCCCAGGGCGAAGGCCGCCTCCTGGGCGGCCACCGCCGCCGCGGCCCCGCCGGAGCTGCCCCCGGGCACCCGGGTGAGGTCGCAAGGGTTGCGGGTGGGGCCAAAGGCCGAGTTCTCGGTGGTGGAGCCCATGGCGAATTCGTCCATGTTGAGCTTGCCCAGCACCACCGCCCGATCCAGCCGGTCCATGACCGTTGCGCTGTAGGGCGGCACGAAGTTCGCCAGCATTTTGGAGGCGCAGGTGGTCTGCACGCCCTTTGTGCAGATGTTGTCCTTGACCCCCATGGGGATACCCGCCAGGGGCGGCAGCGCCTCCCCCGCCCGCCTCGCGCGGTCCACGGCCTCGGCCTGAGCGATGGCCCGCTCGCCGGTGACCCGGATATACGCGCCGACCTCGGGCTCCCGCTGGGCGATGCGCGCCAGGTAGGTCTCGGTGATCTGTCGGGCGGTCAGCGCGCCCTGCTCCATGGCCTGGCGCAGCTGCCAGACCGACTGTTCTAGAATGGGTTGCATCGGTTTGCCTCCTCTCACTCCACGACCTGGGGCACCAGCAGGTACCCCTCCCGCCGCTGGGGCGCGTTTGCCAGCAGCGCCTCGCGGTCCATCCCGGGCCGGGCCTTATCCTCGCGCAGCACGTTCTGAAGGGGCGCCGCATAGACGGTCTCGGGCACCCCAGCGGTGTCGATTTGCGCCAGCTCGTCGGCGAAGGCGATGATGCCCCGCAGCTGCCCGGTCAACCGGTCCCGATCGGCGGGATCGATGCGCAGACGCGACAGGGCCGCCACCCGATCCAGGTCCAGGCGCGGGCGCTCGGGCCGCTGGGCCGGGGTCCGGGCAGCCGGCGCGCCCCCCGTTAAGCCCAGGGCGGCGAGCTGCTCGGCGTCCACCGGGCCAGGCGCGTCGGTCATCAGGCAGGCGGCCTCCTTGTTTTTGGGGAAGGCGATGACCTCCCGCAGGGATTCGGCCTGCAGCAGCTGCATTGCCAGCCGATCCAGGCCGAAGGCGAAGCCGCCGTGGGGCGGGGTGCCGTACTGGAAGGCGTTGACCATGAACCCAAAGCGCTCTTGAATCTGCTCCTCGTCGAAACCCAGGGCCTGGAACATCGCCCGCTGCACCTGCTGGTCGTGGATGCGGATGCTGCCGCTGCCCAGCTCGACGCCGTTGAGCACCACGTCGAAGGCCTGGGCCCGCACCCGCGCCGGGTCGCTGAGCAGATAGGGCACATCCTCGGGGTAGGGCATGGTAAAGGGATGGTGGGTGGCCAAGAAGCGGCCCTCGCTCTGGCTCCACTCGAACTGAGGAAAGTCAGTGACAAGGACAAAGCGGAACTCCCCGCCCCGCCGCAGCCCCAGCAGCTCCGCCAGGTCCAGGCGCAGGCCGCCCAGGGTACGGAGGACCACCTCCTGCTGGTCGGCGCAGAAGAGGATGAAATCCCCGGGCCGCCCGTCCACCGCTCTCATCAGCGCGTCCCACTGCGGCGGGGTGAAATACTTGGTCAGGATGGAGTAGGGCTCCCCATCCTCCCGGATGGCGATCCAGGCCATGCCCTTGGCGCCGTAACCCAGGGCCTTGTCGGTCAGCGCCTCGATGACGCCGCGGGAGAAGCCCGCGCAGCCCTTGGCGTTGATGGCCCGCACCCTGCCGCCCTGCTCGACGGCCCGGCGGAACACCGAGAAGGCGCAATCCGCCATCAGCTCGGTCAGCTCGACGATGGGCAGCCCGAAGCGCAGGTCGGGCTTGTCACTGCCGTAGCGATCCATGGCCTCGCGCCAGGTCAGCCGGGGAAAGGGCTCGGCGATGGACCGGCCCATCATGCGCGCGAACAGATGCTTGAACAGGGCCTCCAGGTGGGTCAAAATATCCTCCTGGTCCACGAAGGACAGCTCCATGTCCACCTGGGTGAACTCGGGCTGGCGGTCGGCGCGCAGGTCCTCATCCCGGAAGCAGCGGGCAATCTGATAGTACCGGTCGACGCCGCCCACCATCAGCAGCTGCTTGAAGATCTGCGGGGACTGGGGCAGGGCGTAGAACGCCCCGGGGCGCGCCCGGCTGGGCACCAGATAATCCCGCGCGCCCTCGGGGGTAGACTTGGTCAGCATGGGGGTCTCCACCTCCAGGAAACCCGCCCGGTCGAGATAATCGCGCGCTTCCCGCGCCAGCTGGGCCCGAAAGCGCAGGTTGCGCTGCATCTGGGGCCGGCGCAGGTCCAAAAAGCGGTATTTGAGCCGCAGCTCCTCGCGCACGCCGCCGGCCTCCTCCAGGGGAAAGGGCAGTCTGGCCGCCTGGCTGAGCAGCGCCACCTCGGCGGCCTCCAGCTCGATGGTGCCGGTTTTCAGGCGCGGGTTGTAGGTGTCCGCATCCCGGATGCGCAGGGTCCCTGTCGCGGCGAACACCGACTCCAGCCGTACCGACTCGGCCAGGGCGAACTGGTCGGCGGGCAGATTGCCCGCGTCCACCACCACCTGCAGCTCCCCTTCCCGGTCCCGCAGGTCCAGGAAGATGACGCCGCCCATGTCCCGCTTATTGGCGACCCACCCCATCGCCGTGATCCTCCGGCCCACATCGGCCTCGGTCAGCGCCCCGCAATAGGCTGTCCGTTTCATGCAATCCGCCTCCTCGTCTATTTTTTGGAAATAAAAAAGCCTTTCGTCCCAAAAATATGGGACGAAAGGCACATCCACTGCGCGCTCCGCGGTACCACCCAAATAGGCTGAAGCTTCAGCCCACTCAATCCAATTATGGTCTGCGGCGGTTAACGGGCCGCAACCCCGTCGAAGCCTACTTGCCCGAGGGCTTTGGGTTCGCCGCTCCGGGATGTTCTTCCACCCAACCGCTCGCACCGGGCTCTCAGCATCCCCGGCTCTCTGGGCCTTGCGGCTGGGCTTACTCTTCCCATCATCGCGCTTATCGTGTGCGTCCGGCGCTGGCGCCGAACGGATGATTCATTTATTATAGCGCTATTTTCCCCTCTGTCAAGGGGTTTATGCGCATCTGCCCGTGAACAAACCCGTCCGGCCTCCTCAGCTCTCGCGCGGCTTGCCCATAAAGGTGAAGGCCAGGGTGCCCGGGCCTGCATGGGTCCCGATGACCGGGCCGACATAGTCCAGCCACACCTCGGCAAAGTTCATCTCCTCGCGCACCATCTGCTCGAGCTTGCGGGCCTCGTCGATGCAATCGGCGTGCAGGATGCACAGCACGTTGTGCTCCGGGTCCTCGGCCAGCTCCTCCAGGCGCTTGAGCAGGGTGCGCATGGCCTTTTTGCGGCCGATGACCTTCTCGGCCACCACCAGCTGTCCCTGGCGATTGACGGTCAGCACGGGCTTGAGGTTGACCAGGGTGCCCACCGCCGCCGCCGCGCCCGACAGCCGGCCGCCGCGCTTGAGGTGGAACAGGTCGTCCACGGTGAACCAGTGCTGGGCGCGCATCTTGTTGTTCTCCAGCCACAGGGTGATCTCCTCGATGCTGGAGCCGGCCTCGCGCATTTGGAGCGCCTTGTACACCAGCAGCGCCGCGCCCCGGGAGATGCTCTTGGTATCCACCAGGGTGACGGTGCGCTCCGGGTAGGTCTGCTTGACCATCTCCCGGGCCATCTCCACATGGCTGAACACGCTCGACAGCCCCGAGGAAAAGCAGATGAACAGGATGTCGTTGCCCGCCTCGAGCATGGGCTGCCAGAAGTCCACGTAAAACTGCGGGCTGTAGGTCGAGGTGATGGGCATGGACCCGCCCCGCACCCGCTTGTAGAAATCCTGGATGTCGATCTTCTCCCCCAGGTCGTAGGTATACTCGACCCCGTCGAGAGTGTAAGGCATCTGCACCACGGGGATGTCATATTTCTGCTTGAGCCACAGGGGAATCTCGGTGTTGGAATCGGTCATGATGATGGTGGGCATTGGCGTCTCCTCTCTTGCGCACCGCAGATATCGCTTCTATCCAATTATCTTATCATGGGCTGGGCGCAATAGCAAATCGATCAGCGAAAATTTCCGCTTTCCAAGATATACGCGCATCCGAACCAATTGTTCCCGGATGGGCAAAAGGCGGCGCGTCCCGCAATGGGGCGCGCCGCCTTACAGGGTCAATGTCGCTTGGCCAGCATGGGCTTCAGGCAAGCGCCGGTGGCGCTATCGGGTACCGCGGCTACCTGCTCAGGCGTGCCCACGGCCACGATCTGGCCGCCCTTGTCGCCCCCCTCGGGCCCTAGGTCGATCAGATAATCGGCCACCTTGATGACATCCAGATTATGCTCGATGACCAGGACGGTGTTGCCCCCGTCGGTCAGGCGCTGCAGGATGTCGATCAGCCGCTCCACGTCCGCGGCGTGCAGGCCGGTCGTGGGCTCATCCAAGATGTAGAAGGTGCGACCGGTCGACCGTCGGGACAACTCGGTAGCCAGCTTGACCCGCTGCGCCTCGCCGCCGGACAGGGTCGTGGAGGGCTGGCCGAGCTTGATGTAGCCCAGGCCCACGTCGTAGAGGGTCTGGATTTTCGAGGCGATGCGCGGCAGGTTGGCGAAGAAAGCCAGCGCCTGCTCCACCGTCATGTCCAGCACGTCGTGGATATTCTTGCCCTTGTAGTGCACATCCAGGGTTTCGCGGTTGTAGCGCTTGCCCTTGCACACCTCGCAGGGCACGTACACGTCGGGCAGAAAGTGCATCTCGATCTTGATGATGCCGTCGCCGTGGCAGGCCTCGCAGCGGCCGCCCTTGACGTTGAAGGAGAAGCGGTTGTTCTTATAACCCTTGGCCTTGGCCTCGGGGGTGGCGGCGAAGAGCTCCCGGATCATGTCGAACACGCCGGTGTAGGTCGCCGGGTTGGACCGGGGAGTGCGCCCGATGGGCGACTGGTCGATGCTGATGACCTTGTCCAGGTTCTCCAGGCCCTCGATGGCGTCGTGCTCGCCCGGGCGGGTGTGGGCGCGGTTGAGGTCCCGGGCCAGGGCCTTGAGCACGATGCCGTTGACCAGGGAGCTCTTGCCCGAGCCCGACACGCCGGTGACGCAGGTCATCACCCCCAGGGGGATGGACACGTCGATGTTCTTCAGATTGTGCTCCCGCGCGCCCTTGATCGTCAGGCGGGGACCCTCGAGGCTGCGGCGCTTTTCGGGCACGGGGATGAAGCGCTTGCCCGAGAGGAATTGCCCCGTCAGCGAGTTGGGGTCGGCCATGACCTGCTCGGGCGTGCCCTGGGAGACCACCTTGCCGCCGTGCACCCCCGCGCCGGGGCCGATGTCCACCAGATAGTCGGCCGCCAACATGGTCTCCTCGTCGTGCTCCACGACGATCAGGGTGTTGCCGATGTCCCGCAGGTGCTGCAGGGTCTTGAGCAGGCGGGCGTTGTCCCGCTGGTGCAGGCCGATGCTGGGCTCATCGAGGATGTAGAGCACGCCGACCAGGGAGGAGCCAATCTGTGTGGCCAAGCGGATGCGCTGGGCCTCGCCGCCGGACAGGGTGCCCGCCGCCCGGGCCAGGGTCAAATACTCCAGGCCGACGTCCTTCAAAAAGCCCAGGCGCGAGCGAATCTCCTTGAGAATCTGCCCGGCGATCATCTGCTCCTTCTCGGTGAAAGACAGCGTATCCAGGAAGGTCAGGATGTCCGCCACCGACATGGCCGACAGCTCCGCCAGGTTCTTCCCGCCGATGAGCACCGCCCGGGCCTCGGCGCTTAAGCGCGCGCCCTGGCAGTCCGGGCAGGGCACCTCGCTCATGTACTGCTCCAGCTCCTGCTTGACGCCCTCGCTGCTGGTCTCGCGGTAACGGCGCTCCAGGTTGTTGATGACGCCCTCGAAGGCGGTCTGGTAGGTGCCCGAGCCGTAGTCGCGCTTGTAGTGAATCTCCAGCTTTTCCTTGCCCGTGCCGTAGAGCAGGGCCTTGTAGGCGGCCTTGGGCAGATCGCACACCGGGGTGTCCAGGGTGAAGCCGTACTTTTCCCCCAGGGCGGAGAGGATGCTGTAGGAGACGCTGGAGGTATCGGCGACGTTCTGCCAGCCCGGGCCCGTGACCGCGCCCTGCAGCAGGGAGAGCTTGGGATTGGGGATGACGATCTGCGGGTCGATCTTCATCAGCATGCCCAAGCCCGTGCAGGTCGGGCAGGCGCCGAAGGGACTGTTGAAGGAGAACATGCGCGGCTCGAGCTCCTGGATGCTGATGCCGCAATCCGGGCAGGCATAATTCTGGGAGAACATCATGTCCTCCCCATCCACGACGCTGGCCACCACCAACCCGCCGCCCAGGGTGAGCGCGGTCTCCAGCGAGTCGGCCATGCGCCGCTGGCTGCCCGGCCGGACAACCACCCGGTCCACCACCACCTCCAGGGTGTGCTTCTGTTTCTTGTCCATGGTGATGTCCTCGGACAGGTCGTAGATGCGCCCATCCAGGCGCACGCGGACAAAGCCTTGCTTCTGCAGGTCCTCCAGCAGCTTGATATGCTCGCCCTTGCGGCCCCGCACCAGGGGGGCCAGCAGCTGCAGCCGGGTGCCCTCGGGCAGGCGCATGAGCTGATCGACCATCTGGTCCACGGTCTGCTGGGCGATGGGCTTACCGCACTTGGGGCAGTGGGGCACGCCCACCCGGGCGTACAGCAGGCGCAGATAATCGTGGATCTCGGTGACGGTGCCCACGGTGGAGCGGGGGTTGCGGCTGGTGGTCTTCTGGTCGATGGAGATCGAAGGGGACAGACCCCCGATATAGTCCACGTCGGGCTTGTCCATCTGGCCCAGGAACTGCCGGGCGTAGCTGGACAGGGACTCCACATACCGACGCTGACCCTCGGCGTAGATGGTGTCAAAGGCCAGGGAGCTCTTGCCCGAGCCCGACAGGCCGGTGAACACCACCAGCTGGTCCCGGGGAATCTGGAGGTTGACGTTCTGCAGGTTGTGCTCGCGGGCACCTTGAATCTCGATCCGCTTCTCCACGCGTAAATCTCCTTTATCGTTGCTGTTCTTTCAGGGCCTTGATCCGATCGCGAAGCTCCGCCGCTCGCTCGAACTCCAGGGCCGCGGCGGCCTGCTTCATCTCCTCCTCCAGCTTGGCCACGATGACGTCGGGCTTTTCAGCGGCCTGGCCGTCCTTGCCCCGGCGCTTGCGCTTAGGCGCGCCGGTCTCGTCCTCGGGCTTGGAGGAGATCATCTGGATGACGTCAGCCACTTCCTTGTGGATGGACTGGGGCGTGATGCCATGGATGCGGTTGAACTCCATCTGGAGGATGCGTCGGCGATTGGTCTCGTTGATCGCCCGGTGCATGGAATCGGTGATGGTGTCGGCGTACATGATGACCCGGCCCCGGTCGTTGCGCGCGGCGCGGCCGATGGTCTGCACCAGGGAGGTCTCGCTGCGCAGGAAGCCCTCCTTGTCGGCGTCCAAGATGGCCACCAGGGAGACCTCGGGCAGGTCCAAGCCCTCGCGCAGCAGGTTGATGCCCACCAGCACGTCGAACTTGCCCAGGCGCAGGTCCCGGATGATCTCCATGCGCTCGATGTTCTCCACGTCCGAGTGCAAATAGCGCACCTTGACGCCCATGTCCTTCAAATAGTTGGTCAGGCTCTCGGCCATTTTCTTGGTCAGGGTGGTGATCAGCACGCGGTAGCCCGCCTGGGTTTCCTTGTGGATCTCGCCCAGCAGGTCGTCGATCTGTCCGTCGATGGGCCGGACGATGACCTCCGGGTCGATCAGGCCGGTGGGGCGGATGATCTGCTCGACCACCTGGCCGGCCCGGGCGGTCTCGTAGGGACCCGGGGTGGCGCTGATGTAGATGGTCTGGCCGATGCGCTCCTCGAACTCGGAGAACTTCAGCGGCCGGTTGTCAAAGGCGGCGGGCAGGCGGAAGCCATACTCCACCAGAGCCTGCTTGCGGGAGTAATCCCCGGCGTACATCGCCCGCACCTGGGGCACGGTGACGTGGCTCTCATCGATCATGAGCAGAAAGTCCTCCGGGAAGTAGCTCAGCAGCGTGAAGGGCGGCTCGCCGGGCTTGCGCCCATCCATGTAGCGCGAGTAGTTCTCGATGCCGCTGCAGTAGCCGATCTCCCGGATCATTTCGATGTCGTAGCTGGTGCGCTGCTCCAGGCGCTGGGCCTCCAGCAGCTTGTCCTGGGCCTTGAAGGCCGCCACCCGCTCGTACATGTCGGCTTCGATCTGGCCGATCACCTGGTCCATCTTCTCCCGGCTGGTGGCGTAATGGGTGGCCGGGAAGATGGCCACATGGTTGAGCAGGGTGGTCATCTGGCCGGTGACCACATCGATCTCCCCGATGCGCTCGATCTCGTCGCCGAAGAACTCGATGCGAATGGCCCTGTCCGCCAAGTTGGAGGGGAAGACCTCCAGCACATCCCCCCGCACCCGGAAGGTGTTGCGCACAAAGTTGACGTCGTTGCGCTCATACTGAATATCCACCAGCTTGCGGATGACCTCGTCGCGGTCCTTCTGCATCCCGGGGCGCAGGGAGACCGACAGATTCAGGTACTCCTCGGGGTTGCCCAGCCCATAGATGCAGCTGACCGAGGCCACGATGATGACATCCCGCCGCTCCTGCAGGGCGAAGGTCGCCGAGTGTCGCAGCCGGTCAATCTCCTCGTTGATGGCCGAGTCCTTCTCTATATAGGTGTCGCTGGAGGGGATGTAGGCCTCAGGTTGATAATAATCGTAATAGGAGACGAAATACTCCACCGCGTTTTCCGGAAAGAACTCCCGAAACTCGCTGCATAGCTGGGCCGCCAGGGTTTTGTTGTGGGCGATAACCAGGGTAGGCCGCTGCACCCGCTCGATGACGTTGGCCATGGTGAAGGTCTTGCCCGAACCGGTGACCCCCAGCAAAATCTGGTCCTTGAGCCCATCGGTGAGGCCCTCGACCAGTTTGTCGATGGCCGCGGGCTGATCGCCTTGGGGAGAGTATTTTGAATGAATCTTGAACGCGCCCATATCGGCCTCCTGAACAAAAATCGAAACGGTGGAACGGCTTCTATTATAGCAGAAGCCAGCCAAAATTGAAACGCTTGTTCGCAGTTTTCCAGGAATTTTCTTGATAAATTCTGACAATGATGCGACAAAAAGCGCCGATTCACGCTCGGCGCTCTCCCACCACGGGATCAGATCTCCGGGTCAATCCCAAACTGGCGCGCGATGCTCTCCAATCCGTCCAGGATTTCCTCGCGGGCGAAGTCCCCGCGCTCCAGTTCCTCGTCGTCCAGCTCGCTCAGGCGCTGGTAGTAGTCCATCGCCACGGCCAGAAACGCCGGCTCGGGGACGAACCGCTCAAAGAGCAGGTTCTCCCCGCCGTTGTAGTCCCCCTGAGCGATGCAATCGATCAGCCGCAGCCACAGCCGGTCAGCGTCGGTAAGCGTCGGTAAGCGCTCGCTCGTCGGCGATCTGGTAGGGTTCGGGCTCACGGCCGAACGCCACGCGCGCCACGAACCGCGCCAGCATCTCGATCTGGCGCAGGATATAGTCCTGCTGGTAGCGCATCGCTTATTCCTCCTCGAAGTCCACGCTCACCGAGCGGGCCACCAGCTCATGGATGCGCGCCCGCACGGGCTGGTGGGCGGGATGGGCCTGGTACGCCGCCAGGTCCGCCAGGCTGTCGAACGTCATGATCAGCGCCAGGTCGTAGCTGCGCTCGCTATGGCGCACGTCCTCCCCCACCCGCACCGAGCGGACGCAGGGAATCTTCTCCTCCAAGCTCATCCACAGCGCCCGGGCCTCGTCCTTGTGGGCCTGGGTCGCCTCCTTGAGCTGATAACAAACCACATGGGTCAGCATAAGCACGCCTCCTTCTCCCCTCCATTGTAGCAGACCGATCCCCTCCCGCCAAGGCCGCCCTTGCAGGGGTTCAGGAAAAAGGTTATACTGTCGGTAGCCAGCAACACTTGCGAAGGGAGTGTTTTGAATGAACGCCCAAGTACAGCAGATTGCCGCCCGAATGCGCGAGCTGCGCGATACGGTGGATTACACCATGGCCCAGATGGCCGAGGCCTGCGGCGTGGACGAGGCGACCTACGCCGCCTACGAGCAGGGGGGGATCGACATCCCCATCGGTTTTCTCATCGAGATGGCCGGCCGCTTCCACATGGATGTGACCGTGCTGCTGACCGGGGAGGAGCCCAAGCTGCACACCTACTGCCTGACCCGCGCGGGCAAGGGCATCAAGGTGGAGCGCAATCCCCACTATAGCTATCAGTCCTTGGCGTACAACTTCATCAACAAGCAGTCCGAGCCGCTGTATGTGGTGGTGGACCCCGAGCCCGCCGGCGCGCCCATCCCGGTCAACAGCCATCCCGGGCAGGAGTTCGACTATATCCTCAGAGGCACCATGCGCATGATGATCGGCGGCAAGGAGATGGTGCTCAACGCCGGGGACTCGATCTTCTTTGACTCCGCCAGCCCTCACGGCATGCTGGCCGTGGGCGAGGAGCCGGTGCATTTTCTGGCCATCGTCTACTCATAAACCAACGATAAGGAGAATCCGCCATGGCGAAGCTGACCTATGACGAGCACACCTTTTTGATGGACGGGGAGCCCTTCCGCATCCTCTCCGGCGCGCTGCACTATTTCCGCGTGCCCCGGGCCTACTGGCGCGACCGGCTGCACAAGCTGCGCCTCCTGGGCCTGAACACCGTGGAGACCTATGTGGCCTGGAACCTGCACGAGCCCATGCCCGGGGAGTTTGATTTCTCCGGGGACCTGGACCTGGAGGCCTTTATCCAGGAGGCCCAGCAGGAGGGGCTGTACGTTATCGTGCGGCCGGGGCCCTATATCTGCGCCGAGTGGGAGTTCGGCGGGCTGCCCTGGTGGCTATTGTGCGACAGCAACGTGCGCCTGCGCTGCTTTAACCAGCCCTACCTGAAGGCCGTGGACCGGTTCTTCGACGAACTGATCGCCCGGATCGTGCCCCTGCAGTCCACCCAGGGCGGCCCGGTGATCGCCGTGCAGGTGGAAAACGAGTACGGCAGCTATGGCAACGACAAGGCCTACCTCTCCTACCTGGACGAAGGCCTGATCCGCCGGGGCGTTGAGGTGCTGCGCTTCACCTCCGACGGGCCCAGCGACACCATGCTCACCGGCGGCACCCTGCCCGAGGTGCTCAAGACCGCGAACTTCGGCTCCAAGCCGGTGCCGGCCTTCTACAAGCTGCGCCAGCACCAGCCCCAGGGCCCGCTGATGTGCACCGAGTTCTGGAACGGGTGGTTCGACCACTGGCGCGAGGAGCATCACACCCGCGACGCCCAGGATGCCGCCCAGACCCTGGACGCCATGATGGCCATGGGCGCCTCGGTCAACCTCTACATGTTCCACGGCGGCACCAATTTCGGCTTCATGAACGGCGCGAACAACATGGACGACTATCAGCCCACCATCAACAGCTACGACTATGACAGCCCCCTGACCGAGGCGGGCGACCCCGGCGAGAAATACTGGGCCTTCCGCCAGGTGCTGGGCAAGTATGTCCCCCTGCCCGAGGTGGATTTCCCCGAGCGCGCGCCCAAGGCGGCCTACGGCGAGATCGCCCTGACCGAGGCGGCGACGCTGTTTGACAACCTGGCCAACCTGTCCATGCCCCGGGAGCTGACCACCCCCGAGCCCATGGAGCTGCTGGGCCAGGGCTACGGCTACATCCACTACGCCACCTTCGTGCCCGGCCCCCGGGAGAAGCAGAAGCTGGTCCTGCAGGACGTGCACGACCGCGCCTACATCTACGTCAACGGGCAGTTCAAGGGCATCTACATGCGCGACGAGGACAGCCCGGCCATCCAGATCGAGACCCCCGCCGAGGGCGTGCAGCTGGACATCCTGGTGGAGAACATGGGGCGCACCAACTATGGCTACCGCATGGTGGACCGCAAGGGCATCACCGAGGGCGTGCGCCTGGACCAGATGTTCCTCTACCACTTCCTGGTGCATCCCCTGCCCATGGACGATCTTTCCGGGCTGGGCTTTGCGCCGGTGAAGGATTTCACCTTCACCACGCCGACCTTTCTGCGCGGCCAGCTGCACATCGACGGCCAGCCCCAGGACACCTACCTGAAACTGCCGGGATTCGGCAAGGGCATTGTGGTGGTCAACGGCCGGGTACTCTCGCGCTACTGGAACCGCGGCCCTCAGCGCACCTGTTACCTGCCCGCGCCCTGGCTGCGCAGCGGGGACAACGAGATCATCGTCTTCGAGTGCGAGGGTGTGGAGCGACTGGCCATCCAGAGCGTGGACGCCCCTGAGTTGGGCTGAATTATCCGCCAGTCAAGAGCACAGGCCGCAGGCAAATCGCCTGCGGCCTGTTTTGCGTCGTCGGGCCGGTAGATCAGATAGGGAACCTCCCCGCTTCGGTCGAGGGAGAAATAGGGCTGGCAGAGGCTGTCGATGCGGATATAGCCCCCGTCCAGGTCGCCCATGTCCAGGCCGTAGCCCAGTTGGCTGGTGTACCCGTAGACATAGCAGACCACCTGCCCCTGCCGCACGAAGACCGCCTGCTGCATCCCCTCGCTGACCGTCTCGCGCAGACCGGCGAAGTCCAGCGCCATCACCCGGGTCATGCGCTCCCGGCTGGTGTAGGGGGCAAAGACATAGACCGTGTCCCACGCAAAGGGGGTCAACTCCGTCAGGGCGATCGGCCCGGCCGTCTGGCAGGCGCTGATCCGCCAGCCCAGGGCCCGGGCGTTGCGCCGCCAGGCCGGCTCGGCGCATCCGGTCAGCAGCCCGCCCAGCAGCAGCGCGGCCATCAGGCGCATCCAGCGTTTCACAAGCGCTCACCTCCGACCCCAGGATACCATGCCGGGGCGCGTCTTGCGTGAAGATCCCTTAATCTTCCCAGCCCAGCTGGGCCAGGGTGGGCGGATCCTCCCGCTTCCAGTACCGCCGCCCATCCGGGGTGCGGTCGAGAAACTGGCCGTCGTACAGGTCGCGCCGAAGGGTGCAGGGGTCGCAAAAGGTGTGCCGCGCCAGCAGCAGCTCGTTGAGCTCCCGCTCGGCGTAAGGGCCCGCCGGCAGCTGATTCGCCAGGTACCAGAGGACCAGTTTCTGCATTTTTCGCTTGGCGGGCATCTGTCTGACCCGCCCGGTCTCGTCGAGAAAGGGTTTGAGTTTTCCGATCACATCCATCATGATGCTCCTCTCAGGCAATGCGCCAGTACGCCCGGCCGTCCTGGGTGCGCCCCATCAGGCCGTACTCGATCAGGTAGCGGCGAATGGTGACATAATCGTCATAGATCGCCGCAAGCACCTCGTTGACCTCCCGCTCGGTGTAGCGCCGGCCCGGCTCAAACTGCTCAACGATGCGCAGCAGCGCCACGACCTTCTTCTTCTCCTTGGCGGAAAACACCCGCAGCCTGAGGGGATCCAGGCTGGAAAACACGCTGCCCAGAATCTGCTCCCGCTCGGCCTCGGTGATCTGAAAGCGCTCATCCACCATGCGCGCGCCCGCCGGCGGAGTGATCAACGCCTCCTGGGGCGGCTGCGCGTGGTTATCGCGCAGGTCCTCCATCATCTGATACAGCGCCAGATACTGCATCGCCTGGCGCGCCTTCTCTCGCAGCACGAAGCGCTGGTGGCGTACCGTCGCGGGGGTCACCCCCTGGCGCTGGGCGATCTGCGCGTCGGTCAGGCCCTGGGCCATCAGGGCCATGACCTCCCGCTCCCGGCCGCTCAGGCCGTGGACCTTCTTATCCCGGTCCAGCAGCTGGGTGAAGCGGTCTGCGTGGGCCTGGGCCACATGGGCGCGGACCGCACCCTTGGCGCTGTACCCCTCCCCGGCCAGGGTATAGACATGCCCGCGGACAAACACCTGCCCGCAGGCCAGGCAGCGGTACGCCTCCCCCTGACGGGCGTAGCCTCTTGCCAATTCCTGCAAGGTTTTTGCGGTAAAACCCAACGCGTCTCAACTCCGTTCATTCATTCTATAAACCAATTATATATTTTATCTATTTATTTGTCAACGTTTTGCGTTTTTGTTTATTGATCGGTTGCCGTTGACGCAAGCCAACCCATCGCGGTAAGATGAGATAAAATTCTGTTTGAAGGGCTATCGCCTGAAACAATGCGGGGCGATGGGCCGTTCATCAAAAGAGAGCAACGCCGAGAGGAGGGAAACCCATGACCACCCAGGAGGGAGAGATGCTCCTGCGGGACTGTGGCAAGGGCGTGTACGGCCTGTGTATGCGCCTGACGGGCAACCGTCAACAGGCCGACGACCTGTTTCAGGATACCTTCGTCGCCGCCATGGGCGCCAAGCTGCCCGGGGACACCCGGCAGCGCAGCACCTTCAATTGGCTCTACACCATCTGCCTGAACACCTACCGCAGCCATTATCGCAAGATGCGCACCCGGATGAAGTACCACCAGGAGTTGGACGACTACGGCTTCTCGATCCTGCCCGCGCCGGAGAAGGAGCAGCCCGAGTCCGCGGCCGCCCGCAACGACCAGGCCGAGCAGGTGCGCCAAGCGGTGCTGGCGCTGCCGGAGACCTATCGGATGCCCATCGTGCTGTTCTACTACGCGGGCATGGACACCGACGCCATCGCCAAGGCCCTGGGCATCCCCAGCGCCACGGTGCGCACCCGGATGCACCGGGCCCGAAAGAAACTCGCCGAGGTCCTTCAGCCGGATTTTCGTGAATCATCCTATTTGGAGGTGAGTGGTCGTGTACAGCCCTGCGAACCTTGATCCCAACCGAGAGCTGGACAATCCCGAGTTGGACCGGATGCTCGCCGAGCACCTGGCCTGCGATCTGGAGCCGTCCAAGGCGCTGTTGAGCAGGACCTATCTGAAGATGCTGCGGATGCAGCGGCGACGCCAACTCATCCTGCCGATGATCCTGCTGGTCCTGGTGGCGGCCTTTGAGATCGCCCTGATGGTGCTCAAGGACGTCAGCGGCTTCCAGTTACACTTCGCCCTGATCCAGCTGCCCTACGTACCCGAGTGGGTGCTGCCCACCCTGGTACAGTACGGCGGTTGGTCCTTGAGCCTGGGCCTACTGATCACCATCATGGCGATGGCGCTGAATCTGAAGCGGGACAGCTGAACCCGCGCGAGAAAGGAGATGGACCCGCATGGCCATGGCCGCCTGCACGCTGGGCTTCGTCCTGTTGTTGATCCTGGGCCTGTTGGCGCTGCTGTGCTCGAGTGTTTTTCTGGGCCTGTGGGCCTATCAGGACGCTCGGGACCACAACTTCACCGCCCCGGTGGCCTGGGGTTTCATCGTCGCCCTGGTGCCCAACTTTATCGGTCTGATCATCTACCTGATCTTCCGGGCCAACAACCACAAGAAGATCATCTGCATGAAGTGCGGCGTGCCCAACGACGCCAGCGCCCTCTACTGCCGCTACTGCGGCGCGGCCCTATCTGAGGATCCGGCCACCGCCAACCAGATGGCGGCTCGGGAGCCCCGGCGGGCGAAGCGCCACATCACGGGTTTCTTTATCTGCATTGGCGCGGGCATCGTCCTGATCGGCGTCAGCGTGGCGCTGCTGGTTGCGGGGGTGACCTACTATAACTATACCGGCCACGCCACCACCTACACGATCGAGGAGCCCGAGAGCCGCGAGGAGGCCAATCTCGATCCGAATACGCTCGGCGGCGGCAACAGCTTCGGCGTGGGCGTCATTGAGATGAACACCGCCAGCGGTTACTCCCTCAAGTTCGTCAGCCTGAGCGGCTCCAAGGTCATCGGCGTGCCCGACGCGATCACCTCGGTGAGCTACCAGGCCAAGTTGGACGCCGGCAGCTGCGAGCTCTACCTGGTCACAGAAGACAGTCAGTACAGCATCCCCGTAGGCGAGACAGAGGCCGCCACCGGCACCCTCTCCTTCACAGGGCAGAACGCCAAGTTATACCTGGTCAGTCACGACGGCAAGGGCGGCAACTTTCAATTCACCTGGAACCGTTGAAAAAAACAACGCCCCGAAGCCAATCGGCTTCGGGGCGTTGTTTTCGCCTCCATCAGGTCTCTGGGGCGACGAAGTGCTCCCGGATGACCCGCTCAAAATCCTCGTGGAGGATACCGTTGGTGCACAGCACGTTGCCGGTCTGGTTGCAGTCCCCCTCACCGGGCCAGCCGGTCATCCGGCCGCCCGCCTCCTCCAGGATCACCCGGGCGGCGGCAAAATCGTACAGATGCAGCGCCAGCTCCAGAAAGGCCTCGAAGCGCCCGCACGCCACGAAGCAGACATCCAGCGCCGCGCTGCCCATGCGCCGCAGGTCGCTGACGCTCGCCACCAGCGCCGGCAGCAGGGTGAACATCGCCTCGCGCAGCGCCGGGTCGCGATGGGCAAAGGAGAAACTGGAGATGCTCTCGCGCATCCGGGTCTGCCGCGAGACGTGGATGGGCTCTCCGTTGCAGTAGGCGCCCTCGCCTTTGACGGCGGTATACATCTCGTCCAGCCCGGGACAGTAGACCACGCCCAGGGTCAGCTCCCCCCGGTACTGATACCCGATGGAGATGGTATAGGTGGGGATACCCTGGATATAGTTGGTGGTGCCGTCGATGGGATCGATGATCCAGCAGCCCTCATGCTGCCGCTGGTCGCGCATCCCGCCCTCCTCGCCGAAGAATCCATCCTCGGGGAAGGCGTCGGTCAGCCGCTGCATAATGATCCGCTCGCTCAGCCGGTCCATCTGGGTGACGAAATCGTTCTCCGCCTTGTGCTCCACGGCGATGGCGTCCCGGTCCGCGATGGCGGCCGCCGCCTGCCGGGCCGCGCTCTGGGCGACCCGCATCCTCTCCTGCCACATGGCGATCCTCCTCCATAGCAAAATCTGATGGCACCATTGTAGCATATTCGGCAGCGCGTGGACATTTTTTTGTGCAAACAGACCGATGTAAGAATCGTATAAAGATGCTACAATGAGAACATCTTGTGTCTAGGAGGGACAATATGCTGGGCAAGTTGTTGGGAAATCGAGACTTTTGGAGGCCCACGCTCAAGCTGGCGCTGCCCATCGCCTTTCAAAATCTCCTCATGAGCTCCTTTGGCATGGTGGACACCATCATGATCGGCCAGCTGGGCGAGGTCGCCCTGGCCTCGGTGGGGATGGCCGGGCAGTGGAGCTGGCTGATGAACATCTTCCTGTTCGGCTTCTGCTCGGGCTCCTCGGTCTTCATCTCCCAATACTGGGGCGTCAAGGACATGCGCGGCATCCACCGCACCTACGGGATGGTGCTGGCCAACGTCATGGCGGTGGCTGCGGTGTTCACCCTGGTGGGCGTGCTGGCGCCTCAGTTCGTGCTGGGGCTGTTCACCACCGACCCGGTGGTCATCGCCCAGGGGGTGAGCTATCTGCGCCCGGCCAGCATCTCCTTCCTGGCCATCGCCATCAACCAGGGGGCGAGCACGGTGCTGCGCTCCACCGAGAATGTAAAGCTGCCCATGTACACCAGCATGGTCTCCGTGGCGGCCAATGCGATCCTCAACTATATCTTCATCTTCGGCGCGTTCGGCCTGCCGGCCATGGGCGTGGTGGGCGCGGCGGTGGCCACGGCCATCTCCGCCTGGATCAATCCCCTGCTGCTCTACGGCATCTCCTTCGCCCAAAAGAACCTGCTGATCTCCCCCATCCGCGAGCTGTTCACCTTCAGCGGCGCTTTCGCCAAGAAGTTCTACCTGGTCAGCTTGCCGGTCATCCTCAACGAGTCGCTGTGGGCCCTGGGCACCCTGGGCTACAACATGGTCTACGGCCACATGGGTACCAACAACTACTCCGCCCTGACCATCTTCCGCACGGTGGAGAACATCGCCTTCGTCTTCTTCGTCGGGCTCTGCCACGCCAGCACCGTGCTGGTGGGCAAGAACATCGGCGCGGGCAACTTTAAGCAGGCCATCAGCGACGCCCGGCGATTTGCCATCGTGGTGCCCCTGCTGTCGCTGGCGGTGGGCCTGTGCATGATCGCCCTGCGCGCGCCGGTGCTGACGCTGTTCAACGTCTCCGAGGAGGTGCGCCGGACCGCCATGGCCATCATGGTGATTTACGGGCTGGAGCTGTGCATCCGCAACATCCCCTACATCAACATCGTGGGCATCTTCCGCGCCGGGGGCGACACCAAGACCGGTCTGTTTTATGACATCCTGTGCGTATGGTGCCTGGCCCTGCCCGTCACGATCGTCTGCGGGCTGGTGCTGCAGCTGCCCTTCCTGTTGGTGTACACCCTCATGCTGCTGTGCGAGGACCTGCCCAAGATCATCCTGTGCATCCGCCGCTTCCACAGCCGCAAATGGATCCAACCCGTCACCGCCCAGGGAGCCGAGACCCTGTCCTCGGGCGAGGTCTTGGACTGACGCCGCGAAAAAGCGCCCGATCATCTCGATCGGGCGCTTTTTTCACGCCTCGGGCGGGGTGCGCAGGTATCCCATGCCATAGGTCATGATGCTTTCGGCCGTCAGAGCCATCTCCTCGGCGCTGGCGTTCATGCCGCCGGAGAGCCATTTGTTCAGCAGACCCATGCAGCCCGCGCTGACAAAGGTGTAGAAATTGGCGATCATCTTGGGGGTGGCGCTGGGGAACGCCTTGGAGTAGATTTCCAGGCATTTCTCCCGACCCAAGTCCAGCAGCCGCTGGACGAAGGTCTTATCCCCGTAATCGCCCAGGGTGATGGTGCAGATTTCCGCGTTGTCCTTGAGGCACTGAAAGATGCCCGAGGTGATCTGCGCGGGGGTCAGGGCGACCGGCCGGGTCCGCAAAAGCGGCTCCAGGGCCCGCTGGAAGTCCTCCAACAGCTCCTCCTCCATCTGCCGCAGCAGGTCGTACAGGTCGGTATAGTGGGCGTAGAAGGTGCCCCGGTTGATCCCCGCGCGCTGGCAGAGCTCGGTGATCGAGATGCTCTGGATGGGCTTTTTTTGCAGCAGCTCTGTCAGGGCTCGGCGGATGAGCATCTTGGTGACGCGGGTGCGATGGTCTTGGGCTGTGGCTTTCATGGACGAACCCCCTTCGGAAATCGAACTTTTTGTGTCATCCCCAGCGCGCCGGACAGCATGCGTTGGTTTTGTTGAGTATCGTACTGTGCCGCTGCAAAGTGGCGATTGTATCCCCTCCCTACTGCGAATATAATACAAGCAAGGATAAAGATCAACACTTTGTTGGTTTTTATGAGGAGGTGTACAAATATGAAAAAGCGCTATGTGGTCACCGGTGCCTGCGGCCACCTGGGCAGCACCATCGTGCGCATGCTCCAGCGGGCTGGCGAGTCGGTGTACGGCTTGGTGCTGCCCGGCGAGCCCGCCCAGGATCAGGCGAAGATCCACTATGTGCGCGGGGACGTGCGGGACATCGATACCTTGCGCCCGCTTTTCGCCGACGCCGAGGGGGAGGAGATCATCGTCATCCACACGGCCGGCATCATCGATATCTCCGAGCAGGTGACCGATCTGATGTACGCCGTCAACGTGGGCGGCACGAAGAACATCCTGAAGCTGTGCCAGCAGGTCGGCGTGCGGCGGCTGGTGTACGTCAGCTCGGTGCACGCCATCCCGGAGAAAGACCACCTCTCGGTGCTCTCGGAGGTCCAACGGTTCTCTCCGGACTGGGTGGTCGGCGGCTACGCAAAGACCAAGGCGGAGGCCACCCAGGCGGTGCTCGACGCCGTGGCCCAAGGGCTGGATGCGGTGGTGGTGCATCCCTCGGGCATCCTGGGGCCCTATGACAACTCGGGCAACCACCTGGTGCAGATGGTCAAGGATTATCTGACCGGCAAGCTGCCCGCCTGCGTCAAGGGGGGGTACGACTTCGTGGACGTGCGGGACGTGGCCTACGGCTGCCTGACCGCCGCCGAGCGGGGCAAGACCGGCGAGTGCTACATCCTCTCCAACCGGCATTATGAGGTGCGGGATGTGCTGCGCATCGCCCGGACGGTGTGCGGCGGGCGGCGACTGCCGGTGCTGCCGATGTGGATGGCCAAGGCCGCGGCGCCCCTGCTGGGCTGGATTTCCCGGCGGCGCAGGCAGCGGCCGCTCTACACGAAATACTCCCTCTACACCCTATCGAGCAACGACCGCTTCTCCCACGACAAGGCCACCCTGGAGCTAGGGTACCGGCCTCGGGACCTGTGCCAGACCATCCGGGATACCGCCGCCTGGCTGCGCCAGCAGCAGCTGATCCTGACGCCGTGAGAGCGCAAAAAAGCCGCCGCAATCATTGCGGCGGCTTTTTTCTCGTTCAGCCATCCATGGGCAGGTGGCGCATGGAGACGAAGGCGTACCCGTCCCCCTGGCGGGCCATGGTGTACTCGCTGATGTGATCGGGCTGCTCCCCCACATCGGGATAAACCGCCACGGTCAGCAGCAGGGTATCCCCCTGGCGGAAGGCGGTCAGGGGTTTGAGCAAGATATCCCCGTTGAGCTTGCCAGCCTGGATGCTGTAGAGCTTCTTTTCAAAGTCATAAAAACTGCTGCCCGCATGGGGCGCAAAGTCGGCGATTGCGAAATACTTTTCAACGCGGCGCTGGATCTCCTTCTCCGACACCTGCAGGTAGGCGGTCTCGGCGTCGAAATACCCGGCCTCCTCCTCGGGATGGCTGAAGGCATAGGTCAGGATGCGATCCTGGGGTAGCTGGCTGACATCCTCAAAGGGGGTGAAGCCCAGCAGCTCGGCCAGGTCCACATAGCGCTCGCTGAGCGCTTGGGTCTCCTCCACGGAGAGCAGCTGCTTGCGGTTGCCGTCGGACTCAGGCGCGCTCTGGACCGTACCCGAGCAGGCCGCCAGCAACATCGCCGCCGCGAGGATCAAAGGCAATAGGCGCTTGATACGCATCGATTCACTCCTTGTGTTTTCTAGGGTTCTGCCCCTAGGGTATGCCGCGCGGTGGCAAGCTATGCGCACCCGGGCGTCCGCCCATTATACCACAAAAAGCGCCCGCTGTCACCCTTCGGGCCGGTCCTCGTCGGCCGCGCGGGGCTCCATCAGGATATCGTTGTCCATCAGTGAGGCGTAGGACAGGGCCTGGCGGCCATAGCGCGCCCGCACGCGGTCCATGGCCTGCTCGAGTCGGCACCGCCGGGGGTCCAGCCCGCGGGTCGGGTCGAGCAGGGACAGCTGCACCTGGCCGGGGGTGTCGCTCAGCTGCATGGCCGTGACGCTCATCATGCGGATGGGCTTGGTCATGGGCCAGTGGGCGCGCGCCAGCTCCAGGGCGCAGGCGGCGATGTCCTGGGCCAGGAAGGTCCCGTGGCTCAGGCCCTTCTGCCGGGAGATCATGCGCAGGTTGGGGTCCTTGATCTGCAGCTGCACCCCATGGCAGTAGAGCCCCTGCTGGCGCAGCCGGGCGGCCACGCTGTCGGACAGGGCCAAAATCCCCGCCCGCACGTCCTCCACCCCCACCAGGTTGCGCCGGAAGGTGATGCCGTTGCCGATGGACTTGGCGGGCCGACGCTCGTCGATGGAGGCCACGGGACTGTCCTCCAACCCGTTGGCATAGGCGTAGAGCATGTGCCCGGACTTGCCCAGCAGGGCGGTCAGCTGCTCCGGGTCGGCCTGGGCCAGCTGACCGATGGTATCGATGCCATAGCGGTGCAGCTGGGCCGCCGCCGCGTCCCCCACATACAGCAGCTCCGACACCGGCAGGGGATGCACGATGGCGCGATAGTTCTCCTCGGTGATGACGGTGGTAGCGTCGGGCTTTCGGTAATCACTGCCCAGCTTGGCGAAGATTTTGTTGAAGGACACCCCCACCGAGATGGTCAGCCCGAGCTCGCGCTTGACCCGCTCGCGGAGCTGATCGGCCACCTGGGGACCGGGCCCGAACAGGTGCAGGCTGCCCGTCATGTCCAGCCAGGACTCGTCCACCCCAAAGGGCTCCACCTGGTCGGTGTACTGGGCATAGATGGCGTTGACCTTCTGGGAATACGCCTGGTAGGCGTCGTGATGCGCGGCCACCAGCACCAGCTCCGGGCACTTGCGCTTGGCCTGCCACACGGTCTCGGCGGTCTGAACGCCAAAGCTCTTGGCCAGCTCGTTCTTGGCCAGGATGATGCCGTGGCGGCTCCTGGGATCGCCGCACACCGCCATGGGCACCCGCTTGAGCTCCGGGCGGAAGATGCACTCCACCGAGGCGTAGAACCCATTGCAATCGCAGTGGAAAATCGTGCGCGCCATGGCGTCACCTCTCTCCCCCCTATGATAGCACACCGGGCGTGTTCGTGCATCTGTCAAAAATAGGCGAACAGATTTGACGCTTGTACCCCGCCGGCGCAATCGGCTATAATGGGGAAAAGGAGGGATTCCCCATGGATGAGTTGGCCCACATTCGCTTTGAGATGCACGCCGGCGACGGCAGCGGGACCTACGACAAGATGGTTGTCTACATCGCCGGTTCCGTCTCGGAGATGGCCGAGCCCGACAAGGTGCAGCAGGACGTGACCAAGGACATCAACGGCCGCTACCTCAGCGGCAGCGGCAAGCCCTTCCACGTCGCCAAGATGGAGGATGTCATGCTCACCGACAACCAGGCCCGCATCGCCCGCAAGAAAGGGCTGCTGCTCTCCCGCGACCTGTTGGTGTGACGCCCGCCGTATCAAAAAGCCGCCGTCCCTCTGGACGGCGGCTTTTTGTGCGCGTTGGCGCTCAAAGCGCCACGGACAGCGACGCGCAGTCAGCGGCAGCGCATCGAATGACGTGTCGTTCTTCGCTTCCCATCCCGTGCAGGGCGACGCTCCAGGCAGCCAGGGGGCGATCCAGGGTGAAGGTCACCCGGTCGTCCCGGCGCTCAGCGCGCACGGTCAGCGCCGGTGCGCCCTGCAGGTCCGGAATCACCGCCTCGGCGGCGCACCCATCGCCCAGCCGGTAGAGGTGCAGCGTGAGCCCTTCCGTGTAGTCATAGTCGGGCCGGGTGTCGCAGCCGCCCATGGGCAGCAGGGTGTTCTCCCGCACAAAGAGGGGCAGGCTGTCAAAGCCGTACCGCTCCCGATGCCAACCGCCGGCGCGCACCTGGCCGCTGAGCAGATGGGTCCACCGTCCCTGGGGCAGATAGTAGTCCACCAGCCCATCCTCAGCAAAGATCGGCGCCACCAGCAGCGCGTCGCCCAGCATATACTGCATGTCCAGCGCGTCGCATCCCCGGTCCTCGGGGAAAGCCATCATCATCGGCCGCATCACCGGCGCGCCCTGGGTGTGCGCCTTGACGGCCATCTGGTACAGATAGGGCATCAGCTGACACTTCAGGCGGGTGAAGCGCCGCAGCACGTCCACCGCCTCCTCGTCAAAGTTCCAGGGCACCCGGTAGCTGGAGGAGCCATGCAGGCGGCTGTGGGAGGAGAGCATGCCAAAGGCGCACCAGCGCTTGTAGACATGGGCGGGCGCGGTGTTCTCAAAGCCGCCGATGTCGTGGCTCCAGAAGGCGATGCCCGATTGGGCCGCCGACAAGCCGCCGCGCAGGGTCTCGGCCATGGAGACGTAGGTGGCCGAGCAGTCCCCGCCCCAGTGCACCGGGAACTGCTGACCCCCGGCGGTGGCGGACCGGGCGAACAAGCAGGCCTCCCCCGCCCCGCGCTCGTCCACCAGCAGGTCGAAGACCGTTTGGTTGTACAGCTGGGTGTAGTAGTTGTGCATGCCTATGGGGTCCGAACCGTCGAAGTACACCGCCCCCTCATAGGGAATGCGCTCGCCAAAGTCGGTCTTGAAGCAGTCCACCCCGATATCCAAGAGGCCCTTGAGCAGCCCCTGATACCAGACACGGGCCTCGGGGTTGGTGAAATCCACCACGCCCATGCCGGCCTGCCACAGATCGGTCTGCCACACGCCGCCGTCCGGCCGACGCACCAGATAGCCCTTCTGCCGCGCCTGCTCAAACAGGTGGGAGCGCTGGGCAACATAGGGGTTGATCCACACGCAGATTTTCAGCCCGCGGGCGTGGTAGCGTGCGATCATGCCCGCCGGGTCGGGGAAGGTATCGCTGTCAAAGGTGAAATCCACCCAGTGGAAGCCCTTCATCCAGAAACAGTCGAAGTGGAACACCGACAGGGGGATCTCCCGCTGGGCCATGCCCTCGATGAAGCGGGTGACTGTGGCCTCGTCATAGTTGGTGGTGAAGCTGGTGCTCAGCCACAGGCCGAAGCTCCAGGCCGGCGGCAGGGCCGGGCGGCCGGTCAAGCGTGTATAGCGGTCCAGCACCTCCAGGGGCGTGGGCCCGTCGATGACATAGTAGCGAATCTGCTCGCCCTTGACGGACATGGAGACCCGGCTGACCTTCTCCGAGGCGATCTCCAGGGAGACCGGCTCGGTATGGTCGATAAACACGCTGTATCCCCGGTTGGACAGGTACAGGGGGATGTTCTTGTAGGCGATCTGGGAGGCCGTGCCCCCATCCTCCTGCCACAGGTCCACCCGCTGGCCGTTTTTGACAAAGGGCGTGAAGCGCTCGCCCAGGCCGTAGAGGTACTCCCCGGGGGAGATGCCCAGCTGCTCGACCATGTAGTCGCCCTGCTCGGCGCTGCCGTCGCGCAGCTGCATGTAGGCCAGGTTGCGCCACCCGCTGTCGGTCAGGGCTCGATCCCCGTGCAGGAAGGTATAGCCCCAGCTCTCCCGATCCACCCGCACGCTCAGCGCGCCGCTGGTCAAGGTAGCGCTATGCGCATCGATGCGGATGTCGGGCGATACCGGCTCGGTCTGCAGCGCGAAGCGGGGCATCCCATCCGCCGCGCCGGCAAAGTGGGTGGCCGTCACGGCGATGACCCCCTCCATGGGGCTGGAGAAGGCCACCGTCAGCACCGGCAGGTTCAGGGTATCCCCGCGGTTGACGATGACCTTGGTGGGCGCCTCGACGACCAGGGCGTCGCCCTCCCGCCGCAGCTCGTAGGCCTGGCTGGCATAGTGGGCGGTCACCCCCTCGCGCAGCATCCAGTAGCCATTGTTGAATCTCACAGTTGATACGCCTCCCTCAGATCATGGATTTGCGGGTCAGATAGCTCCAGCCCATAGACAGCCCGAAGTAAACCGCAACGCCGGCGCACACCGCCAGCGCGAAGCGTAGCAGGCCGCCCGCGCCGTAGACCGGGATGACCGCCGCGGTCATGGCCGCGGTGCACACCATCGCCTTGACGCTCTGGCGGTATTCCAGGGAAAAGCTCAGGTTGGCGGTGCGCATCCCCACCCACATGGTCAGCAGGAACTGCAGGATGTAGGTGAGCATGGTCGCCAGCGCCGCGCCCATCATGCCCCAGTACGGGATCAGCAGGTAGGTCAACCCCACCTTGATCACGCAGGTGACCAGAAAGATCACATTGTACCAGGCGGTCTTGCGGGACAGATCGATCAGGTAGGAGAAGATCGTATAGAACATCTGAAAGAGCATGCCCACGCACAGCACCAGCATCAGCGGCCGGTCCACCGGATAATTGCCCCCGCCGAGCAGCTCCACCAGGGTGGGGGCGGTGACGACGATGCCGCTGATCATGGGCAGAGCGATGAACACCGCCAGGTTGAAGGTTTTGCGCAGGTAAAGGATGACCCGCTGCCGATCGCCCAGGTTCCAGTTCTTGGCGATATAGGGAAACAGGGTGTAGCTGAGCACCAGGTTCAGGAAGAAGGCCCGGGAGAGCAGCGAGGCGTAGAAGCTATAGACCCCGCTGGTGGACAGATCCATCAGGTGGGTGAGCATAAAGCGGTCGACGAAGCTGCTCAGCCAGCTCATGATGACGTAGGGCATCAGCGGCAGCGAATAGGCGTAGTACTCCCGCAGCGGGCGGAAGGCCAGGGCGCACTTGACGCCCCGATACCGCCACAGCACCAGGACAAAACCGATCGCAAAGACCGCCAGCTCCACCAGCCAATAGATGTGGATGACATTGGTTAGGGTGAAGGCGTCCGGCCACACGAACGCGCCGGCCAGCGCCCCGGTGAGCAGCGCGGTTTTGACGATCAGGATGATGCTGGAGGTCTTCATCCTGCCCGTGGCCCGGAAAAAATCCTGGATCAGGGTGGACAGGGAGAGCAGCACGAAGTACAGCGCCATATAGGGCATCAGCGGGGAGTACGCTGGCGAGTTGAACATCAGCCCCGAGAAGAAGCCGCTGCCGAAAAACAGAGCGAAGAACACCGCCGCGCACACCGGCAAGCTGACCAGCAGCGTGGAGAAAAAGCGACTCTTGACCACGGACGGATCGGTCTCCGAGGGCAGGAAGATGCAGTAGGCGTTGTTGATCTTGATCAGGATCACCGGAGCCAACAGCGCGCTCATGGCGATGGACTGGTTGACCACCGCGTACTCAGCCTGGTTCAGGGCGCGGGAAAGCAAGCTGAAGGTCAGCACGCCGAAAACCGCGCTGAGCACCTCGGTGACGGACTTGAGCACCAGGTCCCCCGCGAAGCGCCCCTTCTCCCCCTTGAGGAAGCGTCCCATCAAGGCCTTGACATTCACGCGCATCCCGCGCCTCCTTTCAGGCTTAGACGAACTGCTTGAGCCGCTTGAGCACGCTGCGCAGCAGCATCAGGGCGGTCAGCGCCGCGCCCAGCGCCATGTACACGATCGCCACACGGGTGCCCGCAAAAGCGTCCACCACCAGCACCCAGGGAAACACCATCGCAAAGTTCGGGAAAATGATGAAAAAATCTACGATGTACTTGGCCCACCATTTGGGGCTCAAGGGCTTCACAGGCGAGGGCGCGTCCGCCGCGCCGGCGCGCAGGGCGACCACCGCGTCCATCTCCACCAGGGTGCGCGAGCACATTTCCAGCATGCCGTACACCCCGCCCAGGGCGACGGTCCAAAGGGTCGGCGCCTCCCCCAGCCGCACCAGGGCCAGGGTGAAGGCGACCATCATCAACGGATGGCCGATCAAATGGGCCAAGCTGTCCAGCTCCCGCCCATAGGTCGACAGCTGACCCGTGGCCCGGGCCACCGCGCCGTCGGCATAGTCGAAGAGCATGAACAGCTGGATCACCGCCGCGCCGAGGATCAAGGTGATCCGGCTGGGCAAGGCGATCAGCCCGGCAGCCAGAATTCCCGACAGGATCATCCACACCGTGACGGTGTTGGGCCGAACATGGCGGCGGATCAGCCAGGGAGCAAGGGCATAGGCCAGGGGCGTCTGGTACAGCCCGATAAAAAAGTCCTGCGAGCGGTCGACGCGGCGGCGGGCCTGCCGCAGGTTCTCCAAGGCCTGCTCGTCGGTGGGCAGTTGGGGCATGGCAGTCATCTCCTTATTTGAGCAGCAGCCAGCGACCCTTGCTGGCCTTCAGGCAGAGCTCCACCGACGCGGCGGTCATCAGCAGCACGGCGATGCCCAGCGGCGAGGTCAAGAACGGGTTGACATAGCTGGTTGCCGCGACGGAGATATAGGCCGCCACCCACACCGCGGCCAGGCCCACGGGCTGGTCCAGCAGCACCCGATGCGCGCCCTTGGGCGCGCCGCGGCGCAGCCGGCCGATCCAGTGCAGCCCGTAGGCCCCGGCATGGGTGAAGAACACCAGCAAAAACAGCGCCAAGCCGATCAGCCCGGTCTTCATCCACATGTCGTAATAGGTGTATTCAGTCTTCCCGTCGGTGCGGATGCCGTCAAGGTTTTTGCCCAGGCCCCAGCCCTGAATGGGTTTCTGTTTGCACAGGCTGAGCTGCTCGCCCATGGTTTTGGCGCGCAGGTTAACCGCCTCGATGCTGGCCTCGTCCAGGTCCTCGTTGGCGGTGTCCCCGGGCTGAAGCACCTGGCCGCTCTCATACTTGGGGGCGAGCACCACCAGCCGGGAATCGAACCGATCCAGGATGGCCACCGACGCCACCGGGCTCTGATACACCAGCCAGGACACCCCCAGGAAAACCGCAAACGACAGCGCCAGGCAACCGATGCACTTGAGATACTGCTTCCAGTAGTCAAAGGTGAGCACAAACAGGGCCACAAAGCCGATGGCCAGCCCCAGCCAGAAGCCCCGGGTGTAGCTGAGCACCAGGGAGCAGACGATCAGCGCCGTCGCCGCCCAATTGAGGAAGAAATTGCCCCGTTTGGCGATCATGCGCCACAGGCCGATCAAGATGGCTACCTGGCAGAAAATCTGGCTGCGGAAGTAGACCCGCTGCACCCCCAGGGTCAGCTGGGCCAGACCCCCCAGGCTGTGGGCGTTGATCCAGGTGTTCAGCTCTGTGACGCTGTATAGGCGCAGGGGGATGGTCAGGTGGATGACCACCGCGGCCAGCGACAGCGCCGCACAGGCGTAGAAGATACCGCTGGACAGCCAGGCCGCCCGCTTGGGCGTGGCGATCGTGGCGACAAACCCCGGCAGCAGCGCCAGACCCATCAGGCTGGTGAGATCGGCAACCGCGAAGGAGACGCGGTTGCCCCCCCTCACGCCCAGGAAGAAACAAATCCCCAGCCACAGGGCATAAACGACCAAGAGCGCTAAATATTTGCCCCGAAACACTTCCCGGCGCATCTGCCACAGCCGCGGCAAGGAGAGGACAAACGCCAAGGCAAAGAGGATCATTCGGATGCTGATCGGGCCGATTTGCAGCCAGCGGCCGCTGGAACCCACCGAGCACTCCATCCCATAGAGCGCCATGGCCGCCAGCGCCAATATGTCCAACACGCGCTGCACTGTCGTGCCCGGCGGGCTGGACAAGTGTTGTTGATCCAAATCGAGTTCCTGTCGCAGATTTCCGCTCATCGGTATTTCCTTTCCATATCAAAATCAACCGCCCAGCCGCATCCACAAAAACCCGGGATGGCGGTGCCGCAGGCAGAGCACCAGCCGGCGGCGCAGCAGCATTCGCCGGGCGTACCGGCGGCCCTTGGGGGTATCCTGACAAAACCGGGCGAAGTCCCGGGCGAAGATGCGAAAACGCGCCCGCGCGCCCGCGGCGTTCCCCCGCTCGTTTCCGGAAAAGCGCTGGATCAGCCGTCCCTCAAAGGGAACGATGCGCCTTCCCTGGACCTTCATGTCCCGCAAAAAGGCGTGGTCCACATAGTCGAGAAAATAGCCCTCGTCATAGCGATAGGCCGCGTAGGCCCGCAGGCGCACCGCCATGCCCGAGTTGATGCCCGTGATGCGCTCCGGCGGCGGCGCCTGCCCGGGCGCGCAGCGTCGCACCCGACAGCCCTCGATCGCGCAGGGCGAGAGCTGGCCCGCCTCGTCGGTCACCCGGGGCAGGAAGATATCCCCCTCAGGATGCGCCTCCAGCGCGGCGCTGAGGGCGTCAAAATACGCGGGCTCCAGCTCGGTGTCATCATCCAGCCACACAATGACCGACGCCCCCTCCACCGCGTCCAGCACGGCATTGTAGGCCTTGGGCAGCCCGACATTGCCGCCCATGGGCAGGTAGCGCCAGCCCATCTTCTGGCAATAAGCGCCGTTGCCCAGCTGCCGGGTGCTGTTGTCCGCCACATAGACCGACAGATTCGGGATGCGCGCCAGAGCGCGCAGGGAGGGACTCTCCTGGCAGGCGACGTTGTATACCACAACCCCGCAGGCAAACTGGTTCATGCGCGCGCCCTCCTCCGCCGATAGGCGCGCACCGCGCCGCGCCGGGCGGTCAGGGCGGCCAGCAGCCGCGCGCGGTTGCGGACCATCGTGGCCAGGCTGCCATGCTTGTCCACCGTGACGGTGGCCGCATGCCGCCGGTAGAGCAGCAGCGGCTCGGGCAATAGCGCCACCTCCCCCACCTGCTCGGCCAGCATACCCAACCACTGGTCGTGCATCGGCAGGCCCTCGGGGATGGGCAGGGCGACCTGAAGCAGCTCCCTGCGAAACGCCATGCAGCTGCCCATATAGCTGTTTTTCCATAGGTTTTTCCAGAATCCCGGCCGGCTGTCCCGCAGGGCAAACATGTTCCCGCCCAAAGGATGCATCTGGCCGTCCACCAGGGCGGCGTCGTGCAGCACGGCCATCACCTCGGGCCGAGCCTGAAAAATGGCCGCCACCCGCTCGACCTTGCCGGGCGCCCAGCGGTCATCCTGATCGGAGAGAAAGAGGATATCCCCGGTGCACGCGTCCAGGGCGTGGGCGAAATTCTGCTGCAGCCCTTGACGGGGACCGGAGAGCACCCGCAGCCGGGCCTCCGAGGCGCACCACTGCTCAAGCAGCTCCCGGGTACCGTCGGTGGAACCGTCGTCGGAGACCACCAGCTCGTCCTCCCCGGATAATTGACTCAGGATGCTATCGATCTGTTCCCGTATATAGGCGCTGCCGTTGTAGGCGGCCATTGCGACGGATATTTTCATCGGATCGCTCCATCTTCATTGATCGGCTTGGGGGGATGCCCCATCGCCCCATTCTCGTATGATATCCGATCCCTGGGAAAATTGCAATCCGACGCACAGCGCCGCCGAGGGGGATTCCCTTCGGCGGCGCTAGCGCAACAAGGCTTAGAGTCGAGATTTCTCGTAGACCAGGCGGACGCGGATATCCTGGCTGTAGTTGCCAAACCCGGTGCCGAACAGGGTCATGCCGCCGGTGGAGCGGTCCTGCCGGTTGACGCTCAGCCGGTAGACCAGCGGCAGGCCCGGCTGGATGTTCAGCCGGTCCAAGGTGGCCTCGCCGATGCGCTGGCCGTCGATGAACGCGCCCTGGGCATTGACCGTCAGGGTTTTGAGCAGGCCATACTGGTTCAGCCCGGTGTACCACCACTGGGGTGTGTAGATGCCCCGCTTGGAGCCGAAATCCCCCGGGCTGGTCCAATAGCCCAGGGGCACGTCGTTGATGGAGAAATGGATGTCGCTGGGCCAATCCTCGCAGCTGCCCGGCGCCTCGCTGGAGAGCTCCTGGATGATCTGAATCTCCAGCAGGCGCTCGTCCATGCGCAGGTAGTTGGGCACGCGGTAGGAGATGGTGCCCTCCATCATCCACAGGATGCCCGCCTGATACCGTTCCGGGTCGTCGAAGTAGCGCGGGTCGTCCATCTGTCCGATGATGTGCTCCCGGGTGGCCAGGCCGCAGGTGGGGTAGGCCTGGCAATCGGTGTAGCTGCCGATGGGAATCTCGGTCTCGTAGGCGTTGTGCAGCGTCCGGGCGGGCAGCAGGTTCAGCATCAGGCGGGTCTCCCCCACCCGGCAGACCTTCTGCACCCCATGGCGGCCGTTGCGGTTCTCGATCGAAACCAGCCCCGCCGCGCTGAGCAGTTTGATGTGCGCGGTCATCGCACCATTGGTCACCCCCAATGCCTCAGCCAATGCGTTGAGGTTCATGCTGCCATGCTCCAGGATACAGCGCAGAATCTGCACCCGCAGCGGCGCGCTGAGCGCCTTACACACCTGCATCAGTTCATCGGTACCCACGATCTCCCGCAAGAAAAGCCCTCCTTCGATCCCTCGGCAAAACGCCCTTGACATCCCAATAGGCCTATGTTACCATGAACCCAAGTTATACGTCAAGCTATATTATTTTAGATTCTATTAAATCAAATGGTGAGGAGGACGTTCCATGGCCAAGTATGTCATCCAGGCGCACCAACCCCTATCCAAGATCCACGCCGAGGTCTACGGCAACTTCTCAGAGCATCTGGGGCGCTGCATCTATGAGGGCCTGTATGTGGGCGAGGATTCCCCCATCCCCAACAAAAACGGCATGCGCGTGGACGTGGTGGAGGCGCTCAAGCGCATCCATCTGCCGGTGCTGCGCTGGCCGGGCGGCTGTTTCGCCGACGAGTACCATTGGAAGGATGGTATCGGCGAGAAGGCGCTGCGCAAAAAGATGGTCAACACCCACTGGGGCGGCGTGGTGGAGGACAACAGCTTCGGCACCCACGAGTTCATGGAGCTGTGCCGCCAGATCGGCTGCAAGCCCTACATCAATGGCAACGTGGGCAGCGGCACGGTGGCCGAGATGCAGGAGTGGGTGGAGTACATGACCTTCGACGGGGTCTCCCCCATGAGCGCCCTGCGGGAACAGAATGGTCACAAGGAGCCCTGGCAGGTGCCCTTCTTCGGCGTGGGCAACGAGAACTGGGGCTGCGGCGGCAACATGCGGCCGGAGTACTACGCCGATCTCTACCGCCGCTATCAGACCTATGTGCGCAACTTCGGCGACAACCACATCTACAAGATCGCCTGCGGCCCGGGCACCAGCAAGCGCGAGCCCAACTATGAGTGGACCGACACGGTCATGAAGATCGCTCACCGCTACATGGACGGGCTGAGCCTGCACTACTACACCACCGCCGGGGACGAGTGGAACCACAAGGGCAGCGCCACGGATTTCGACCAGGAGACCTACTACCGCACCCTGGACAATGCGCTGTTCATCCGCACGCTGATCGAGAACCACGGCAAGATCATGGATCGCTACGATCCGGACAAGCGCATCGGCATGATCGTGGACGAGTGGGGCACCTGGTTCGACGTGGAGCCCGGCACCAACCCCGGCTTCCTCTACCAGCAGAGCACCCTGCGCGACGCGATGGTCGCCGGCCTGTCGCTGAACATCTTCAACAAGCACGCAGATCGGGTGCGCATGGCCAACATCGCCCAGACCATCAATGTGCTGCAAGCGGTCATCCTGACCGATGGGGCGCGGATGCTGCTCACCCCCACCTACCATGTCTTTGACCTGTACAAGGTCCACCAGGACGCCACGCTATTGACCAGCGACATCCAGGCCGGATCCACCGGCTGCGCCGCTCACCCCATTGAGCAGCTGGTGGAGTCCGCCTCGATGGACGCCCAAGGCCGGGTGACCAGCACCCTGTGCAACCTGTCGGCCACCGAGAGCGCGCCGGTGGAGATGCTAGTGCTCGACCATGTGGGCCATGTCGAGGAGGCCCTGATCCTGACCGGGGCCATGGACGCGAAGAACACCTTTGACGCGCCCGAGACGGTGCACCCGGTGCCCTTCACCGAGATCGACACCCAGGCGCACGGCGGCCACACCCGGCTGACCTTCACCCTGCCCCCCTGCTCGGTGGCCCGCATCACCCTGGGATGCTGACACCCTGCCGCAAGTGCCTCTTCTCCCAGATGGACGACCTATCCATGTACCGCCAGATTGAAGACTATCTAGCGGCCATGGACCCGGCGCTCAAGGCCCCGCCCGCCCGCTACCGGGCGCGGCTGGACCGATGCCGGGCCTGCGAGCACCTGGTGTCGGGCACCTGTCAAAAATGCGGCTGCTTTGTCGAGGTGCGCTGCGCCAAAGCGCGGCAAATCTGTCCCGATGTCCCCCCGCGGTGGGGGTAAACCACCGCTCCGGCGCTAACGCGCCCTATAAAGGACCCACCCCATACTTGCGGCAATGCTCGTCGACCGAGTTGACGGGCATTGCCGCTTTTGGGTATCATGGGGGCAGCAATTGACGAGGAGGGTTTCGCCATGGAGCGACGCTATTGGCGTACCGATCGGATTGTGCTGCGCGCACCCACCCCCGAGGACGGCACCGAAAACCTGCGCGCCCGCCGCGACAACGACGACCTGGGGGATTGGCTCTGCGACCGGCTCTACGCCCCCTTTCCCGAGGCCGCGTTGGCCCGGCGGCAGCAGGAACACAGCGAGCAGATGCCCCAGCAGGATCAGTACACCCTGATGATCACCAGCCTGACCGGGCAGGTCATGGGCTCGATCTGCATCACCCACACGGACCCGCGAAACGGCGTGTTCAGCTACGGCCTGGCCCTACGGCCAGATTTTCAGCGCCAAGGCTACGGGCGGGAGGCGGCGCTGATCGTGTTGGATTATTTTTTCCATGAGTTGCGCTATCACAAGTGCAATGTGGAGGTGTACGCTTACAACGAGTCTTCTCGCGCTTTCCACGAGGCCCTGGGCTTCGACCTGGAGGGCGCGCGGCGCGAGAGCGTTTACTCCCGTGGGCGCTATCACGATCTGTTGCTTTACGGCATGACGAGCCAGCGGTTCACCGATCGCTACGGCGTGCGCGCCTTCCAGTGATGCGCCAAGCCACTGCGCGTTGCCGATTTATGCGGTTTACACGGCCTCGATCCGGTGTTAAGATAGAAAAAAGCGGGTAAAGGACGTGGGAACCATGCTCGGCCAGATTCTCGAAATCGATGTCGATCCCCAGCTTCCTTCCTTTGTATCCGACGGTCTGACCCTCACCCGCGGCCATGTCGCGGGCGATCCTGGTAGCCCGGCGTGGATGGCGCGCTGCCCCGCCGCCCTGGGCCGAGTGCCCGGCCAGGTGCAGGCGGTCTTTCCACCTGGGTGCCTGAGGGGGATTTCCCAGCCGCTGCTACTGACCGTGCCCGACGGCGGCGTGCTCTATCGCCACGAAATCCTGCACGTGATGCAACCTTGGCTGCGCGAGGACAGCCAGGTGCTCTGCCTGCATCAAAAGTCCAGCGGCGCGGTGGTCTATCGCTACGCGCCCGAGCTGGAGTTTCTCCTGGTATGCAGCCAGAAGCACCGCCACTGGGGCATCCCCAAGGGCAACATGGAGCCCGGCGAGCTGGAGAACCAGACCGCTATCCGCGAAGTCTTCGAGGAGACCGGGCAGCGCATCGACCTGGAACCGCCTTTCCGGGAGGTCATCGCCTTTCGCATGGACGATCTGCCCCGGTATAAGCAGGTGGCCTTCTTCCTCGCCCAGGGCCGGGCCACCCCCCTGGTGCGCAACCCCGAGGAGCACTGCGACATCGCCTGGGTGCCCTGGCAGCGGGCGCTGGAGTTGATTCCCTTTCCCAAGGATCGGGGCGTGCTCGAGTGCGCGGTCCAGCAGCTGGGGCGGGTCTCCCAGCTCGCCGCGGTTAACCAATGCTAGTCTTGAGAGGAGGGCTTCCCCTTGCATCGACGCACCCTATCCCGGCTGTTGTGCCTGCTGTTGACGTGCGCCCTGCTAATGACCGCCTGTGGCAGCGTGGACACCGCCCTGCTGCTGGGCACCTGGCGGGCCGACGCGGCGGAGTACGGCATTGCCGAGTACACCTTCAACGCCGACGGCACCTGCGATTTTCGCATGCTGGGTATCCAAGACTATGTGCTCAGCCAGAGCACCTACACCTATGTCGTCCAGGGCAACAAACTCAAAGTGACCAACCCATCCGGCACCACCGTCTCCTACAAGGTCGCCATTGAGGGCGACAAGATGACCTGGGGCCCCGAGAGCTTCACCCGATACACCGCCCAAGAGTAGCCGCAGGACCGGATTGCCGGTCCTTTTTCGTTTTGGCCGGATTTCCCCGGCGGCGGCAGCTATGCGGCTTTCCTATCCTTTCCAGACAAAATCCGTATGGTTGGGCCATTTATTGCTTAGATTCCCTATGGTATAATGAGGCCATTGTCAACAAAACAGAGGGAAGTGGTTTCGTGAGAGAACTGTGGAGGCTGTTCATCACCTTCTGCCGGATCGGCGGGCTGACTTTCGGCGGCGGGTACGCCATGCTGCCCATGCTGCAGCGGGAGGTCGTGGAGAAATACCACTGGGCCACCGAGAGCGAGCTGATGGACTACTACGCCATCGGTCAGTGCACCCCGGGCATCATCGCGGTCAACACCGCCACCTTCATCGGTCACAAGTGCAAGGGAGTGGCCGGGGGTTTCGTCGCGACGCTGGGCGTGGTGTTCCCCTCGCTGGTGATCATCAGCGTCATCGCGGCGTTTTTGCAGAACTTCAGCGACATCCAGTGGATTCAGCACGCCTTTGCGGGCATCCGGGTGGCGGTGGCGATGCTGGTGCTCACCGCGGTGATGAAGCTGTGGAAGAAAGCCATCGTGGACATCCCCACCCTGGTGATCTTCCTGGTGACCTTCGGGGTGATGCTCTTTGTCAACATCTCGCCGGTCTACCTGATCGTGCTCGCGGCCCTGGCGGGCGTTCTGATCAAGAGCCTGGCCGCGCGCCGCGCCGGCCAGAAGGGAGGGCGGGCGTGATGGTCTACCTGCAGATGTTCTGGGAGTTCTTCAAGACCGGCCTGTTCTCCATCGGCGGGGGCCTGGCCACCCTGCCCTTTCTCTATGAGATCGCCGACAAGTACACCTGGTTCGACGCGGCGGTGCTGCCGGACATGATTGCCATCTCCGAGTCCACCCCCGGCCCGCTGGGGGTCAACATGGCCACCTACGCGGGTTTCCAGGTGGGCGGCGTGTTCGGGGCGGCGCTGGCGACCTTCGCGCTGATCCTGCCCTCGATCATCATCATTATCCTGATCGCCAAATTCCTGAGCCATTTCAACCAAAATCCCCTGGTACAGTCGGCCTTCTACGGGCTGCGCCCCGCCAGCGCCGGACTGATCGCCGTGGCGACGGTGGAGGTGTTCAAGGTCTCGGTCATCGCCTGGCAGCAATTCATCGCCACCTGGGACCCCTTGCAGTTTTTCAACTACAAGGGCCTGATCCTCTTTGCGGTGCTCTTCGGCGCCTCCATGGTCAAGCCCCTGAAGAAGCTGCACCCCGTGGTCTACATCCTGGTGGCCGCGGTGGCGGGTGTTCTCTTCCAGTTTTAGCGCCGTCCAACATCCAAAAAGCACCCGCCGAGCTCGGCGGGTGCTTTTGATCCTCCATCTTGGGTTCAGTCCAGCACGCCCTTCATCAGGCCGTCCACCATGGGCGCGGGACGCTCCACGGTGGTGGTCATGGGCACATGGGCGCCCTGACGGCTGGCGCGCTCAAAGCCGGTCATGACCTCCAACACATGGCGGGTCAACTTGTAGCTGGCGCGGAAATCCCGGCCCTCCACCAGCGCCTTGGCCATGTCCGCCAGGCCCAGGCCGCGGCTGTTCTCCGCGTAGTCAAACAGCAGCGGGATCTCCTTGAACTCGCCGGCCGAGGGCCGGTACAGGCGCACCGGGCCGTCGAAGGTGTTGGGATCGGGCACCGACAAGGTGCCCTTGGAGCCGTAGATCTCGATGCGGGGCACCTCGGCGGTGTACACGTCGAAGGTGGTGAAGATGGTGCCGATGGCGCCGGAGGCGAACTGCATCAGCCCGGTGACATAGGTGGGCACATCCACCTGCACCACCTCGCCATAGTGGGGCTGGCTGGTGATGGTGCGGGTGTCGAAGCAGGCGCGGGTCATGCCCGACACCGTGGCCACCGGGCCGAGCAGGTTGACCAGGGCGGTGACATAGTAGGGCCCCATGTCCATCATCGGGCCGCCGCCGAACTTGTAGTAGAACGCCGGATCGGGATGCCAGGTCTCATGTCCCCGGCAGACCATGAAGGCCGACGCGCCGATGGGCTCGCCGATAACGCCGTCATCGATGAGCTTGCGGCAGGTCTGGATGCCCGCGCCCAGGAAGGTATCCGGCGCGCCGCCGAGCATCAGGCCCTTCTCCTCGGCCAGGGCGGCCAGCTGCTGGCCCTCCTCCCAGGTCGCGCCCAGGGGTTTCTCGCTGTAGACGTGCTTGCCTGCTTCCAGAGCGGCCTTGGTCACGGCGAAATGCTCGTAAGGCCGGGTGATGTTGAGCACGATGTCAATCTGCGGGTCGGCAAACAGCTCGTACATATCGTTGTAGAGCTTGGGGATGTTGTAGGCGTCCACCGCCTTCTGGGCCTTCTCGCGCACCAGGTCGCACACGCCCAGAATCTCCACCTCCTGGTAGAGCTCCGTCAGGTTCTTCAGATAGATGCCGCTGATATCGCCGCAGCCCACAAAACCAATCTTGATCTTTTCAGCCATGCCAGTCGCTCCTCAATACATCTTGGCGGTGTTCTCAAACCGCTCGGTGGTCAGCCCCTGCTCCTGGGTGTAGGGCTTTCCCTCGGCCGCCCACAGCATACCCCGCAGCATCAGGGTCTGGGCGTTGGGGGACTTGTCGAACACGTCGTCGTGGTGGCCCAGGGAGCAGTAGAACACCCGGCCGTTGCCCCACATCTTGGTCCAGGCCACGGGCATATCCACGGGCTTGTTGGAGATGTGGTAGTAGGTCACGATGGGGAAACGGGTGGTGGCCAGCACCTCGATGGCGGGGTCCACGTGCAGGTAGTAGTGCTCGCTGACCACCTCGAAGTCCTCCAGGCCCTGGGTGATGGGGTTGGACTTGCTCTGGATATTGACCATGTAGTGGATGCCGTCGCCGCCGGGGTGGCTGACCCACTGGCCGCCGGTCATGAACTGCCACTCGGTATCCTGCCGGAAGGCGTCGCACATGCCGCCGTGGCAGCCCGCCAGGCCAACGCCCGCGCCCACCGCCTTGCAGATGTTGGCGGTGTACTCCCGCTTGATCTCGCCCATGGTCCAGCAGGCGACGATCAAGTCCAGGCTCATCAGATAATCCAGGTCGCCCAGGCGCTCCTGGTTATCCTCCACGTCCACCTCATAGCCCTGCTCGCGCAGCAGCCGGGCAAAGCGCGCGGACACCAGCTGGGGCTCGTGGCCATCCCATCCACCTTGGAAAATCAAGACCTTTTTCATTGTTTGCACCTCCATCGTTTGAAAAAAGAGGGGCGCCGGATACCGGGCCCCTCGCGTTGACCATCCGTCAGATGCGGCACTGGATCGAGCGCCCCTCCTGCTCGGACTGGAAGATCGCGTCCACCACGCGCATCACCCGCAGGGCCTGCTCGGGCTTGACGATCAGCTCGGCGGTGCCGTCGAGCACGCCGCAGATGTTCTGATAGTACTCGCTCCAGTCGGACTGCACCTCGGGCAGGGGCAGATGCTCCTCGGTATCCTTGGGCCGGGGCGCCATCGACCGGGTGGGGCCGGCCTCGGTGTAGACGATGACGTCCTCCCAGGCCATCTCGTCCTCGCAGGCCAGGCGCACCATGTCGCCCTTCAGGCTCCAGTCGTCGATGCGCACGGTGCCGTCCTCGCAGGACATGTGCCAGCGGGGCTGGGTGATGAAGCAATTCATCGACACCTCCACCAGCACGCTGGTGCGGTCCTCAAAGCGCAGGATGGCCTTGAAGTTGTCGTCCACCTCCTTGGAGTCGATCTCGAACAGGTTGGCGTAGACCGACACCACCGGGCAGGGGATCATCATCATCACCTGGTCGATCAGGTGCACGCCCCAGTCCAGCAGCATGCCGCCGCCGTTGACCTTGTAGCCGCGCCAGGCGTGCATCACTTGGCGGGAGCCCTGCACCCGGGTCTCGATCATGTAGGGCTTGCCCAAGATCCGCTCGTCATAGATTTTCTTGATCATGCGGTAGTCCTTGTCCCAGCGGCGGTTCTGGTGGACCGAGAAAAGCTTGCCGGTCTCCTGCTGGACGGCGATGACCTGCTCGAGCTCCGCGGCGTTCATGGTCACGGGCTTCTCGCAGACCACGTTCTTGCCGTGGCGCATGCAGGCGATGGACAGGTCCTTGTGGAAGTTGTTGGGGGTGGCGACAGTGACCAGGTCGATCCGCTCGTCATTCAACAGCTCCTCCAGGGAGCCATAGGCGTACAGACCATTCTCCTGCGCGACCTGCAGGCGCTCCGGGCGCACATCCCACGCGCCGACGACCTCGATCTGGGGCACCTTTTCTTTGATATTCTGGTGATGCCAGCTGCCCATGCCGCCATAGCCGATAATTGCAGAGCGATAAGCCATGAAAATGGACCTCCTCATATCCTCAGATTGCGCCTACATGATACCATAGCCGCCGGAAAAAAGCGCGACACTTCCCAACCATTTATAGACAATTCTTGCGCTTGCTGATAAAATAATCCTATTGACGAACAGGAGGCCGCGCCTATGTTCAACGGCAGCTATGAAATCTTCGAGGACGAGCAGCAGCCGCATTTTCGCCGCTCCACCCTCAACGCCCTGACCTTTATCCCCCACCTACATCGGCAGTATGAGCTGATCTACGTGGTGGAGGGGGCCATGGAGGCGCATATTCAAGGGACCAGCCACCTGCTGCGAGCGGGCGAGCTGTCCCTGGCGCTGAGCCACCAGCTGCACTCCTACGCCACCCGGGAGCCGGGCCGATACTTCATGTGCATCTTCGAGCCCGAACTGGTGCCCCAGTTTTCCGATCATATCCGAAAAAAAGAGTTGGGTATGCCATACCTAACCGATTGTACCATCCAAGAGCGCCAGGAATTGTCGCTGCTGATCGACCGCATCTTCGAGGATCGCGCGGGTGAGCTGCGCATCAGCGGGTATATGACCGCCCTGCTGGCCCTGATGGCGGAGAAGACCGGCGTCATGGCCTCCCAGGGGCCTCAGCGCACCAGCCTGCTGCAGCAAGCGCTGACCTACATCGCTCAGAACTATGATCAGGATATCACCCTGCAGTCCGCCGCCCAGGCCCTGGGCCTGTCCCACTACTATCTCTCCCGGCTGTTCAACCAGCAGACCGGCTACAGCTTTCCCGAGTACATGATGCACTTTCGCATCAACCATGCCCGAGGGCTGTTGATGAGCACCGACCGGGCAATCTACGACATCGCCCTGGCCAGCGGATTCGAGTGTACCCGGTCCTTCAACCGGGCCTTCGTCCGCGTCACCGGCATGACCCCCACCCAATACCGCAGACAAGCGCAGAATCAGACCGCGCCATGAGGAGGACTCCCTTGACCCAACCGACCCATCGCAACCAGCATCCCTTCGCCCAAATTTTACCCCGGCCCCGCCTGGACCGGTTGATGGACCATGCCCTGGGCGCCAACCTGATCGTCATCGGCGCGGCGCGGGGCTGGGGCAAGCGCACCCTGGCGCGCGACCATCTATCCCGGCGGCATCTGCCGGTGCACTGGCTGCAGCTGTCCGCGGCGGATCAGCCCGCCGCGCTGCGGATGCGTCAGGCCCTGGAGGATGTCCAGCGCCGTCCTGGCCCCCAGATAGTGGTGTTGGAGGATGTGCCCGCGGACACCGAACAGGATCTGGTGCGCCTGGCGGTTCAGGGCGTCGGCACGCCCCCGCCCGATGTCAAGGTGCTGTTTCTGGTCAACCGCTGCCTAACCGGCGAGGAGCTGGGCTTGGCCCTGCCGGTGCAGACCGCGGCCATCCACCAGGGGGAGTTGGCCTTCACCCGGGAGGAGGTCGCCGCCTACTTCCAGCAGGTCGGGATCCAGCTGGAGGGCAAAGCGGTCTCCGCGCTGATGGCCCACACCGCCGGCATGGCCGCCGCCCTGGAGGCAATCTGCCAGGTCTACAGCGCCCACCGCGGCTGGGAGCCCCAATACGCCCAAAAGGTGCAGCAGCAGCTCCAGCCCTTGTTTGCCTGGGACCTGTGGCAACGGACGGATGCGCTCACCCGGGACCTGCTCATCGATATGGCGCTGGCCGGCCGGTTCACCCGGCAGATGCTCCGTTTCCTGCACCCCGAGCCCGAGACCGACGCGCGGTTGGACGACCTGGTGCGCAGCGGGCAAGTGTTGCCCGAAACCGACGCGCCCTGGTACGCCCTGCAGCCCCAGGCTCGCGCCTTCTTGCTTGATTGCCCGGAGCGAGCGGACGAGCCGGCGCGCTGCGCGCGTATCGCCCGGTGGCATCTCCAGCAGGGAGCGCTGCGGGCGGCGCTAGCCTGCTGCACCCGCGCCGCTCAACCCGGCCTGTTGGGCGAGATCGCCGAGCGCATCCTCTTTAAGCAGCTGGACTTGGACATTTTTCAATCGCTCAGCGACGCCCTCAACAGCGTGCCCGAGCAGCAGGCCAGCCAGGAGCCCAGCCTGTGCTGCGCCCTGTGCTGCCTGGAAACCCTCAATGCGCGTGCGTCCCTGGCCAATCGGTGGCGGCGACGGTTGGAGGCGCTTTGCGCCCAGTCGCCCACCTTGGACAATCGCCAGCGCGTGTATCATGCCCAGCTGCTGACCGCGCCGGACGACGTCAGCCTCTATCACCGGTTTGTCAAGCGCCAGGAGGACATCGCGCCCCTGCAGAGCGACCTGGTTCTGCGCCAGTACACCTACATGATCCATGGCATAGTCAGCCTGCCCCACTGGCAACGGCACACGCCGGTGCTCAAGAAGCTCTTTGCCGGGCAAATTGAGCAGATTTTCGGGCCCATCGCCGAGGGAATCGAGCAGTTTTGGGCCTCCCACTGCCATTATGAGCGCGATCAGCTCAGCCAGAGCCTGGTGGAGGTCTCCAGCGCCTGCGCCGCGTGTGAGACCCAAAAGCTGGGCCAACTGCGCGCCGCCATCCATCTGCACCTGGCCCGGGTGCTGAGCGCCTATGGGCGATTGCCCGAGGCGACAGCCCTGCTGGACCGGCTCGCGGAGGATATCCTGGCCCAAGATACGCCCCTCCCCCCGGCGTTGGAGCCCCTTCGCATCCACTTCGCCCTGCTGGAGGGAGATTGGGGGCGGGTGTCCGCCTGGATGCGCATGGGCGCGCCGGATGACACCGCGCCCCTTCACGTGCTCTGCGCCGACGCCTTCACCATCAAGGCCAAGATCGAGCTGATACAGGGCCAACCCGACCGGGCCCTGGTGCTGCTGACGCGGCTGTCGAGTTTCCACCGAGCGGGCCAGCGGGTGCTGCCCCGCATCCACGCCCAGCTGCTGCAGGCGGCCTGTCTGGATCGCCTGGGCGAACGAACGCTGGCCCAGCAAACCCTGAGCGAGGCGCTCAGCGTCGGGCAGCGCCTGGGCTATGTGCGGGTTTTTGCCGACGAGGGACCGTTGGCTTTGGGATTGCTGCGTCAATACCGCACCGACGCACTCGACCCGGCATACCGCCGCGCAGTGCGCGACGCGGCGCAGCGCTGCACCCAGGCGTACCCCGCCTATGGGCGCACAGCCCAACGCCCAGCGCCCCGTCTGACCCCGGCGGAGCGCCGGGTGCTGGAGCTATTGGCCCAGGGGATGAGCAACCAGCAAATCAGCCAGGCGCTGGACATCCGTCTGCCCACCGTCAAAAACCACGCCTCCCACATCTACGCCAAGCTGCAGGTGCGCAGCCGATCCGCCGCCATCAACGCCGCCAAGGAGCGAGGACTGCTGCCCTGAGCCCGGCGATGCAAGCGCCTGGGTCGGCGAACGCCCTGCGCGGACGCGCCGCCATGCCGCATCCCGCCGACAAGCGCCCGGCGGGGCGCAACCGAAAAAGGCCGCCCTTGCGGGCGGCCTTTACCGTGGGTTTACTACAGGTGCGTCAGATGGGCCAAGAGATCCTGGTCGTGATCCAACAGCTCCAGGAAAGTGCGCACGATGTCGGCGTCGAACTGGGTACCCGCGCCCTCGATCAGTTGCTGGCGAGTCTGATCCAAGCTCAGATGCGCGCGGTACTGCCGGTCGCTCATCATCGCATCGAAAGAATCGGCCACATTGATGATCCGGGCCAGCGGCTCGATCTGCTCCCCCTTGAGCCCGTCAGGATAGCCCTCGCCATCGTAGCGCTCATGGTGGTGGCGCACAATGGGCACCATGTCCTGGAACATGCTCACCGCCGAGAGAATCATCGCCCCCTTGATGGGGTGCTGCTTGATCTGCTCAAACTCCGCCGCGCTGAGTTTGTCGGTCTTGAGCAGGATATCGTCCGCGGTGCCGATCTTGCCGATGTCGTGGAAGATGCCCGCGATGCGCAGCTTTTCCATGTCCTCATCGGACAGGCCCATGCGCTGGCCGATCTTGCCCGCAAAGTAAGCCACCCGGTCAGAATGGCCCCGGGTGTACTCATCCTTGGCGTCCACCGTCAGGCGCAGCACCTCAATGGTATCCATATAGCGCACCTTCAGCTGGGCGTAGGTGTTGTTGAGCTCCTCGTTCTTGGTGTTGACCAGGGAGTGCAAAAAGGCGTTGCTCACCGACGAGGCCGCCTGCCGCGCGTAGATTTCCAGCAGCCGCACGCCCTCATCCAGGTGGCTGGAGGAGACGTAGATCGCGCCGATGGCATTGCTGTGCTCATCCAATAGCGGCAGGATCACCCCGTCCTCCAGCAGGATGGTCCGGCTGTCGGTGCGCGCCCGGCCCACCGCCTCCATCAGCTCATGGTCCAACAGTTCCGTAAAAGAGTCGATGGGCACGTTGAACCGGCCGATCCCGCGGAAGATGCTCCGGTTGCTCTCCCCCTGGCCCCGGCTGGGCAAATCATCCACCAGGATGAACGCGTCGGCGCTCTGCACCATGGGCAATAGTTGCTGGAGAATCTCCTCCAGAATGTTGCCGATGGGCTGAAGCTGATAGATCTTGGGCACCGCGCCCAGGATGGAATTGAGCCCATCGCGGAACTTCTTGATAATGCGCATCTGGGCGATGGACTTGATGCCGGACTCAATGAGCAGTTGCAGCTGGTCCAGCCGGTCGCTCTTCTCGCAGTAGGCCTGGATATCCAGGCTCTTGATGGTCTCGATGGGGGGCGCCATGTCCTTATGTCCGGTCAGCAGCAGGATATAGAGCTCCTTGTTGGTCCTGCGAATCTGCTCAACCACCGCGTCCCCGTGCAGCGGCTGCATAAAGAAATCCAACACCAACAGATCGAAGGGTTCCTCCTCCAGTACCTTGAGCGCCTCCATGGGGTCGGTATAGCCCACGCACCAGTATCCGTTGCGGTTGAGCATGGCTTTGACGCTGTCGATAATGCCTTCCTCGTCGTCCACCAGCATGATCTTAAATTCTTTTGATAAGGGGGTCGCGTGGCTCTTGCGCATGGATAATTATGCTCCTTCTCTGGCGGCGATCGTGCTTGGCAATTCAATATAGAAAGTGGTCCCCTCTCCCTTTTGGGAGGTAAACCACATGTCCCCCTGAAACATCCCCTTTACCGTACTATAGGACATGTACAGGCCCAGGCCGGTACCGTTCTTCCCTTTCGTGGTGATCATTTCCTTAAACAGGCGGCTACCGATCTTCTCGTCGATCCCCGGCCCGCGATCCTGAACGGATATAAGAATTTTATCCCGTATCCTGTCGATTTGCAAGATAATTTCTCCGCCTTTTCCAGCGTATGCCTGCACCGCGTTGACGATAATATTGTCCAAGATTTGCACCATGGCGTTCAGATCCCCATAAATCGGCGTATTCTCCGATAGGTTGACCGACTCCGTCAGGGTGACGCCATTTTTTACCAATTCATGTTGCATCAAGATACGCACCCGGCGCAGCATCTCGTAGACCGGGAAGGAGGACCGGGAGGTGACGTTCAACTGCGCAGCCTGGTCCTTGACGGCGGAGATGATCTCGGACATATAGGCCATGTGCCCTTTGAGCTTGCCCAGCCAATTGACCATCTCCCCAGCGATCTCGTGGTGATCCGCGGGGGTGACCTCGGGGTCCTCGATGGAGTCGTCGTACTCCTGGGCCAGATACTTGAGCTGGTCCAACCCGCCGGAGACCGCCATGATGGGGGTTTTGAGGTTATGGGCGATGCCGCCGATGAGCTGACCCAGGCTGGCCAGGCGCTCGCGCTCAAGCAGAATAGCCTGGTTGGCCTGTATTTTCTCCAGGTCCATGATGTGCTCGGTGATATCCTTAAACAGCAGGATCACCGCGTCGCACCGGTTCTGCCGGAAGATGGGGGTGAACTCCACGGTGTAGTACCGGCGCGCGCCGCGCTCCTCAAAGTCCACCTCCGCGGTGCCGATCGCGTTATATTTCCCCGCCTGATCAATCTGATGCTTGATCAGGTCGATCTGCTCCGGGGACAGCTGGGTGCCGACAAGCACCTGGGTCAGGGACTCCCTGGGCGAGATGGCCTTGCCCTGAAAAAACGCGCCGGCAAAAGATTGGTTGTAGTCGATGATATCCAGTTGGGGCGTCACCACCACGAACCCGTCGGAGATGCGGTTGATGACGGTCTGCAAGGCCACCGGCGCGATGCGCAGCAGGTTGAACTTAAACATCGCCAGCAGATAGCACAGCAAGGTGAAGGTGAAGGCCAGGGGCGTGGAGTACACGTTGAACCCCGGCGCCGCCAGGGTATAGCAGATGTTGACCACCGCGGGCACCACACTGCCGATAACGATCAACCAGGCCTGGATGCCCTGCACACCGCTGTTCTTGATGGCAAAATAGCACAGCATCGCCCAGCCGGTAATCATGCAGACGTAAGAGTAGACCGCGTGCACGTAAAAATACAGGCCGGGCACATTGCCGCCCATGGGCGAGTAGACCTGGTAGAACAGGTGATGGTAGGGGTTGGTCCACACCATCACCTGGGTGATGACCGGCACGATCAACAACAGCAAGGCCTTTTTCGGGATGCCCTGGTCCGCGCGACCGTACGCCAGACCCAGGAATACCAGGCTCACGCCGATGAACGCCGAGCCCACATACGTTAGGTTCTCCCAGATCAGGGCGATATCCATGTCGTGGGCGTAGACGCCCTGCAGCAAAGCCGCCCCGCTCCAGACGACCATCGCCCCGGTCATGGCGAGAAAGACATGGTGCAACGGGCGTTTTTCCCGCTGGCGCAGGATGTAGATCCCCATCACCACCAGGGCCACCAGGCCGACGCACACCCCGTAGAAGGACGGGGAATAGGGTCGATTGTTCATGCGCTCGCCTCCTATCTCGACCGCTCCAGCCCGTCCAGCAGCCGCGCCAGGTAGGGCGCGTCCGCCGGAGGGATGGCGCATCCCGCCCGCCGTAGCCAAGGCTCCGTGCCCTGGGTGGACAGGCGAATCTTTCCGCCCACATCCGCGCTGCCCAGCTGCTCCATCACGCCGGGCAGGTCCCGCTCGGACACCCGGCTGAGGGCCTCGCGCCGGAAAACCGCGTCGGGCGCGAAGCGAACCGGTCGGCCCAGCTGAGTCAACATCCGCGCCAGTTCGGCCACCGACAGCTGCTGGGGGTTACACAGATGGAAAACCCGCTGATGCAGACCCGGCAGGCTGGCCAGGGCGACCAGAGCCCGGGCGCAGGCGTCCACCGGGGTCATCTCCAGCAGATGCTCGCGGATACTCTCGGGCGCGAGCCCCAAGTGGATCATGGCCAACAGCCGGTTGGCGAAAGCGTTCTTCTCCGGGCGGCGCTGGAAGCCGCCGTCGCTATGTCGACCGGTCAGCACGCCCACGCGGAAAATGCGCGCCGGCAGGCCCTTCTGGGCGGCCCCCAGCACCAGGGTCTCGGCCAGCAGCTTGCTGTGGACATAGGGGTTGCCCCCATCCTCCTGGCCGACATAGCAGTCCCGCTCGGTGAACACGCCGCTGCGCTCGGGCTGACCCCGGTAGCCAACGCCCGACACCGACACGGTGGATACATGCAATAGCTGGGCTCCGGCCCGCTTCGCCCAGGCGATCACATGGGCGGTGCCCTGGGTGTTGACCCGCTCGAACAGGGCGGCGTCGCCCACGTGGTCGGTGATGGCGGCGCAGTGGATGACCGTGTCCACCCCGGGCAGGGCTTCGTCGGTCAGGCGCGGCCGGGTGACGTCCCCGGGCACGGCATAGACCCTGCCCGCAAAGCGCGCGCCCTGGCCGGGGAAGTAGAAATCGAGCGTCTCGTCCAGCCGACGCTGGGCCTCGGCCCGATCCCGGCCCCGCACCAGGCAGGCGACCCGGCAGCCCGGCCGGCCGGCCAGCTCGTCGAGCACATGGGCGCCCAGGTAGCCCGTCGCGCCGGTGAGCAGCACATGCCCCATCGGCGCGGGGGTCAGAGCGGGATCGTCGGCCACGGGCCGGTCCTTCCAGGCCGCCAGGGGATCCCGGCCCTGAGGCTCGGCGCGCTGCCGCTCCAGCGAAGCGCACAGCGCGCGAAGGGTGCGCAGGTCGTAAAAATCCTGGGTGCGCAGCGCCACGCCCAGGGGCATCAGCGCCGCCTGCACCTTGATCACCGCCAGGGAGTCGCCGCCCAGGTCGAAAAAGCTATCCTCGGGCAGCACCTGATCCACGGCGAGCACCTTCTTCCAGATGCGGGCCATGCGGCGCTCCCAGGGGGTGTAGGCCACCTTGCCGGCGGGTTTGGCGCTGGGTTGCTCGGTCAGTTTCGGATCGGGCAGCGCCCGGCGGTTGACCTTGCCGTTGGCGGTCAGGGGGAAGGCGGTCAGGTGCACGAAGTAGGCCGGCACCATGTAGGCCGGCAGGCCCGCGCCCAAGCTGGCGCGCAGCTCGCCCTGGTCGATGGGCCGCTCGGCGACATAGTAGGCGCACAGGTACTTGTTGGGGCCCTGATCCAGGTCCCGCACCAGGGCGGCCTCCACGCCCTTAACCCGGCGCAGGGCGGCCTCAATCTCGCCCAGCTCGATGCGCAGACCCCGGATTTTGACCTGGTGGTCCACCCGGCCGCGAATCTCCATCTCCCCGTCCTCCCGGTAGCAGCACACGTCGCCGGACTGGTACATGACGTTGCCCGGGCGGAAGGGATCGGGCAGGAACTTCTCAGCGTTGAGCTGGGGCCGGTTGATGTAGCCGGTGGCCACGCAGGCCCCGCTGATGTAGGCCTCCCCCAGCACCCCGATGGGCGTGGGATGGCGGTAGGCGTCCAGGATATACATGCGGGTGTTGATCATGGAGCGGCCGATGGTGATGTGGTTGGTATGGGTCAGGTCCTTGAAGGTGCAGTACACCGTGGTCTCGGTAGGTCCATAGCCGCTGATCAGCGTGGCCTTGGGCAGGTAGCGCTTGAGCAGCTTGAGCAGCGACAGGGGGTACTCCTCCCCGCCGAGGACCATCTTGCGGATGTGCGCCCCCGCGGCTCGGCGGAAGGAGGCGTCCTCCATCAGCAGGCGCATGCGGGTGGGCGTGGTCTGGATAAAGCCCACATCCTCCCGCTCGATCAGCGCCGCCAGCAGCGGCGGCTGGCGCAGCTCCTCCTCGGTGCACAGCGCCACCGCGCAGCCGTACAAAAGCGGCAGCAGGCAGTCCACCACAAAGATGTCAAAGGACACGGTGGTCACCGACACGCTCTTCATCCACTGGGGGTATCCGATGCTCTGGCGCACATCCTCATAGAGGTTGCGCATCGCCCGCCGGGGCAGGATCGCCCCCTTGGGCACGCCGGTGGAGCCCGAGGTGTAGATCACATAGCAGGGGTCCTCGGCGCCGGCCAGGTCCACGGGGTTCTCCCCCGCTCCCTGGTCGCCGATCTCGCCCAGCCGCAGCACCTTTCCGGCGAACGCCCCCAGCGAGCCGCTGCCGTCGGTCAAGAGCACCGTGGCTCCGCTGTCGCGCAGCATGAAGCCCACGCGGTCAGCGGGATAGCTGGGGTCCAGGGGCAGATAGCCCGCCGAGGCCTTGAGGATGCCGAACAGGCCCGCCACCATGTCCAGGCTGCGCCGGGCGCACAGGGCCACCAGGGTGCCCCGGCCGACGCCCGCCGCCTTCAGCGCCCAGGCGATGGCGTTGGCCCGGGCGTTGAGCTGGGCGAAGGTGTATCGCTCCCCGGCCACCACCAGGGCTTCGCGCTCCCCCTGGTCCCGGGCGACGCGCTCCAGGATGCCCGGCACGCTCGCGCCGAAATCCACCGGCGCGTCGGTCTGATTAAAGCCCTGGGTCAGCTGATCGAACTCGGCCTGGCTGAGCATGGGCAGGTCGGCGATACGGCCGAGGGGCTCGGCCAGGGTCAGCTCCGCCAAGCGCTGCAGGTGCCCGGCCATCCGGCGGATGGTCGCGGCGTGGAACAGATGGGTATTGTACTCCAGCACGCACTGCAAATGGTCGCCCTGGTCGTAGACCTCCAGGGTCAGGTCGAGCTTGGCCACCCCGGGGTCCATCTGAAGGGGTTTGCCCCGCAGCTCGCCCAGGGTCAGGTCGGTCTGGGCCGGGCCCAGCACCAGCATGGTGTCAAACAGGGGATTGCGCCCCGAACGCTCGGGGTTGACGTCGGCGATCATGCGCTCGATGGGATAATCCCCGTGCTCCATGGCGGCGATGCAGGTGTCGCGCACCCGGTCGAACAGCGCCGCGAAGCTGATCGCCCCGTCGAGCTGGGTGCGGATGGGCAGGGTGTTGATGCACACGCCCACCACGTCCTGCAACTCGGGCCGGGCGCGCCCGGCAACCGGGGTGCCGACGATGAGGTCCTCCTGGCCGGTGTACCGGTAGAGGAAGACGTTGTAGAGCGCCATGAGCGCCATGAACAGCGTGCCGTGGCGCTGGGCGGCGAACTCCCGCAGCAGGTGGGTGTGGGCCGCGTCGATGGTGAAGCTCCTGCGCGCCCCGGCGAAGGTCGGCCGCGCGCCCCGGGGCCGGTCGGTGAACAGGTTGAGCAGCGGCAGCTCGCCGGCGAGCTGCTCGCCCCAGTAGCGCTTTTGCCGCTGCATCGCCTCCGAGCGCAGCAGCTCCTGCTGCCAGCGGGCGTAGTCCGGGTAGGCGATGGACTTGGGCGGCAGGCGGTTGCCCGCGTAGAGGTCCTTCAGGTCCATCAGCAGCACCGACAGGCTGCGAGCGTCGCAGATGATATGGTGCAGGTCCCAGAAGAGCACGTCCTGCTCGGGCAGGTGCACCACCGCCAGGCGCATGATGGGCGCGCAGGTCAGATCCATGGGGCTCATCAGGCCCTTGAGGGCGCGCCGCAGGCAGGCCCCATCCGAGGCCAACTGGTCGATGCGCACCTGGGGCCGCCGGTCGATGACCTGGGTCAGGCTGCCGCCCTGCAGCTCAAAATGGGTGCGCAGGGCCTCGTGGCGCTTGGCCAGCTGGGTGAAGGCCGCCTCCAGGCGCGGGATGTCCAGCCGACCGGGGAAGGCGAAGGCCAGGGGCACATGGTAGGCCAGGGACTCGGGGTAGCTCTGGCTGAGCACCCACATGCGCTGCTGGGCCGAGGCCGCCGCCGCGCGCCGCCGGGCCGGACCGGGGGTGATGGGCTGATAGAAGCGCTGCTCCGCCCCGTCGATGAGCGCGGCAAAATCCGTTAGCGAGGTGGCGCGGTAGACCGCGTCCAGGGGCAGCTCCACCCGAAACTGCCGCTGCACCTGGGCGAGTACCCGCACGATGCTGAGCGAGTCGCCGCCAATCTCGAAGAAATCGTCCCCCCGGCCGATCTGGGCCACGCCCAGCTGCTCCTGCCAGAGCTGGGCCAGACGCACCTCGGTGGCGGTGGCGGGCGGCTCATAATCGCCCTCGGCCAGCAGGCCCGGCGCGTCGGCCGGGTCGGGCAGCAGATGGCGGTTGACCTTGCCGCTGTGGTTCAGGGGCAGCTGGTCCATGCGCACGAAATAGGCCGGGATCATGTAGGCGGGCAGCTCCTGGCTGAGCAGCCGCTTGATGGCGTTTTTCGTGGCGGGCTTGTTCAGGCACAGGTAGGCGCACAGATACTTGCGCCCCTGCTCGTCGGTGCGGTCGGTCACCGCCGCGGCGGTGACGCCGTCCAAGCGCAGCAGGTGATTCTCGATCTCCCCCAGCTCGATGCGGAAGCCCCGAATCTTGACCTGCTGGTCGATACGCCCCAGGAAGGCGATCTCCCCCAGGGGATACCAGCGGGCCAGATCGCCGGTGCGGTAGAGCCGCTCCCCGGGCAGGAAGGGGTTGTCCACAAAGCGCTCGCCCGTCAGCTCGGGCTGGTTGAGGTAGCCCCGGGCCAGCCCCGCCCCGCCGATGTACAGCTCCCCGGGCACTCCAATGGGCACGGGATGCTGGTAGCGGTCGAGGATGTAGGCCTTCACGTCGGGCATGGGCGAGCCGATATTGGCGCTCTTGGCATGGGTGACGTCGGTGCAGGTGCAGCAGATGGTGATCTCCGTCGGGCCATAGAAATTGATGATGCGCGCCGAGGTGCTCTGCTGCACCCGGGCGAGCAGTTGGTCGCTGAGCACGTCGCCGCCCATGCCGATCTCCCGGAAGCCGCGCAGGCAGCCCGCGCCCCGGGGATCGGACAGCAGCAGCTCCATCCGGCCCGGGGTGACCACCAGCACGTTGACCTGGTTCTGCTCGATCAGCCGCACCAGCAGGCCGGGCAGCTCGAGCTCCCGCTCCTGGGCCAGCACCAGGGTGCCGCCGCGCATCAGCGAGAGCACCAGCTCCATCACCGAGATGTCAAAACCGATGGAGGCCGCGCCCAGCATCCGCACCCCCGGGGACAGGTCCCAGATTTCGCTCAGGGAGTGGACAAAGTGGCAGATTGCCCGCTCGGGAATCTGCACGCCCTTGGGCTGGCCGGTGGAGCCCGAGGTGTAGATGACATAGCTGAGTGCATCGGTGGATTTGTCCATCCGCACCGGCTGGCTGTCGGCGGGCAGGTCATCGGGATCGACCACGACCACCGGGATCTGAGCCTCGCCAAACGCCCCGGCCACCTCCGGGGAGACCATCACCGCCTTGGCCCGGCTGTTTTTTAGGATGAAGCCGATGCGCTCGAGCGGCAGCTCGGGGTCGATGGGCATGAACGCCCCGCCCGACTTGATGACCGACAGCGCCGATACCGGGTAAGCCAGGGTGCGCCGGGTGATCACCGCCACCGTCTGCTCCGGCCCGACGCCCAGATCGGTCAGCCGCCGGGCGAAGGCGTTGGAGGCCTCGTCGAGCTGGCGGTAGGACAGCACCCGCCCCCCACAGAGCACCGCGGGCTGCTCCCCGGGCACGCCCTGGCAGCTATCCCGCCAGAGTTGGGCCAGGGTACCGCCGGCGGGATAGCTGCGGTCGGTCTGGTTAAAGCGGTAGAGCACCCGCTCCCACTCCTCCTCGGGCAGGGGGTTGAGGTCGCAGATGGGCGTGGCGTCGTGGCCCAGGGCGTGGGTGAGCAGGTTGAGCAAGTGCTCGTGGATATAGTCGATCTCCTTGGCCGAGAACAGCGGGGTCTGATAGTCATAGTCGATGATGAACCGGCCGGTGTTCTCCCGGTCGCTCAGGTGGATGCTCAGGGCGTTGGCCTGATAGCCCGAAAAATGCCACCGACCCTCGTAGGAGAAAGCGCCCTGGTCGCGCACGAAGCGACCGTTCTGAAACGACAGGCTGACGTTGTCCAGCCCCTCAAAGCCGGGATAGCGCTCCCGCAGGCGCTGCATCAGCAGGTCGTAGGGGTAGCGCTGGTGCTTGAGCGCGGCGTACCAGCGCTCGGCCACCTGCTGGGCAAACTGGTGAAAAGGCAGGGTGTCGTCCACCTGCAGGCGCACCGGCACGGTGCTGACATACATGCCGAAGGCCTTCTCCGCGTGGGCGCCGGTACGGTTGACCACCGGCGCGGTGATCACCATGTCCTCCTTGCCGGTCACCCGGTGGATGTACAGCGCCAGCACCGACAGAAACAGGCAGAAGGGCGACAGCTCGGCGCGCTGGCAGTAGGCGCGGATCTGCTCGCTGACCCGGGCGGTGAGCACGCAGATTTTGCGCCGGGCGCGCACCGAGGTCTCCTTGGACTTGACCACCTTCATGTGGGTGGGCTCCGGCGGCGGGTCGAGCGCCCGCTGCCAGTAGGCCAGGTCGCGCTGGGCCCGGGGCGAGGCCAGATAGGCCGCCTCCTGATCGATGAACGACCGATAATCCGGCCCGGGCGCAATCACCGGCTCGGTCCCCTCCAGCAGGGCCTGATAAATCTGCATGATCTCGTTGGTCAGGCCGATCATGCTCAGCCCGTCGCAGATGATGTGGTGCACCTTGGCGTAGATGCCGCCCTCCCCCTCGCCGGTCTGAAAGATCGCGAAGTAGAACAGGTCGCAGTCCATCAGCGGCATGGGCGCGGTGTTTTGCTGGCTGTCCCAGTCATAGAGTCCCTGCTTGCCCAGGGCGCTGAAATCCAGCCGCTCCACCGGGTAAGGCCGGTAGGGCGCGACATACTGCACCGGCTGCCCGTCCCGCTCGGTCACCCGCAGGCGGATGTTGGGGTGGGAGGCGATGTAGCGGTTGACCGCCTCGGCCAACAACACGAAATCCAGGCGGCCCCGCATCTTCAGCGAGCCCGCGTTGTTCCACATCCCGGTTCCGGGATGGAGCTTTTCCGTGTACCAAATGCGCTGCTGCGGATGTGTCAGCGGATAGACCTGCTGGGTCTGCATCGTATCTCCCCCTCGCCCCGCCGGGTTTACCGGCGCTCTAGATAGCTCGCCACATCCCCGATGGTGACGAATTTGCGCAGATCTTTCTCGGGCACCTCCAGCTCGAAGGCGTCCTCCAGGGCGCAGACCAGCTCCACCAGTTCCAGGGAGTTGAGCTGCAGGTCGGTTAACAGGTTGGTCTGGGCGGACAGGGCCAGCCCGGGCTCCTCCAGCTGGCCGCGGATGATCTGAATCACTTGCTCTAGCATGGTGCCTCTCCTTTAGACGCGATAGCGCATGATCTTCTGGGTGGTGGTCTTCTCAAAGGGCGTGTCCCGCAGGGTAAACGCCCGGACGCGCTGGTAGTAGGCCAGCTGTTCATTGGCGGCGTCCACGGCGCGCTGCACCGCCTGGCGCAGGGCCTCATCGGTCATGCCCGCGGACAGGGCGGGCTCGGGGTAGATCACCGCCATCAGCCCCTCCTCCCCCTGTTGGGCCTTGACCACCGCCTCGGCGACGATATCCTGGGCCACAAGCGGGGCCTCGACCTGCTGGGGCAGGATGTTCTTGCCGTTCTTAAGCACGATCAGGTCCTTGCAGCGGCCGGTGATATAGAGGAAGCCATCCGCATCCTGATACCCCAGGTCCCCGGTCAGGAACCAGCCGTCCCGAAAGGCCTCCCGGGTGGCCGACTCGTCCTGCCAATAGCCCAGCATCACGTGGGGGCCTTTGACCATCAACTGCCCCGCCTCGTCAAAGCGCACCTGGCACAGCGGCGGGATCGGACCCACCGAGCCGTCGCGGTTGTACCGATTGCGGTTGGCGCTGATGATGGGCGAGCACTCGGTGATGCCATAACCCTGGAGAATCTGCACCCCCAGGTCGCGGTAGGGCGGAATCAAAGCGGGGTCCAGGGCCGAGCCGCCGCAGATGATCAGCCGCAGCCGACCGCCCAGGCCCTCCCGGGCGGCCCTGAGCACCCGGCCGCGCAGGTCGACGCCGATCTTCGCCAGGGCGTTGCACAGCCCGATGCCCAGGCGCAGCTTGCCCTCCAGACCGCGCTTGGCCGCCTCCTGCCAGATGCGCCGATGCAGGGTCTGCACATACAAGGGCACCAACACCATCACCGTGGGGGCAAACAGCTTCAGGCAGGCGGGCAGCGCCTTGGGGCCGGGGCAGAAGGCGACGCACGCGCCGTAGTAGAGCGGGCAGAGCAGCCCGGCCATGGCCTCATAGGTGTGGTGCATCGGCAGGATCGAGAGCATGACATCGTCCGGCCGATAGGTGACCAGCTGGCACGCCATGCGCGCGTTGGCCGCCAGGTTGCGCTGCGACAGGGTGACCCCCTTGCTGCGCCCGGTGGTGCCGGAGGTGAACAGGATCGCGCAGGGCGCGTCCCGGTCCAGGGGTCGCTCGGCGAGGACGTCCGCCCCCTGGGAGACGGCGCGCATCCCCCGCTCCACCAACTCGGGCAGGCTGAGCGCCTGACCCCGAGGCTCCATGGACACCAGGGCGACCCCGCCGGCCAGCCGGGCGGCCTGCTCGGCTTCCTCGGCGTAGGTGAGCGTGTGCACCAGCACCTTGGCCTGGGCCCGGGTGAGCGCCTCGGCCATCTGCTCGGGGCTGAGCTCCTTGTCCAGCGGCACGATCACCGCCCCCAGATAAAGCACGGCGAAATAGGTCAGCGCCCAGGGATAGCTGTTCTCCCCCAGCACGGCGATGCGCTTGTCCGCCCAGCCCTGCCGGTCCAGGGCCGCGGCCAAGGCCTCCACCTGGTCGGCAAACTGCGCGTAGGTGGTAGCGCGCGCCTGATCCCGGCCGACGCGCTGCTCAAAGGCCGTGCGGTCGCCAAAGCGCTCCCGGCAGCTGCCCAGCAGCTGCCGAATATCCTCAAAGGGAACGATCTGATTGAATGGGACTTTTTTCATCGGCATGCCCTCAACCTGTTTTCATGGATACTTAAGAAAATTGTAACATGAATGGGAAGCGGTTTCAATCAATCGCGCTTTTTGGCGCTGGTTTTTTACAAGAAATCCGCTTTCCGTGAAAACGGGCGGGTAAAAAACCCGGATTTTCGTCGGCGCTTGTCAAAACAGGGCGCATCGCTTATCATGAAAACATCGAGTTTATTAAAAGAAAGGATGTCCCTTCATGCATCGACATCGCATATGGTTCGTTTTGGCGCTCGCGTGCGCGCTGGCGCTGTCGGCCTGCGCCGCCCCGGAATCCAGCGGCACCCCCAGGGTGGTGACCGCGCCCCCGGTCTCGCCCGCGGCGTCCACCCTGCCCAGCGACGATCCTAAACCCAGCGCTGACGCGGCCAGCCAGACCCCCGCGCAGAGCGATGCGGCCAGCCAGGCCCCTGCGCAGAGCGATGCGGCCAGCCAGGCCCCTGCGCAGAGCGACGCGGCCAGTCAGACCCCCGCGCCCACGGATCGCTCCGACGCACCGGCCAACAGCGATGCGGACGAACTGCCCGTGCTGGTCATCGGGCAGTCCCCCCGGGGCGCTAAGCTGGTGCTCAGCCAGGAGGACCCTCAGGCTGGTACCTACCGGCAGACCCTCGAGTTCGACGAGGTGGTCACGCTGACCACGGAGCGGCTCGTCGGGGTGGACCACACGGAAACCGCCGTCAAGCAAGCCTTGAGCGACCTATCCGGCGGCGCGCAAATCCGTCTGAGCTACAGCGCCAGCCTGAGCGAGCGGCTGGGCCGCCCGGTCTATCGGGCGACCTATGCCACCGAGCAAGGCGGCGCAACCCTGGACAACACCGACGTGTATATCCAGACCGACGGGTACGACTACCGGCTGCACATCAGCGTGCCCTCGGATGTGGCGCAGAGCTACAATGTGGACGGCTGGGTGGACTCCGTCGACCTGTTCAGCGCGGGCTGACCGCGCAGCCCCCGCGCGGCGCAGGTTTTCTCCTGAGACAGAAAAAAGAGCGGCAGCTAATCGCTGCCGCTCAGATCGTTTTGGCTCAGCAAAAGGTCAATCGCTGCCCGTCGGCATCCAGCTTGGCCGTCTGGCCGATGGGCAGGATGGCGTGATTGACCCCATGGCCGAAATCGTCGCAGGCCACCACCGGCACGCGATGTTTGCGGCCGAAGCGGGCTAGCCGGTCCATCAGCTGCGCGTTGGGCTGGAGGCTATAATGGCCAAAGATCAACCCGCGCACCCGGTCGATGAGCGGGCTCTGCTCGATGTGGGACAGATAGGCGCTCACCTCGGCCACGCCGCTGAAGCGCTCGTGGCTCTCCAAAAAGAGCAGGTAATCCCGCCCCAAGTCCAGAGGTAAGTACGCCCCGCCCAGCATCAGGGCAAAGTTGGCGGTGTAGCCGCCGATGAGCACGCCCTGGCCAGCGCCCCCCTCGAGGGTGCGCCACGGGCCGCTCTTGACAAACGCGCCGGTTGCGTTCGGGGCGAGCATCTGGGTGGCGAACTGGCAGTAGTCGTAGTGGCGCAGGTCGGCGAATCCGCCCGCGCCCTGGCCGTAGTAGGTGACCAGGGCGCAGCGGGCGTGGATGGCGTTGAGGATCGTGGTGCCGTCGCTGTAGCTGAGAAAGCGCTTGGGATGCTCGGCGATGGCCTCGTAGTCGATCAGGGGCAACAGCTCGTTGCCGCCCTCCCCGCCGCCGAACAGGATCAGCTTGATCGCCGGGTCCGCCACCATCTGGTTGAGATCGTCCGCGCGCTCCTGCTCGCTGGCAAGGTAGCCGTAGGTGTCGCGATAGAGGTTCGCGCCGGTCTTGACCGCAAAGCCCAGGCCCTCGAGCACGCCGATGACCTGCGCGTAGAACGCTCGGTCCGCCACATGGCTGGGCGAGATAATTCCAATGGTATCCCCGTAGCGCAGTTGAGGCGCAATCATACGCTCTCCTCCTCCCCGTCGATGTGGAAGATGCCCACCTGCTCGCAGTGGTCGATCTTGTAGTTGACGGTGTCCAGGCTCTCCTGCAGGCGGCGCATCTGGGAGAGAATCTCCTCCCGGTGGGCCAGCAGCATCTGCTTGCGCTGCTGGCAGGTGCTGCTGCCCCGCAGACACAGCTGCATGAACTGCTTGATGTGGGCGATGGACATACCCGAGTCCTTCAGGCAACAGATCAGCCCCAGCCAGGCCAGGTCGCGCTCGGAAAACTGCCGGATGCCGCTCTGGCTGCGGTGCACCAACGGCAGCAGACCCTCTTTGTCATAGTAGCGCAGGGTGTAGATCGACAGCCCGGTGCGCTCGGAGACCTGTTTGATGGTGTACATGACATTTCCCTCCAGTTGGGATCACCTTATCATGGCGCCGGTTTTTCTGTCAAGCGATGCGATTGAGCCTTGACATAGAGTTAGCTCTAGTCCTTATAATCAGAACCAGCGGCCTGCGAGTTGGGCCGAATACCCGCGAAAAGAGGAGAACCCATGCTATACCGCGACTTTGGCCAGACCGGGCGCAAGATTTCGTCCCTGGGCTTTGGGTGCATGCGCCTGCCCGAGATCGAGCGGGACGGGAAGTGGATCATCGACGAGGACAAGGCCATCCCCATGCTGCGCCGCGCCTATCAGGCGGGGGTCAATTACTTCGATACCGCCCCGGGCTACTGCCACACCAACAGCGAGATCGCCGTGGGCAAGGCCTTCCACGACCTGCGCGAGCGGGTGATGCTGTCCACCAAGTTGCCGCTGGACGCCATCCGGGAGACGGGGGATTACCGTCGCCTGCTGCTTGAGAGCCTCAAAAAGATGGATACCCCCTACGTTGATTTCTACCATTTCTGGGGGATGAGCCGTCAGAGCTTTGACAAGGTGGTACTCAAGTACGGCCTGCTCGAGGAAGCTCGCAAGGCCAAGCAGGAAGGGTTGATCCGGCACATCTCCTTCTCCTTCCACGACGACCCCGAGGCGATCCGCTACATCATCGACACCGCCGAGGCCGAGGGCGTGCCCATGGAGACCCTGCTGCTGCAGTACAACCTGCTGGACCGCAAGAACGAGCAGATGATCGCCTACGCTGCGGGTAAGGGGCTGGGGATCGTGGTGATGGGCCCGGTGGGCGGCGGCCGCCTGGCCGCGCCCACGGATCTGTACACCAAGCTGACGGGCAAGCCCGCCATCGCCACCTACGAGCTGGCCTTCAAGTTCGTGCTGGGCAATCCCAACGTCTGCTGCGCGCTCTCGGGCATGCAGACCGCCGACATGGTGGATCAGAATGTGCAGGTGGCCAGCGATCCGGCCCTGCTCTCCGAGGGGGAGTGGGCCCAGTTGGGCCAGTCCCTCGAGCAGCTGCACAAGTTCAGCGAGCTCTACTGCACCGGCTGCGCCTACTGCCAACCCTGCCCGGCGGGCATCGACATCCCCAAAATTTTCGGCTTCTATACCGACCACAACGTCTACGGTCTGACCGACCACGCCAAGGAAGAGATGCGCAAGTACCGCCAGAAAGATGGCAAGACCTTCTCCGCCTGCAAGCACTGCGGCCTGTGCGAGCGCAAATGTCCCCAAAAACTGCAGATCCGCCAGCTGCTGCCCAAAGTTGAGGCCGTGCTGGGCGAAAAATAATTTGACGCAATAATAGGAGGTATGATTACGATGGCATCCAATGTCCTGTTCGCCCCGATGGCTTACTCCCGCTATGAGGCCACCCAAACCCTGCCGGAGAAATTCTCCCGCATGCTCCAGAAAACCGGCCTGGCCGAGAAGGTCAAGGGCAAGACCGTCGCCATCAAGATGCACGTGGGCGACGGGGTCACCTACTCCACCATTCCCCCGGTCTTTGTGCGCAAGCTGGTGGACTTCATCACCGAGAACGGCGGCGACTGCTTCATCACCGACCACTATGTCTACCAGCGCCACCCCGAGCGCCGGGGTTACACCGAGAGCAACCTGGGCTGCCCGGTGCTGGATGACTGCAGCTACACCGGCAAGTACTTCTACACCAAGCATGTGGACTATAAGGGCCTCAAACACGTGGACGTGGCCGGCCTGATCCACGACGCGGACATGATGATCGACTTCTCCCACGTTAAGGGCCACGGCTCCTGCGGGTTCGGCGGGGCGTGCAAGAACATCGCCATGGGCTGCGTGACCGACCGCACCCGCCATGAGATCCACTCCCTGGAGGGCGGCCTGGTGTGGGACAAGGACAAGTGCATCCACTGCGGGCTGTGCATCCCCGCCTGCAACCACCACGCCAACTCCTTCAGCGAACCGGGCAAGGGCGGCGTTTACGAGGTCAACTATCACCACTGCACCATGTGCCAGCACTGCCTGAAGGTCTGCCCCCGCCAGGCCATCACCCTGGACAGCCATGATTACGCTGATTTCCAGATGGGCATGGCGGTGTGCACCAAGGCCGTGCTGGACACCTTCGCCCCGGGTCAGGTATACTATATCAACGTGCTGACCGCCATCACCGCCCTGTGCGACTGCTGGGGCATGACCACCCCGGCCCTGGTGCCCGATATCGGCATCATGGCCAGCGATGACATCGTGGCCATCGAGCGGGCCAGCATCGACGCCATCAAGATCGAGGACCTGATTCCTGTGGGCATCCCCCAGGGCATGAAGCTCTCCGGCCACGGCCACCTGTTCGAGCAGCTCCACGGCAAGGACCCCTTCATCCAGCTCAAGGCCCTGGAGCAGGTCGGCCTGGGCACCCAGGAGTACGAACTGATCACCGTCAAATAAAGGAGCGCGCGACATGATCGACTTTAGCAACGCCATCTTCCTCAAGCTCAAACCTGTGGACACCGCGGCCTTCATCGATTGGATCACCCCGATGCTCATCCCGGAGGAGCGGGCGCTGCTGGCCTATCAGTCGGTGCGCGACGGCATCGTCTTTACCGATAAGCGCATCATCGCCATCGATGTGCAGGGCCTGACGGGCAAGAAAAAGGACTTCAGCTCCCTTCCCTACAGCCGCATCCAGGCCTTCTCGGTGGAAACCGCCGGAAACATGGACCTGGACAGCGAGCTGGACCTGTGGTTCAGCGGCCTGGGTCAGGTCAAGTTCGAGTTTGACGCCCAGGCGGACGTCACCGCGATCTGCCGCATGATCAGCGAGCGGGTGCTCTAAAACCCGCCGCGAGAAACACCCCGCGAGCTTATGCTCGCGGGGTGTTTCTCCATCCGCGCCCCTTCAGCGGCGCCTTGCATCGCATGGACGCGGATCAGAGGGGATGCGCGTCGCCCCTCGCCCGATCCAAGGCCTGCCGGATGCGGGCCAGATTGACCTGCGGCGGCTCGGTGCCGTCCAGCCGCAGCACCGGGCAGGGCAGTTGCGCCGTCCAGGCCGCATGCCGGGCGACCGATCGGGTCTGCGGCCCGGCGGTGTCATAGGTCGCCGCCCAGGCGATGAACCGCTCATGGGCCTCGTGCATATCCCCGCCCGGTGCGATGCGCGCGCCAAAGGCCGCAGCCTCCCGCGTCCGCAGGCGCGCCAGCCGCACCGCTGTGGGCGTCTGCAGCCAGACCGTCAGGGTGAGCTGCGGGATGAAGCATTCCCCCCAACCGCACAGCGAGCCGCTGATGGCGCAGCGCGGCGCGGCGGCGATCGCCGCGCGCAGGCGATCGATCCGCTCCGCCACCGGCCGGGGCTGCGCATAGGGCGGGTCCGTGGGCTGCCAAAAGAAATCATCGGTATCCAGCCAAGCGTACCCCCATTGCTCGGCCATCGCCCGGCCCAGGGTAGACGTGCCCGAACCCGACGCGCCCAGGATGTGCACAACGGATGAGTCCATGAACCTCGCCTCCTCTATCCGCTCATTATATCGAAGCGATGGCCAGCGCGCAAACGTAAGGAAAGGTCAGAGAAAACGACCAAGAGCCCGATTTTGTGGGGAAAAGCCCTGCAGAACCGTCAATTCTGACCTTATCTAACTTTGACTTTCTTTGATCTATACGCTATACTGAGCTTGCAAACCGAGGGAGGGCTTCCTCCCGAGGACGACCACCCACATCCAACACAAGGAGGTTTTGAGTATGTCCGGTCTGATTCCTTTCCGCAGCCACCGCAACAACCATCCCGCTATGAGCAACAGCTTTTTTGACGACGCTTTCCTGCGCCCCTTCTTCGACATGGGCGACTTTTTCGGAAACAATGGATTCCGGGTTGACATCAAGGAGGATCCGGACGCCTACACCCTCAAGGCCGATCTGCCCGGTGTGGAGCAGGATCACATCGATCTGACCATCGACCACGACGTGCTGACCATCGCCGCGGACATGAACACCGAGACCCGCCGCGAGGAGGAGAACTATCTCTACTGCGAGCGCCGCTCCGGCCGGTTCCAGCGCGCCTTCAACATCGAGGGCGTGCGCCAGGAGGATATCACCGCCCACTTTGAAAACGGCGTGCTCTCGGTCAAGCTGCCCAAGCTTGACAACGCGCCGCAGCCCAAGAGCCGCCGCATCGACATCCAGTGATCTGATGGAAAAAAGAGCAGCCAACCGGCTGCTCTTTTTCTTTACAGTTCCTCGTAGGCGACAACGCGCATCTGGCACGCCCGCTGGGAATCGTCCAGGCCCTGCCCATCGACCATGATCTCCCCCCGCTGGTTGTCGTAGGGGTCCTGCCGCCAGCCGGTCATCGGCGGGGTCAGGGGCGCGTAGAGGGCGCTGTTGGCTACCATGCGCCAGGGATCGAGGTTGCCAAAGTAATGCGCGCGGCGCTCCGGCTGCCCGGTGCGCCGGGCGGCGGAGCCGAAGGAGCAGTCCGCCCACAGCCAGCCGTGGGGCGCGATGTAGAACATCGCCCAGTCGTGGCAGCCCACGTCCGTGGGCTGGGCGTAGAGTCCGCTCTGCCAGCGGGCGGGGATGCCGCAGATGCGGCACAGGGTGATGAACAGGATCGCGAACACGCCGCAGTCCCCCCGCAGCTCCCGGGCGCACTGGTCGGCGATGCTCTCCAGCTGCAGATAGGCGGGCTGGAAGCGATAGTCCACATACCCGGTCACATAGTCGTAGATGGCCCGGGCCTTTTCCACCGGCCCGCTACACCCCTGGGTGATGCGCGCGGCCAGGGCCTTGAGGTAGGGCGTGAAAACGATGTGGGGAGCCTGCTGCTCCACATCAAAGGTGGGCTGCACCGGGTCGGGCGTCAGGGTCATAGGGTCCACATACACCGCCCGATGCACATAGCGGTAGGTGACGGAGAACGCGTCCCGTCCCGCCGCCTGCCACCAGATGGTGCGCTGGGGCGCGTCCTCGGGCGCGGGCACACCGCCGGGCGTGGCCTCGAGAATCTCGATCTCGCTCTGCTGGGGGCAGGCCGCCGGCAGGGGCAGCCAGGCCTGCACGTCCTTGCCCGCCACATCCGCCAGGGAGCGGATCGAGGCCTGGATGGTGATGCGCGCGGACAGCTCGCCTTGGGTGTGCATGCGCGAGAGCATCTCCTCCCGCGCGCGGTTGTCGGCCGCGCTCCGCCGCAGACCGGGGGCCTCCGCCGGGTACAAGCGAACCGACTCTAAAAAGCGGTCATGGCAGCGCAGCTGGCCGTCGATCATACGCCAGTCGATGCGGCCGTTGTCCAGCAGCGCGTCAAACTGCGCCTCGGTGCAGTCCGGCCACTCCGCCCGGATCATGTCCAGCGCCTGGGCCCGGGTATAAGGGTAGTCCCCCGGCAGGCGCTCCAGGCGCACCCGCTCCGCCCGCAGCCGGGGGGCCAGCTCAGGCTGGCGGCCCGAGGCGAGCGCCTGGTCGATCAGGCGCAGCGCGCCCTGCAAATCCCCCATGGCCTTGCGCCGGGCGATGGCCGGGGGCAGTTCGTCGATCAGATGGGCAAAGTCTTGGTTGTTCGTCATGGATGATGACCTCCTTATTTTGCTGAGTATCGCGCAGCGTCTCAAAGGACCGCGTCACCGCCACAGGCCGCGGTAGGTCCAGCTGCCCAGGGTGTAACCGCCCTGCGCCCAGTCCGCCATGGCCAAAACCGGCAGCGCCTGCCCGGTTTTCGGATCGGTCAGGGTCAGGCGCAGGGTGTAGGTTCCCTCCGGCAAGGCGCTCACGTCGAAGGTGGTCTCGGTGCGCACCTCGGACGCGTCGGCCACCGCGGTCAAAGCCAGGTCCACCGGCTGCGCCGCCGCGGTCCGACCCTGCTCGTCCACCAGGGAGAGCTGCAGGCCGTAGGCGGCATAGCAGGGCGCGCGGCCCTCGTTGATCCAGGTCAGGGCGACGCCCAGTTGCGCCTGGGCGGGGTTGGGCAGCTTCAGGTCGGCCTGGGAAACCCGCAGGCGGCTGCCCAGCTGCGTCTGGGCCGCCAGCAGCCGCTCATCGGCGCGCACCGCCTCCCAGGCCGCATGATCCAAACGCACATAGGTCAGATGATCCTGGGCCAGCTGGTCGGCCAAGTCCTCGGGCGGCGCGCCGTACAGGCTGGCCGCCATCGGCGCGCTGCGCCAGGCCTCCGCCATGGGCGCCAGGGCGTGGGCCTCTCCGCTCTGCTCATCGGTTCCGCCCCGGGCCACCCGCTCGGCCCACCGCGCCGACCGCGCGGCGTCGCCCATGGCGTCGTTGTACAGGCCCAAATGATACTCCCGCGCGCTCTGGTAGGGCTCGGCCAGGAGCAGCTGCGCCTGGCCGAAGGCGTCCCGGTAGGCGGCCAGATATTTCTCCCGCATGGCCTCGTTGGGCATCCACGGCTCGGCCTGCTCCCCCTGCCGCCAAGCGCCCCGATACCCCAGGGAGCCCACCTCCACATAGGCGACCGGATAGGGCGCCAGGCATTCCCCCAGGGCGGCGACGGCCTGGGCGTGGGCGTTGACCAGTTCCGGGTTGCCGTAATCCGGGCTGTACCCCTGGCCCGCGTCATTGTCGTACCAAACCCCATCCCCCTCGGTGCGCTTGTAGAGCCAATCGGGGATGTCCTTGTGCCGCTCGCCGCCGGGCAGGTCGCACACGAAGCGCACCACGATGGGTTTGCCCTCCTGCCGCCAGCGCTCCAGCTGATAGGTTTGGATCAAGCCCTCGGCGTCGTACGCCCCTTCCTGGGGCTCCCAGTCCCGCCAGGTGAGGGTCAGATGCACCAGGCCGGCCCCATCGGCATCCTCCCCCTCGGCCGGAACCGCCCATCCCGCCGCCGGGCGCTGCTCAGGCGCGGCGGCCTGCGGCTCGAAGCGCTCGTCATGGGTGACCAGATAGATCGCGTAAAACACAGCGGCAGCCGCGATCGCGCACAGGAAAAGCGCAAACACCGCACGCACGCCCCCGCGATGGGACGATGCCATTGCTCCACCTCCTGGGCGCATACGCCCGAATTTTGTCTGTCGCCTCCTAGTATACTCCGCAGGGCCGCCATCCCGCAACCGGGCATAGCGCGGCCGGGAAGGGATATACTATGGCAAAAAGGAGGAGACCGCATGATGCAGACCCACCGAATCACCGATATCACCGCCTGGGAGGTGCTCGATTCCCGGGGCAACCCCACCCTGCAGGCCCAGGTCGTCGTGGACGACGTCTATACCGGCAGCGCCATGGTGCCCTCGGGGGCGTCCACCGGCGCCTTCGAGGCCGTCGAGCTGCGCGATCAGGGGCAGACGCGCTACGGCGGCGCGGGGGTGCTCACCGCCATTGGGCACGTCAACGGCGAGATTCGCGACGCGCTGATCGGCATGCCTGTGATGGAACAGCGCGCCCTGGACTACGCCATGATCGCCCTGGACGGCACCGAGAACAAGGGCAAGCTGGGCGCCAACGCCATCCTGGGGGTCAGCCTGGCGGCGGCCCGGGCGGCGGCCGCGGCCCTGTCCATGCCGCTGTATCGCTACCTGGGCGGGGTGGGCAGCCACGTATTGCCCGTGCCGATGATGAACATCATCAATGGCGGACGCCACGCGGGCAACAACCTGAGCATCCAGGAGTTCATGATCATGCCCGTGGGCGCGGAATCCTTCAGCGAGGCGCTGCGCTGGTGCAGCGAGGTCTATCACGCCCTGCGGGACCTGCTGCGCCAGGGCGGGTACACCACCGCCGTGGGCGACGAGGGGGGCTTCGCGCCGGATTTCCGCGAGGACCGGGAGGCCATCGAGTTCATCCTGCGGGCCATCGGCCAGGCGGGCTTCGACTGCCAGAAACAGTTCCAGCTCTCCCTGGACCCGGCGGCCACCGAGATGTACGACGCGGCCAAGGAGCTGGGCCACGAGGACAGCTACTGCCTGTTCAAAACCGGGGATATCCTCACCCAGGAGCAGATGATCCAGATGTGGGCCGACCTGAAGCGCGAGTTCCCCATCCTGTCCATCGAGGACCCCCTGGCCGAGGAGGACTGGGTGGGCTATCAAAAGCTCTCCGAGCGGCTGGGCAAGCAGGTGCAGCTGGTGGGCGACGACCTGTTCGTCACCAACAAGGCGCGGCTGAAGAAGGGCATCACCCTGGGGGTGTGCAACGCCATTCTCATCAAGGTTAACCAGATCGGCACCCTGACCGAGGCCATCGAGTCGGTGCAGATGGCCCAGCGGTGCGGCTACGGGGCGATCATCTCCCACCGCTCCGGCGAGACCGAGGACACCTTCATCGCCGACCTGGCCGTGGCCATGGGCACCGGGCAGATCAAGATCGGCGCGCCCTGCCGCAGCGAGCGGGTGGCCAAGTACAACCGTCTGCTGGCCATCGAGCGGGAGCTGGGCACCACTGGCCGGTACGGCCTGCCCGAGCTGCAGCGCTTCTACTGAGGCCGGGGAGCCGGCCCGCGGCGGGGCCGCCCGAGCCGCTCTGCGCGGTCGGCCAGCGGGCTGGCTTCATTCGGTCCGACGGCAGTTACCAAATGATGGCGCTTCTCGCCGGGGGGCGCGGTGTGCTATAATGGCGGCAGTTCCACAAGGAGGTTCCGCCATGGATTACGCCCGGTTTATCGACTATTTCAATCAGCATGACCGCTTCAGTGTCTCCGGCGGTATGCGCCTGACTCAGCTGGGCCTAGACGAGGCCGAAGTGCAGATGGACATGGACGGGGACAGCCTGAACTTCATGGGCACCCTGCACGGCGGGGCCATGGCCACCCTGGCCGACGTGGCCGCCGGCTGCGCCGCCCTGTCCCGGGGATATCTGTGCGTCACCCTGTCGGCCAACCTGCAGTACGTGCGGCCCGCCCGCAAGGGGCGGATCACCGCCCGCGCTCAGCAGATCCACCACGGACGCACCCTGGGGGTGTGCGAGGTGCGCATCTATGACGAGCAGGAACAGCTGCTGTGCACCGGCACCTACAGCCTGTTTCTCCGCTCCGAACCGGTTACGCTGCCCGAATCCGAATGAAAAAGCAGGCCTTGCGGCCTGCTTTTTCATCAGGAGCCATCCTCCACATAGGTCATGTTGGGGTAAACCCAGCTGAGCAGTTCGTCGGTATAATGCCCGTCGAGGAAGACCTCGAACTGGTTGGCCGGCGGATGTCCCTCATGGCGCTGGGTCTGGCGGTTGACCGCCAGGGCGGAGATAGCGGTGTTAAAGAGCATGAACACGATCAGCGCCCAGGTCAGCGGCACGCCCCAGGACCGGGGAATTCGCTCGATCCACCGGCTCATGCGCGGATAGAAGTCCTTGATCCACAGCAGCCCCAGCACCCCCCAGAAGAAGGAATACAGCAGGGTAATGCGTCCGTTGAGGTTGAAGGGCATGTCGCTGTACTCCCAGGACACCGTGCCGAAGACCATCTCCTGCACGTAGCTGCACAGATACTCGAAGGAGCTGCCCAGCACGAAACCCCCGACGAAGATCCACAGATCCCGCTTGTTGCGCAGCCAATACATCCCCAGGGTCATGATCAGCGCCCCGAAGCCGTACACCAGGTTGAACGGGCCGTAGATCAATCCGTTACGGCTCTGAAAGCGGAACTGGGTCACCAGGCACCAGAGTTCCTCCAGGATGACCCCCAGCACGCTGCCGATGAGCACAATCCAGACCAGTTTGTAGAAATTCAACCCCCGGGCGAAGCTGTGGGTCTCCCCCAGCCGTTCAGGTTTGCTTCGTATCATGGCACGCTCCTCGGCGCGCGGCGGACTGCTCGCGCGCCTGTTTAAATTTGTGGGCGAACACCGGCACATACAGCGCCGCGCTGAGCAGCAGCAGCGCCGAACAGACCGCCACCAGCAGCGTCTGCATCCAGGGCGGCATCTGCGGCAGGGCGATCAGCGCCACCAGGCCGACGTAGAGCGCCGCGGTGGACACCTTGCCGAACCACATCGCTCCGTCCAGCCGATTGCCGCTGGGCATGAGCAGCAGGTTGGCCACGCCCATGGCGCTCTCCTTGATCAGCAGGATGGCGAAGAGCGCCCGAGCCGGCGCAACGCGCATCATCAGCATCAGCGCCAGGACCACCTGGGTTACCTTGTCGGCGATGGGGTCCAGCGCCTTGCCCCACTGGGTGACCATCTGGAACCTGCGGGCGATATAGCCGTCCAAAAAATCAGTGATCCCCGACAGGGCGATCAGCCCCATGGCGACCCAATGGCTGCCCTGCAGATACTGCCAGCAGATCACCGGCAGCAGCAACAGCCGCAGATACCCCAACAGGTTGGGTATGTTGAAGATGTCCCGCCAGCGCGTCCGCATCCGGAGCCCCCCTTTCCGACCTGCGAGAATAGACGTATTAGGGCGATTTTTGTTTCAAAAGCGCTCAGCTTGCAAAGGCGAGCTCCTATGCTATAATATGAGTAAGGATTTTGCGAAATCGCTCAAAAAGGATGGCTACATTGGCATGAAGGGAATTATTTTGGCCGGTGGCGCGGGAACCCGCCTGTATCCGCTGACCATGGTCACCTCCAAGCAGCTGCTGCCCGTGTATGACAAGCCCATGATCTACTATCCCCTCTCCACGCTGATGCTGGCGGGGATCCAGGATATTCTCATCATCTCCACCCAGGAGGACTGTCCCCGGTTTGCCCATCTGCTGGGGGATGGCAGCCAGTTCGGCATCCGCCTCTCCTACCAGATTCAGCCCTCGCCCGACGGTCTGGCCCAGGCTTTCTTGCTCGGGGAGGCGTTCATCGGCGACGACTGCTGCGCCATGGTGCTGGGGGATAACATCTTCTACGGCAACGGTCTGGGTCGACTGCTGCGCCAGGCCACCGATCGCGCCGAGCAGGGCGTGGCGACCATCTTCGGCTACTCGGTGCCCGATCCGGAGCGTTTTGGCATCGTCGAGTTCGACGACGATTTTCGGGTGCTCTCGGTGGAAGAGAAACCCGCCCAGCCCAAGAGCAACTACGCCATCACCGGGCTGTATTTCTACGACCGTCGGGTCGTGCAGATGGCCAAGCAGGTGCGCCCCAGCCCCCGGGGAGAGCTGGAAATCACCGACCTGAACGCTTTGTACCTGGCCAGCGGCGCGCTGCAGGTCCAGCTGCTGGGCCGGGGCTTCGCGTGGCTGGACATGGGCACCATGGACTCGCTGGCGGAGGCCACCAACTTTGTCCAAATGGTCGAAAAGCGCCAGGGCATCAAGATTTCCGCACCCGAGGAGATCGCCTACAAGAACCGCTGGATCACCCGGGAGCAACTGCTCGTAAGCGCCGAGCAATACGGCAAATCCCCCTACGGCGAGCACCTCAAGCGGGTGGCTGCGGGGCGCATTCGCTACTAAAGGAGACGATATTCGATGAAGGCAACTCCCACAAAGCTGGCCGGCGTGCTGATCCTCGAGCCCCAGGTATTCGGCGATCATCGCGGTTGGTTCACCGAGACCTACTCTCAGCAGAAGCTGCGCGAGCTGGGCGTCGAAGCCCAGTTCGTCCAGGACAACCAGAGCTACACCGCCCGCAAGGGAACCCTGCGCGGATTGCACTTTCAAAACGATCCCATGGCCCAGGCCAAGCTGGTGCGCGTGGTGCGCGGGGCCGTGCTGGACGTGGCCGTGGATATCCGCAGGGGATCGCCCCAGTACTGCCAGTGGGTGGGCGTGGAGCTGTCGGCGGAAAACAAGCGCCAGCTTTGGATCCCTCGGGGCTTTGCCCACGGCTTCGTCACCCTGACCGACGATGTGGAGTTCGTCTACAAGGTGGACGCGCCCTACAGCCCGCAATTGGATCGGGGCGTCCGCTTCAACGATCCAGCCATCGGCGTGGATTGGGGCTTGGACGATCCGATTCTCTCGGATAAAGACCGCCAATCGCCGCTGTTGGCCCAGAGCGACTGCAACTTTGTCTATCGCCCCTGAGCGCACAGAAAGCGCCGCCCACGATTGTGGGCGGCGCTTTTATTTTTCTGCGAGAAATCCCCGGAATGCATCAAAAAATCATTGCATGAATTGACAAACTGATATAATATATAATCAACAGTTAATCAAAAAGCAGTCTAAATCAAGGAAGGTGATGTCTGTGTCCCTGTGTACCGCGCAGGACCTGCTGCGGCGCGCCCAGGAGCGGCGTCAGGCGGTGGGCGCGTTCAACGTGGGCAGCATGGAGATGCTGTTGGGCGCCGTCCAGGCTGCGGAGGCCGCCGATACCCCCATCATCTTACAGATCGCCGAGAAGCGCCTGGGGCACTCCCCCCTGCGCCTGATGGGGCCGATGATGGTCAGCGCAGCCCAGGCCTCGCCGCTGCCCATGGCGGTGCAACTGGACCACGGCAGCGACCCGGAGATCATTCGCCAGGCCCTGGAGATGGGCTTCACGGGCATCATGTACGACGGCTCGAGCCTGCCCCTGGCCGAGAACATCGCCAACACCCGGCGGGTGGTGGCCCTGTGCGCGCCCTACGGGGCCAGCGTCGAGGCCGAGATCGGCTCGCTGGGGGGCGGCGAGGGCGGTCCCGAGGGTCGCAGCGCGTACACCGACCCCGCCGAGGCCCGGGAGCTGGTCGCCCAGACCGGTTGCGACGCCCTGGCCATCGCCATCGGCAACGCCCACGGCCACTACAAGGGCAAGCCGCGCCTCAACTTCGAGGTGCTCGCCCGCATCCATGAGGACTTGCGCCTGCCCCTGGTGCTCCACGGCGGCACGGGCATCCCGGATGGGGATTTTCGCCGGGCCATCACCCTGGGCGTGTGCAAGATCAACATCGCCACCGCCAACTTCGACGCCCTGACCCTAGGGGCCAAGGCCTACCTGGACCAAGCCCAGAGCCCGAACTACTTTGACCTGAACCAGGCCATGGTGGCCGGCGTAACCGAGAATGTGCGCCGCCACATCGACGTATTCAACAACTAGGAGTGTGTTTGCCATGCGGTATGTGAACTTCGACCCGAGCCGCCCGCTGGACCTGATCCTGCTGGGTCGGGTGGCCATTGACCTGAACCCCGTGGACTACTACCAGCCCCTGACCCAGTGCACCACCTTCAAAAAGTATGTCGGCGGCTCCCCGGCCAACATCGCCGTGGGCCTGTCCCGCCTGGGCAAGAAATGCGGCTTTCTGGGCCGGGTGTCCGACGATCAGTTCGGCGACTTCTGCATCGAGTTTTTCCAGCAGGAGGGCGTGGACACCTCCCACATCCGCCGGGCTGAGCACGGCGAGAAGCTGGGCCTGACCTTCACGGAGATTCTCAGCGAGCATGAGAGCAGCATCCTGATGTACCGCAACGCCATCGCCGATCTGCAGCTGTGCGTGGACGACATCGACGAGGCCTACATCGCCAGCGCCAAGGCGCTGCTGATCTCGGGCACGGCCCTGGCCGAGAGCCCCTCCCGGGAGGCCGCCCTGAAGGCGGTCATGCTGGCCAAGAAGACCGACACCCCCATCATCTTCGACATCGACTACCGCGCCTATAACTGGAAGAACCCCGACGAGATCGCCATCTACTACTACCAAGTGGCGCGGGAGGCCCGCATCATCCTGGGCAGCCGCGAGGAATACGACCTGACCTGTGCGCTGATCGCCCCAGGGTTGGACGACGACGCCACCGCCGCCCACTTCTTTGGCCAGAACGCCCAGATTGTGGTCATCAAGCACGGCAAGCAGGGCTCCACCGCCCACACCGCCGACGGCGGCGAGTACGCCGTCAAGTCCTTTCCCATCAAGGCGCTCAAGAGCTTCGGCGGCGGGGATGGATACGCCTCGGCCTTCCTCTACGGCGTGTTCGAGGGATGGGAGATGTACGACTGCCTGGAGCTGGGCAGCGCCTCGGCCTCTCTGCTGGTGGCCAGCCACGGCTGCAGCCCCGACATGCCCACGGTGGAGAAGGTTCAGGCCTTTATCAAAGAATGCAAGGCGACCTACGGCGAGATGGTCGCCCGGGCGTAAGGAGGATAACACATGGCAACAAAACGCATGACCATGGCCCAGGCGCTGGTGGCCTTTTTGGACAACCAGTATGTCAGCGTCGACGGGCAGGAGATCAAGTTTGTCGATGGGGTGATCACCATCTTCGGTCACGGTATCGTCTGCGGGCTGGGCCAGGCCCTGGATGAGAACCCGGGACAGCTGAAGTACTATCAGGGCAAGAACGAGCAGGGCATGGCCCATCTGGCCACGGCCTACGCCAAGCAGCACGACCGGCGCAAGATCCTCGCCGTGGCCTCCTCCATCGGACCGGGCGCGGCCAACATGGTCACCGCCGCGGCCACGGCCTCGGTCAACAACATCCCCCTGCTGGTGATGCCCGGGGACGCCTTCTCCACCCGCCAGCCCGATCCGGTGCTCCAGCAGGTTGAGCAGGCCAACAGCCTGTCCACCACCACCAACGACGCCTTCCGCGCGGTTTGCAAATACTGGGACCGTGTCAGCCGCCCCGAGCAGCTCATGAGCGCCATGATCAACGCCATGCGGGTGCTGACCGACCCGGCGGACACCGGCGCGGTGTGCATCGCCCTGCCCCAGGACGTCCAGGGCGAGAGCTACGACTACCCGGAGTCCTTCCTGAAAAAGCGCGTGCACCGCATCACCCGCCCGGTGGCGGTGGCCGAGGAGCTGGCCGATGTGGCGGCCGCCATCTGCGCCAGCCGCTATCCTCTGGTGATCTGCGGCGGCGGCGTGCGTTACAGCCGCGCCGGGGAAACTCTGGAGCGCTTCTGCGAGCGGTTCAACATCCCCTTTGCCGAGACCCAGGCCGGCAAGAGCGCCTGCAAGGCCAGCAATCCCTACAACCTGGGCGGCGTGGGCGTGACCGGTAACCTGGCGGCCAACACCCTGGCCAAGGAGGCCGACTGCATCATCGCCGTGGGCAGCCGCCTGTCGGACTTCACCACCTCCTCCAAGTGGCTCTTCCAGAACCCGCAGGTCAAGATGGTCTCCATCAACCTGAGCCGGCTGCACGCCTACAAGATGGACAGCATCAAGGCCGTGGGCGACGCCAAGGCCACCCTCGAGGCCCTGAGCGCCAAGCTGGAGGCGGCCGGTTACCGCGCCGCCTACACCGACCAGATCGCCGCGGCCAAGGCCGCCTGGGATCAGGAGATGGCCCGCCTGGCGGACTATCACTACGACGAGGCCTTCGAGCCCATCGTCCAGGCGCGGGACCCCAGGAGCATCGATGAATTCGTCGCCCAGATGGGCACCAGCCTGACCCAGGTAGCCGCCCTGTGCAAGATCCGCCAGGTCATCGCGCCGGACGCCAACGTCATCGGCGCGGCGGGCAGCCTGCCCGGAGACCTGCAGCGCATGTGGACCACCGACGCGCTGGACAGCTACCACATGGAGTACGGTTACTCCTGCATGGGCTATGAGATCGCCGGGGCGGTGGGCATCAAGCTGGCCCAGCCCGAGCGCGAGGTCTACGCCATGTGCGGCGACGGCAGCTTCTACATGCTCCACTCCGAGCTGGTCACCGCCCTGCAGGAGGGCGCCAAGATCAACATCCTGCTCTTTGACAACGCCAGCAACGGCTGCATCAACAATCTGCAGATGGGCAACGGCATCGGCTCGCTGGGCACCGAGTTCCGCTACCGCAGCGCCGACGGCGGCCAGAACGGCCCCTTCCTGCACACCGACTTTGCCAAGATCGCCGAGGGATACGGCGCCAAGGGCTACCGGGTGCACAACCTCGAGGAGCTCGAGGCCGCCCTTCAGGACGCCAAGGGCCAGTCGGTCAGCTGCCTGATTGACATGAAGGTGCTGCCCAAGACCATGACCGGGGACTACCTGTCCTGGTGGCATGTGGGCATCGCCTCCACCTCCGCCAAGGAGGGCGTCCAGGCCGCCTACGCCCGCAAGGAGGAGCATCTCAAGGACGCGAGGCGCTACTAAAGCATCTTTGATCCGGTTGGATCAGCATATAGGAGGAAGTTGAGATGTTGGATCCCCAGAAGGTCCGCCTGGGCATCGCGCCCATCGGCTGGACCAACGACGACATGCCCGACCTGGGCAAGGAGAACACCTTCGAGCAGTGCGTCAGCGAGATGGCCCTGGCTGGCTTCACCGGCTGCGAGATCGGCAACAAGTACCCCTCGGACCCGGCTGCGCTCAAGGACGCGCTGGATGCGCGGGGCTTGACCATCTGCAACCGTTGGTTCTCCACCTTCCTGATCTCCAAGCCCTTTGAGCAGACCGCCGAGCCCTTCGCCAAGGAGCTGGATTTCCTCAAGGCCATGGGGGCCAAGGTCATCGGCGTGTCCGAGCAGAGCTACTCCACCCAGGGCATGATGGACCAGCCCATCTTCAAGGGCAAGCACGTCATGACCGACGCCGAGTGGGACGACCTGTGCACCGGGCTGAACAAGCTGGGCGCAATCGCCCGGGACAAGGGCATGCGCCTGACCTTCCACCACCACATGGGCACCGTGGTGCAAGTTGAGGATGAGATCGACCGCATGATGGCCGGCACCGACCCCGAGCTGGTCTGGCTGCTGTTTGACACCGGCCATCTGTCCTACTGCGGCGTCGACCCGCTGCGCATCGCCCAGCGCTACGCCGGGCGCATCGGCCATGTGCACCTGAAGGACTACCGCCCCGCCATCGTCGAGGAGGTCAAGGCCCATGACCTGAGCTTCCTGCAGGGCGTGCGCAAGGGCGCCTTCACCGTGCCCGGCGACGGGGCCATCGACTTTGCGCCCATCTTCCAGGTGCTGGAGGATACCGGCTACGAGGGCTGGATGGTTGTGGAGGCCGAGCAGGACCCCGCCATTGCCAACCCCTTCAAGTACGCCGTCAAGGCCCGGGCCTATATCCGGGAGAAAACCGGGCTGTAAGTCCCGAAAGGAGCGACAAACATGCTGAAAGTTGGTATCATCGGCGCGGGCCGCATCGGCAAGGTCCACGCCCAGAGCATCTGCAATTTCGTCCAGAACGCCGCCGTCCAGGCCATCGCCGATCCCTTCATGAGCGAGCAGACCGCCGCCTGGGCCAAGGGCCTGGGCATCCCCGATGTGTACACCGACTACCACAAGATTCTGGAGGATCCCCAGATCGGCGCGGTGCTGATCTGCTCCTCCACCGACACCCACTCCCCCATCTCCCTGGAGGCCATCGCCGCGGGCAAGCACATCTTCTGCGAAAAACCCATCGATCTGGACATCGCCAAGATCGAGCAGGTCCGCAAGGCCCTGGAGGGTACCGGCCTGAAGTACCAGGTGGGCTTCAACCGCCGCTTCGATCACAACTTTGAGGCCGCGCGCCAGGCCGTGCTCTCGGGCAAGATCGGCCAGCCCCACATCGTCAAGATTACCTCCCGCGATCCCAATCCCCCGGCCGCGGAGTATGTGGCGGTGTCCGGCGGCATGTTCCTGGACATGACTATCCATGATTTTGACATGGCCCGCTTCCTGGTGGACAGCGACGTGGAGGAGGTCTACGTCCAGTCCGCGGTGCTGGTTGATCCCGCCATCGGCGAGGCCGGCGACGTGGATACCGCCATCATCACCCTGAAGATGGCAAACGGCGCCCTGGCCGTGATCGACAACTCCCGCAGGGCGGTCTACGGCTACGATCAGCGCGCCGAGATTTTCGGCTCCAAGGGCATGGTCTCGGTGGGCAACGACGCCGCCTCCACCGCGGTCGTCGCCACCGACGCGGGCCTGACCAGCGAGAAGCCCCTGTACTTCTTCCTGGAGCGCTACATGCAGGCCTACGCCAAGGAGGTCACCGCCTTTGTGGACGCGGTGGTGAACGACACCGACGTGCCCGCCACCCAAGACGACGGCCTCAAGGCCGTGCGGATCGGCCTGGCGGCCAAGAAGTCCTGCGCCGAGCACCGCCCGGTCAAGGTCTGCGAGATCGGTTAAGGAGCAAACGAGATGAGCAAGGTATTTGGATACCCGGCCTTCTCCCCTGAGGGGGAGAAGGTTCTCACCCGGATGGAGGGCGACTATGCGGACATGATGATGAACATCACCGTGTACCGCCTGCAGCCCGGCCAGAGCCGCACCTTCCGCCTGGCGAAGGAGGAGATGGCCCTGCTGCTGATCCAGGGCGAGGTCGCCTACCAGTGGGCGGGCCGCGCCGAGGCCGCCCGCCGGGAGAACTTTTTCACCGACGGTGGCTACTGCCTGCATGTGTGCAGGGATACCGAGGTCACCCTGACCGCCCAGGCCGAGAGCGAAGTGCTCCTGCAGAGCACCCCCAACGAGGGCCTTTTTGAGCCGGTGTTCTATACCCCCGGCAACTACCGGGATGAGACCTTTGGCCAAGGCCAGTTTGAGGGCAAGGCCCAGCGCACGGTGCGCACCTTCTTCGACTATGCCAACGCCCCCTACTCCAACATGGTCTGCGGGGAGATCGTCTCCCCCCAGGGCGGATGGAACAGCTATCCCCCCCACTCCCACCCCCAGCCCGAGGTCTACTACTACCGCTTCGACAAGCCCCAGGGCTTTGGCGCCTGCTTCATCGGCGAGGAGGCCTTCAAGATCGCCGACGGCTCCTTCTGCGCGGTGCCCGGCGGGCTGGACCATCCCCAGGTGACCGCCCCCGGGTACCCGATGTACTATGTCTGGATGATCCGCCACTTCCCCGGCGATCCCTGGAAGGACCGCAACTTTAATCCCATCCACCAGTGGCTGCTGCAGCATCCCTGAGCCGCCCAGAAAAGCCCCCGCGGAAGTTTTCCGCGGGGGCTTTCATTATGCCTTACGCCAGTACGATCCGGCCGCCGTGCTCCTGCATGAATTTGGCGATCTTCTCCCCGGGCATCGTGTCGGTCACCAGGGTGTCGATCTGCTCGAGGTTGCAGTAGGTGATCAGCGACACCGTGTCAAACTTGAAATGGTCGGCCAGCAGCACCACCTGCTGGCTGCGCTGCACCGCCACGCGCTTGACGTCCGACTCCACGGGCGAGGAGTTGGTCACCCCGCTCTCCACGGAGAAGCCCGTGGCCGCCATAAAGGCCTTGCTGACGTTGTAGGCGCCCAGCACCTGGGCCGCGCTGGGACCGGTGAAGGACAGGGTCTTGCGGTTGAGGGTGCCTGACAGGCTGATCAGGTTGATGTTCTCATAGGGAATCGCCCGGTAGATAACCTCAAAATTGTTGGTCAGCACCGTCAGCTTGCGCCGGTCGGCCAGCGCGTCGATCATGTGCAAAGTGGTGGTGCCCGAGTCGATGAAGATGATGTCCCCGTCGGAAACCATCTCCGCCGCCTTCTTGGCGATGCGCTCCTTCTCGGCCAGGTGGGCGATGTTGCGCTCGTGGAAGGAGATCAGCTCTTTCTTGGACTGCACGGTCACCCCGCCGTAGATTTTCTTGATGTTGCCATTCTGGAGAATCTGCTCCAGGTCCCGGCGGATGGTGCTCTTGGAGATGCCGAAATGCTGGCAAATCTGATCCAAGGTGACGGTTTTCTGCTCATAAATATAGTTCTCGATCTCCTGGATGCGCTGCGATCGCATGGATGGAACGCCCCTTCCTCACAAAACCTACTCTATATGCAAGTTCGATTTGATCAATGTATTGATTATATTATAGCGAATCTAACCAAAAATCGCAAATGATTTTAGCAAAACCGCCTGCATTTTGAACAAGTTTTCGAGCAGCTCTTCATCTTATGGAGCGATAAAAAGGCCGGAGGCGACGCCTCCGGCCAATTCCGGGTCGATCTATTTTCCCAACAGGTGGGCGAAGCGATGGGCGGCGCGCTTTTGCGGCTGCGCCGGCTCGGCGCTCGGCGCGTCGGCGGTCGCCTCGGGCAGGGCTTCCTCTGCCGGGGCCGCGGGCTTTTCACCGCGCTGGATGGTGCCCGAGAGGAACAGGGAGGCCTTGGCGCAGGCCGGCCCGATCATCTCATAGAGCACCGCCGAGGACAGGATGATGGTTGAGAGCATCACACCCATCTCCCCGGGCAGCATGCGCGCGCCCAGGGCGGCCAAACCGATGGACACGCCGGCCTGGGGAATCAGCGCCATGCCCAGATATTTCTTGATGTTGGCGGGGCATTTGCAGATCCACGCGCCCAGGCTGGCGCCCAGATACTTGCCCAGGATGCGCACAAAGAAATACACCACCCCGATCACCCCGGCCGTGGCCAGAGCGGGGACGTTCAGCCGCATGCCCGAGAGCACGAAGAACAGCAGCAGCACCGGGGGCGTGAACCCGTTGACCTGCTTGAAGAGCTTCTTGTTGCCGCTCAGGTTGATATAGACCGTGCCCATGAGCATGCAAGAGAGCAGGGGCGACACCCCAAAGATCGTGCAAAAGCCCGTCAGGCTCAGGATGATGGCCACCACCAGCACCAGCCGATGGTCATTGCTGCGGTGCTCATTGATGAGCTTGTGCATCACCCACCCGCCCATAACGCCCAACACCAGGGCGACCAGGTTGATCACCAACGGCATCAGGATGACGCTTTGATCCAGGGTGCCGGTGCTCTGCAGCGCCTGGGCCACCGCCGCGCAGACGCTAAAGGCGATCAGCGCCACCGCGTCGTCCAGGGCCACCACCTGCAGAATCATGTTGACAAAGGGCCCTTTGGCCTTGTACTGCCGGATGGTCATGATGGTCGAGGCCGGGGCGGTCGCCGAGCCGATCGCGCCGAGCAGCAGCGAGAAGGCCAGCGACAGGTGGAACACATAATACATCGTCAGCGTCACCACCGCCGCGGCCAGCAGCGCCTCAAACACCGTCACCACCAGCACCTGTTTGCCGCTCTTTTTCAGCTGGGAGAGCTTAAAATATTTGCCCACCCCAAAAGCAATAAAAGCCAAGGCCACATCCGTGACAAAATCGAGGCTGCCGATCAAACTCTGCGGGATGAGGTTGAGCGCATACGGTCCGATGCACACCCCCGCCAAAATATAACCCGTCACGTTGGGCAGCTTGAGCGGCTTGGTCAGCCGCGTCATCAGGAAACCCGCCAGCAGCATGACCGCCAAACTGACGATCACCTGGGCCGCCGCGTTTGCCTGCAAATCCAGTCCCAGCATTGGTTATCCGCCTTCCTTTCCATATCTGAAGGCGTGCGGCCCGCGCGAAACCCCTGGCCCCAATTTGTCGGGACCATCCGCGCGGTTGGCCGCACCCATACCCTCTCTGTGGTCTTGATCTTACGCCTCAAAGGTGATAAAATCAAATAATAGTCCGTTAGATACCCATTATTATTTCGAATACCGTCGTGAAATGGAGGCCCGAACGCTTTGATCGACGCGCGCATCAAAACCCTGATCACCGTGGCCAACTGCGGCAGCTATACCAAAGCCGCCCAGGCGCTGAACCTGACCCAGCCCGCAGTCAGCCACCACATCCGCTATCTGGAGGAGCGCTACCACATCAAAATCTTCCTGCGGGACAAAAACGAGCTGAAATTGACCAACGAGGGGGCCATTTTGCTCAAATACGCCCGCCGGGCCGCGGCCATCGCCCACAATGCCCGCCAGGCCATCGAGGATGTCAAGCGGCAGGTGCACCACCTGTCCATCGGCATGACCCAGACCGCTGGGGAGAACCTGATGCCCCAGGTGCTGGGCATCTACTGCGATGAGCACCCCCACACCCATATCAATATTTGTACTGGGACCATTCAAAATCTGCATGAGATGCTCAAGAATTATGAGATCGACGTGGCCGTGGTGGAGGGCAAACTGCCCGACCCGGACTTTACCTCGGTGCTGCTGGACACCGACTACCTGTGCCTGATCGTCTCGCCGGAGCATCCCTTCGCCAAGCGCAGCAGCGTTTCCCTGTCGGAGCTGCGGGCGGAAAAACTGATCCTGCGCTCGGCCAAGGCCGGCACCCGTGCGCTGTTTGACAGTTTCCTGCTCAACAACTCCGCCACCATCAAGAGCCTCAATGTCATCATGGAGATGGACAACGTGAGCATGATCAAGGAGCTGGTGAGCATGAACATGGGCATCTCCATCGTGGCCCACAGCGCCTGCAAGGCCGACGAGCAGGCAGGTCGGCTGGCCGTGGTGCCCATCGCCAACGCCAACATGACCCGGGAGATCAACATGGTCTACTACAACAAGGGCTTCAGCCACACCGAGGTGCTGGAGGACTTTCGCAAAATCTACAACCGCCTGCAGTGACCGGCGCCCCGCTCGTCGCGCGCTCAGCATCCTTTCGTATACCGCAAGAGGCAGGCTCCGTCTGGAGCCTGCCTCTTTTTGCCCGTCTTTCGCTCACGTCCGTTGATCGGTCAAGGCCTGCTGGGCCCGCTCCCGAAAGAGAAACACCCCCAGAACCTTGGCAAAGGTGGCCAGGGTGTCCACCTGCTCCTGGGTCCACAGGTGATTGAGCCGGCACTCGTCAAAGCCCACAAACCCGCGGAAGACGCCATGGTCCCGGATGGCGCAGTGCAACATGGACTTGATCCCCTGGCGGATGAGCAGCTCCGCCGAATCGGGCGCCATGGTGGTCACGTCCCGGCAGTAGAAGATGTCCGAGCGTCGAAAGTTTTCGGCATAGTTGTCGATATCCTCGGTGTACGAGAGGTGCTGCAGCAGGTCGATCTGGGGCGACACATCGGGCCCGCACCACTCGTAGGTGTTGCTGCAATAGTTCGGGTCCGGCTCATTCTCAAAGACATAGACCCGGCTGACGTCCATGGCTGAGCCGATGGTCGCCATCGCCTGCTGGATCGCGGCGTCCAGGTTGCTCGCCTCGTAGAGATTTTCAAAGACGTAAGAGATCAGCTGCTCGCTCATGGAGCGCCGAGCAACCGGCCGCTCCTCCGCGGCGGACGCCGGATGCGCCTGGTTCTGCGGCAGGGCGTGCCCGTAGATCTCATAGCGGTTTTTACCCAAATGCTTGGCTTGGTAGAGCGCCTCGTCCGCATGGCTAAACAGCTGGCGCAGGTCCGTTCCGTGCATCGGGTAGAGCGCCACCCCAACGCTACAGGACACCCGATAGTCATGCTTCTGATCCTCGAGCACACGGGCAAAGGCCGCGAGCAGCTGGCGGGCCTTGGTGTGCACCGCCCGCTCATCCGGCAGATCGGACATGTAGACCAAAAACTCGTCGCCCCCCACGCGGCCGACCAGATCCTGGGCGCGGAACAGGCCGCGCAGGGTGCGCGCTACGTCCGCCAGGAAGGCGTCCCCGAACAGGTGGCCGAGGCTGTCGTTGACCACCTTGAAATCGTCGATATCCACGATCATCAGCGCGTCAAGCCGCCCTTTCGGGGTTCTGGTCAGGCGCTGATCGATGATCTCCTGCACGGTTCCCTTGTTGTACAGCCCGGTCAGGGCGTCGCGCTGGGCCCGCAGCTCCAACTCCTGCTGCATGCGCTTCTGCCCGTCGATGTCGATGATCGAGCCCACCACCCGCAAGGGCAGGTGGTCCTGCCCGAACTGGACCGTCGCGCGGATCTGACACCAGCGATAGATACCGTCGGCCGCCAGCAGGCGCGTCTGAAAATCCAGCGTCGGCGCGCCGCCCTGGGCCTGCGCGAGCTGCTCCAAAAACGCCTCCCGGTCCTGCGGATGAATGCGCTCGCTTTGGGCCAGCGCGGCGCTGACCCGCTTCTGGGGCGGCATATAGCCAAAGAAACGATTCCAGTTGGCTGACACCTTTAGCGTATCCTGCCTGAGATCATAGTCAAAAATGCTGTCGTTGGATTGGTTTAGGATGATCTGATAGCGCTCCATGCTCAGGCGGAGCTGTTCGAGGGCCTGCTGGCTCTCGGTGATATCCACCAGGATGCAATAGATCACATCGGTCTGCGCGACCAGTTGGCTCTTCTCCAGCACCCAAAGCTCTCGCCCGTCCCGGCACAGGACGCGGTACTGATTTTCCATCGGCTTGTTCGTCGCCAAGTCCCGATGCACTTGGGTGAAAACCCGGTCTCGGTCCTCGGGATGGATCATCTCCAGGAACGCATTGTGAAAGCGCTCCTCAAGTTCCCGCCGCGAGTAGCCGAAGAGTTTGACAAAGCTATCGCTGACCGCCACGATCGTGTATCGGTCGTCGTTGCGGCACTGCAGAACGCCTCCGGGGATATTGTCCGAGAGCGCCTTTAGGTCCCGATCCCGTTTGGACAGGGCCTCGGTGCGTTGGGCCAGCAAATGATCCAGCCCCGCGCACACATCCCCGGGGTCGACCCAAGAAAAATGGATCATCAAAAAGCGCGGCGCCTCCCCGCAGGGCTCCAGCGTAGCGCCGACATACAGGCACACGGACTTGCCGCCCTGCAAGAGCAGGCGCATTCTGCCAACCACCGTCGCGGCGTTCGGGCCGACCGCATGCTCGATCCGCTCGATCTCCAGCCCCATCGACTCGGGCAGCCGGACGATCTGCTCGCGGAGCGCTTCGCACACGCGCGCGGCGCCCTGATATATCTGCAGGCGGTTCGCATCGATCCAGACCACCTGCGGGTGCAGCAGTCGGGCGACCGCCGCCACATCCCGATCCGTTAATAAGCGATGCTGCAAGGACACAAAAGTTTCCACCGCTTCCTGTGCCATGCCATCACCTCCTCATCGCCAGGAATCCCTGGCTCATCACCTGATCAATTCCTCAACAGGGCTTTCGCGTTCCCGCCGACGATTCCTCCTCATGCAACGAAAAGAAGCGATCCTTGCGCACGGCCGCTGGAATTTCAAGCCGCCAAGCGCCGAACGTACCATCATTTTATGCTTGGCGACCCACTCACGGCCGTTTTGACACCTTTTTGCGCATCAAATCGGGGGATAGGCTGTGGGCGACAGCCTCCTCGGCGCTGATCCGGCCCTGCTCGAAGAGCTGCTGCAGACTGGCATCCATGCCCACCATCCCCTCCGCGCCCGAGGAAAAGATAGCCGTGTCGATCTGGTGGACCTTGGCGTCCCGGATCATGTTGCGAATGGCCGTGGTGCACAGCATGATCTCGAAGGCCGGGACGACCTGCCCATCCAAGGTGGTGACCAGTTGCTGGGAGACCACGGCCTGCAGCACCATGGACAGCTGCATGCGAATCTGTCCCTGCTGATTGGGTGGGAAGGCGTCGATGATGCGATCGATGGTGCTGGTGGCGCTCATGGTGTGCAGGGTTGAGATGACCAGGTGCCCGGTCTCAGCGGCCGTCATGGCGATGCTGATGGTCTCGTGGTCCCGCATCTCGCCCAGCAGGATGACATCGGGCGCCTGGCGCAGGGCGGCGCGCAGGGCCACCGCGTAGCTCTCGGTGTCTGTGGCGATCTCCCGCTGGCTGATGATGCTGCGGTTGTGGCGGTGGAGATACTCGATGGGGTCCTCCAGGGTAACCACATGGCAGTTGCGAGACTGGTTGATGCGATCGATAATACAGTCCAGGGTGGTGGATTTGCCGCTGCCCGCAGGGCCGGTTACCAGCACCAACCCCTTAGGTCGGTTACCCAGCTGTAGCACCAGGTCGGGTATGCCCAGCTGACACGGATCGGGCAGTTGAAAGGCGATCACCCGCACCACCGCCGCCAGGGAGCCGCGCTGGCGATAGACGCTCACCCGGTAGCGCGACACGCCTATCAGGGAGAAGGAGAAATCGTCGTCCCCGGCGACCATCATGGGTCCGGGGTCCCGTTCGCTCAGGGCGTAGAGCTGCAGGATCAGCTCCTGGGTATCGTCGGGCTGCAGCCGTTGCTCCCCCTGGCGCTGGATCTGGTTGTTGATCTTCAGCGCCAGGGGCAAGCCAGCCACGATGAAGATATCCGAGGCTTGCCGCTGCGCCGCGATTTTGAGCATTTCCTCCGCTGTCATATCCCGTGTCCTCCTCGATCTAGTCCAAGAGCTTCAGGGGCGTTTCCTCCTGGGTAGCCGCCTCGATCAGAACGCTCCGCCAGGATACGCGCTGCCATTGCCCCGTAAAACGCCCCTGCGGATCGGTTGTCAGCGACAGGGCGACCTCAAGTCGCATCATCTCGCCGATGGGCTCCTGATAGGTCACCCGGACGCCGGAGGCCTGTTGGTCACAGCCATACCCCGCCGCCCGCAGGGCGGCCATCCAGTCCCCGCCGCCCCGGGCCAGCGCCAGCACCTCGGCCAGGCGTTCCTCGGCGCGCCCATCAGCCTGATAGTAATCGGCCGTGGCCTGCGCCGCGCGGTCGGACAGGCGCTGATCCGCCCGGGCAGAGACCAGCGAGAGGGCGCCCAGGGTGGTCAGGCTCAGCAGCACAAACACCGCCAGGATCGACACCGCGCCGGTGCCCACCGGAACCGCAGCCTTCTGTCGGCGCATCATCCCTCACCTCCCGGATCGCTCAGCCGGACGACCGACAGCTGGCAGAGCGGCTCCTCGCCGCGGGTCAGGGCCAAAGCATAGCGAACGGTGCGCCCCTGAGAATGGGGGGTGACGCGCAGCCGATACACCGCCCGGCCACTCTGGGGCACGGGCTGCCAGTCAGCGCCGTAGTCCATCGTCCAAGCCGTCCCCGCCCAGGCGGCTCCCTGGTCGGTCAGGGCTTGCTCCCCCTGGCTTTTGATCCGCTCCGCCACCTGCTGGGCGTGGAGCACAGCCATGGTGGTATCCGCGCTGTGTCGACTGATCAGCTTGGCCTGGGCGAAGAGCTTAACACACACCGTACTGGAGAGGGCAAATAGCAGCAGCACAACCATCAGTTCTAGCAGAAACAGGGAGCTCTTGGAGCGGACGGGCGCGCGCCTCATGGCCTCACCTCCACAGCGCCGCAGCGCAGGGTGATGGCGCTGGCGAACCAGTTGCCCGACGCGTCCATGGCCTCAACGGCGATGCAGTCCCCCTGAGCGGTCAACTGTAGGTCCGCCAAGGACAAAATGCGCTGCCCATCGCCGGGCGTGGGCCGTCCCTGGGCGTAGAGCGTCAGCTCATACAGCCCGCCCTGGTACGGATAGATCCAGGTGACATAAGCCTGCCCGTCCACGTGCTGGGTCAAGATCAGGGCGTCGGCCTGCCCGACTCGGCCCAGAGCCACATCCCCGGCGGCGTCCTGCTGGCGCACCTTCTGGCTAATGTAGGTCACGCAGCTGCGGGCGCTATCGTTCACGCCCATGCTTTCGGAGATGCCCTGATACACATCCGCGCCCAATACCACCACCAAAAGCGCCGTCACCGCAAAGGCCCCGAACAGAGCCAAGATGAAGACGAGGTCCGTGATGTGCTGCCGCCAGTTGCGCATGGCTCCCTCCTAGCGTGGAAAAACCAAAATCTCCGGCATCAGGTTCGCCCCGTTAAGCCGGTAATGGTAGACATAGCGGTCCGTGTCGAGCAGAAGGCCATAGCGATCGGCCAAATATTGAAGGTCCGGCGGATAACGTCCCTCCAGGGCATAGCACTGGGTGACCGTGCGCCGGACGGCCTGCTCAGCCATCTCCAGGCGTGCCGCGTCCGAGCCCACGCGCAGGGAGCGCACCCCGAAGAACACCAGCGCCACCACCAGGCCCAGCCCAGCCAGGGACGCAAGCAGCCGCCACCCACCCCCGCCCCTTTGGGGCCCTCCCACTCGCCGCATCGCCGTCATGCTCCTTTATCCGATTGCCGACATGATCCCCATCAGGGGCAGCATGACCGACAGGAGAATCAGCCCGATCACCAGGCACAGCACCGCCACCAGCGTGGGCTCCAGCGCCGCGATCAGCCCGCTGATTCGCCGATCCACCAGCTCCTCATAGGCCTGAGCGATGCGCTCCATCACGGTATCGAGCGTGCCGGTCTTAAACCCGATGGCGATCATACGACCATACAGGCCCGGGAACAAGCCCGTGTCCACCACGGCCTTGGCCAGGCTCTCGCCCGCGTCCACCGCGGCGATCAGGCGGGCCGTCAGCTGCTGACCCCGGGGCTGATCCATGAGCTCGGCGGTCATCTCCAGGGACTGATCCACGTCCATCCCGCTCTGCAGCATCAGGGACATGGCCGTGGCAAACCGGCTGGCCGCGACCGTATCGGTCAGCTTGCGAAACAGCCGGCCGCCCAGCGCGCTGAGCCAGCGCCGCCCCCGCTGGGTGCGGCGCAGCAGGATCAGGGCAAGGGCCAACCCCGCGATCACCGCCAGGATCACCACCGCGTATCGGCTGAAGGCCTCGCCCACGCCCATGATTCCCAGCGCCAATCCGCTCATCTCGCCGCCGAGCTGATGAAAAACCTGCTGGAACACCGGCAAAATCTGCACCACGATCACCCCGATGACCCCCAACATCATGGCGATCATGACCAGGGGATAGGTGATGGCGCTGCGGATGCTCTGGGAGACGGCCTCGTTGCGCTGATAATAGGCGCACAGGCCCTCGAGCACCGCCTCGAGCTTGCCCGAGGCTTCCCCAATGCGCACCATCTGGATCATATAGCTCGGGAAGCGCCCTGTCCGCGCCATGGCGTCCGCCAGGGAGCTGCCCATCTCCATCGGCTCGAGCAGCTGGGACAGCAACTGGGCGTCGCCGCCCGGCTGCGCGTCCTCCTGGAGGATCATCAACCCCTCCTGCAGGGGCACGCCGCCCTTGACGATGAACAGCAGCTGCTCACAGAAGGCCGCCAGCTCCCCGCCGCTCATGTCGTGTCGCTCTTTGCCCATGCGCCCGCACCTCCCTAGTAGATATAGACCTGATGATAGCCGCTGCCATCGCCCACATAATCCTTGCCCGCATCGCCCGTCGCCGCAAAGGTGGGGTCCATCATCACCCAGTTGATCCCGTCAAAGTAGATGATGTTATCCACCCAACCCGTGCCCTGGATGTATACGCTGATCCAAGCGTGGTAAATCTCCCCCACATATCCAACCACCAGGCGGGTGGGGATGCGCTGGCTGCGCAGCATAGCGGTCATCACCGCCGCGTAGTCAAAGCAGATGCCCTTGCCCGTGGCCAGGGTCTCGTCCACATCGGGCAGGTAACCGCTTGTGACGGACTCCGCCTTCTCATAATCATAGGCGATGCTGCTGACAACGTAATCATAGACGCGTCCGACCACGTCCAAGTCGCTGGTCGTCCCCTGGGCTAACTGGGACCCCTGGGCGACGGTCTGGCTGGCCGCGGTAAAGGCCACATACTGATTGGGATAGAGAAAGGGAGCGAACGCATCCGCCAAGGTCACCTCCCGCTCCCCGCCCAACACCTGGACATAAGAGGTATCCTGCAGGTTTTCATATATGGCAAAGTGGTAAACCCCATCGCCTTGGGTGAGCGGAAAGGTGTCCGTCACCCCCGCTCTGAGCGAATAGGTGCAGGGCGTCTGGTCCTGGAAACCGATCTGGAGCTTGACCTTGGGGTTGTCCCCGTCGTAGCGCACCTGGATATAGCCCTGCTCGGTATTGGAGGCGTCGATCTGCGCCCGGTCGCCAGAGAGCACATCCACGCCGCCCCAAACCGGCTCGCGCACCACCGGGGTGTTCTCCCGCGCGGCAGCGGCGGGCGTAGCGGTTTGGACGGTCTGCGGCGCTGCCGGGGCGGCCTGCGGCGCCGCGCACCCCTGCAACAACAGGCAGCAGGCGACCAGCGACCAGCCCCGCAGGGCACAGCCGCGCCTTCGCGCCCGCGTGCGTTGCTTGCTCATCCCTCGACCTGCCTGTTCTGCCCACGGGGGGCATGTGCTCTCCCCAGTATAAACAACTTCCACAGCCTTGTAAAGCGGCTCGCCGGCGGCGGCGCCATGCCCGGGCCATACGCCCAGGTTTTCCGCCAATCTGCCCAATGACGCGGGGTTGCCTGACTAGCCTCCCGCAAATTTCCACAACTAGAAGCGCGCCTCATAGTATATCGCCCTCCAATCCCCTACAATAAAGGTGAGAATCTCTCAAGAGGTCGATCGTATGAGAATAGACGACGCCAATATTCTAAAGCCCATTCTGTCAAACCATTTCAAATCCACTCGAAAACGGCTCAACCTTTCCCAATCAGACATGTCCGAGCGCCTTCACATCTCCGCGCGTTCCTACGCAGATATCGAGCGGGGCGTTTCCATCTGTTCCGCCCCGGTTTTGCTGCGCTTCATCCTCTACTGCGAGCTGACGCCGCTGGAGTTGTTGGAGCTGCTTGAGAATGTCAGCGATGGGTTCGATCAGGGAGGCGCGGCGTCATCCGAATCCCCGCCAACCGAGCCGAACGTTTGAGGCCAAGCCAAGGGTTCTGTTTGGGTGCGCAAAAATACCGGCGCTGCCCGTCCGCGCCGATTTTTTTGCGCACCTCGCTGTATAACAAGCTCAAGAAACCCGAAACCTTTACCATCTTTGAGTTTAGAAGTCTGATTGACCTAATGGAACTACAAGACGAAGAAATTCTTATGGTAGTATAAAGGACAGGTTTTCCTCTCCTTTTTTATCATAGAATAATCTGCACAAAAAAACCTCCCGCGAGGGGAGGCTTAACTTATTTTTCTATTCTGCTAAATTCTTTTGAACCACTGTAAATCTTCACACCACCACTGTAAAGCGAATACGTCCAAACATATCCTTTGCTATCTTTAGGCGCAAAATTAATAGTATCTTTACTGGTATTAATACTAAAGGTGCCTTCAGAATAGGTTTCTGATATTGTGCTTTTTGTTAAGCTTATATAGGAACCATCACTATTAAACCGATACATTTCTATCATATTATATTTTCCACCAATTTCATAATACCAGTTATATTTTGTCAAACCGGACATAACCTCGTTTTCTTCTGCGGTATCATTACCGCCACATCCCACAATGGTAAGCATTAGTATAAAAGCCAATAATATAGCAATTACTTTTTTCATCTCTCACACCCCATTATTTATTATATATTGCTTCTATCATCAATTACAAAACAATCCGGCGTGCCTGTTTCGGGAAGAACTTCCATTCATGCAAAATGCCAGAAATGCCGATAGATACGGGGTTCTCAGCATATAAAAAGGTTTCAAGAATTTCTTCTTGAAACCTTTATTTGGTGGAGGCGAGGGGAGTCGAACCCCTGTCCGAAAGCAACTCAATCTGGATTCTCCGAGCGCAGCCGGTATTTTACCATTCCCGCCACGGCGCCCCTGCCGGCAGGGTCACCGCTTGAGTAGCTTCATCAAATCCCACGCATCACAAAGCTTGAATGCGCTGGTTCCCTACGATCATGACGCCGGGGACCGCAGTCGTAGGCTGCTGCGGGCCGACGCTGGCGGCGTTAAGCCGCCAGAGCTACACGATTATCGTTCGCGTTTATGCTTTTCCCAGTTTTAACGTGGTCCAGGGCCACGGCTCGCTTCACAGACATCGTCTGCCCCCGTCGAAACCAAGTACGCCCCCATGAAAAGGGGATCATCCCTTCTGCCGCTGCCGGAACGCCCGCTCGATATCGCGCTTGGCATCCCGCTCGGCCATGTCCTGGCGCTTGTCGTAGAGCTTTTTACCCTTGGCAACGCCGATGGAGACCTTGACCCGCCCATTTTTCAGGTACATGCCCAGGGGAATGAGCGCGTACCCCTCCTGCTGGGTCAGACCGGCCAGCTTGGCGATCTCCCGCTTGTGCAGCAGGAGCTTGCGCGTGCGCATCGGGTCCCGGTTAAAGATATTGCCCTTCTCATAGGGACTGACATGGGCGCCCACCAAAAAGAGCTCCTGACCGGACTGCATGCAGTAGGCGTCGCGCAGATTGACCCGGCCCATGCGGATGGACTTGACCTCGGTGCCCACCAGGACGATGCCAGCCTCATAGGTCTCCTCGATAAAATAATCGTGCCGGGCTTTGCGGTTTTCCGCCAGGGAACCGCTGGCCTTTTTTTGGGGCAACCTGCTCACCTCCCCTTCGCGCACTGGCTGTATCTGATAGTATACCATATGCCGTGGCGGCGCGCAATCTGTCGCGATGATTCTAGGATGAACCGCTGCGTGGCGGTCTATGCGGGCGCAAAGCGTCGGCAGGGCTTGATAAATTGACCCGTTCCATCGTATACTGGACTAAAAATTTAAGGAGTGCGGTATGCGAAACGGACTACTCAACGCCCTGAAGGGTTTTCTGGTCGGCTCCTCGATGTTGGTGCCCGGGGTGAGCGGCGGGACCATGGCGATTATTCTGGGCATCTACGACCGGATCATCGCCGCCATGAGTCATCTGACCCAGAATTTGAAAAAAAACCTGTGGCTGCTGGGCACCTTTGGGCTGGGCGGCCTTGTGGGGATTCTCCTGTTGGCCCGGCCGCTGTCCTATCTGACCAAGACCTACCCCCTGCCGGTGCTCTACATGTTCATGGGGGCGATCTGCGGGGGCGTTCCCTGCATCTTCCGCAAGGCGGGGGTGCGCTCCTTCAGCCTGCGGGTGATCGCCTATCCCCTGATCGGCATGGCGATCGTCCTGCTGCTGGACCGGCTGCCCCATTTCAACCTGTTGACCGACGGGGGCATCAGCCTGACCACGGCGCTGCTCTTTGCCGCGGCGGGGATCATCATGGCCGTGGCGCTGGTGCTGCCCGGGGTGAGCGGCTCGCAGATGCTGCTGATGCTGGGCCTGTACGAGAAGACCATGGACGCCATCGCCTCCTTTGACCTGGCCTATATCCTGCCCATGGGCGCGGGCATTCTGCTGGGCCTGATCCTGACCACCAAGCTGCTGGAGATGCTGCTAAACCGATATCCCCGGGCCAGCTACCTGATCATCCTAGGCTTTATCATCGGCTCGGTGGTGTACGTCTTCCCCGAGGTGCCCTTCGGCTGGTATCTGCTGATCTGCCCGCTGGCCTTCCTGGCGGGGTTTGGGGGCGTATATTTCCTCTCGCGGTTTGAGCGCGACTGAGCCCGGAGGCGCTGCGATATGACCGTCATCCACACCCATGAGATCACCCTGTATCAGGGGGGTAGCCCCAACCTGGTGCTGCGCCCGCTTTGCGACGCCGACCTGCCCTTGCTGTGCCGCTGGTGCGCCGATCCCGAGGTGCTCTACTGGACCGAGGGCGGCCCGGATCAGCCCCTGTCCTACGGCCCGGAGACAGTGCGGCGCATCTACGGCGGCGTGTCGGCCCAGGCCCACTGCTTTGTGGTGGAGGCGGCAGGCGCGCCCATCGGGGAGTGCTGGCTGCAGCGCATGAACCTGCCCGAGGTCCGGGCGATGTACCCCGCGGGGACGGATGTGCGCCGCATCGACATGGCCATCGGCGAGAAGACCTGCTGGGGCCGGGGGCTGGGTACCCGCATGATCGGCATGCTGGTGGATTTCGCCTTCTGTGGGGAGGGTGTGGACGTGCTGCACTGCTTCTGCGAGGACTACAATCTCCGCAGCCGCCGGGTGTGGGAGAAGAACGGCTTCTCCCTGGCGCGCGTCGATCCCCTGCCCCAGCCCCAAAAGGGACAAGCCCAGCTGCATTTTGTGCTCACCCGGCAGGCCTATCTGGCCGGGCGGCGCTTTGTCCCGCCGGCGGATCAGGTGCGCGACCTGACGCTGACGACGCTGACCCCCAGCCAGCTCTACATCAGCGCGGGCAAGCTGGCCCTGGTGGACAGCTGGTGCTTTGGCGCGGCCCAGATGGACCCGCTGCCCTACATCCAGCTGGATGGCGTCAACCTGCTGACCGACGGGCACACCCGGGCGGTGTGGGCCCATCTGCACGGGGAGACCAAAGTGCCCTGCTACCCCGACCCGGACCCCCTGGATCGGGCCGCCTACGCCCAGGATCTGGCCTGGTGTCGGCAGGAGGGCGTGCTGAGCATCGAGGCGCTGGCCGGGCGCATCGTGTCCCACAAGGACTATGAACGCCTGTGGCGCAAGCGCTGCATGGAAAAGTAAACAGGAGCGGACCGAAAACGGTCCGCTCCTGTTATTTTGTGCGGTCAAATCTCCACCGCGCCCTCAAAGACGGTGGTGCAGTTGCCGGTCATGTACACGGCCTCGTCGGTGTAGCGGATGATCAGGTCGCCGCCGGTCAGCTTGACGGTGATGTTCTCGTTCTTGTTGCAGTAGCCGTTGAGCACCGCGGCCACCGCCGCCGCGCACGCCCCGGTGCCGCAGGCCCAGGTCTCCCCGCTGCCCCGCTCCCACACCCGCATCTTCAGGGTGTTGCGGTCGATGACCTGGATAAACTCGGTGTTGACCCGCTCGGGGAACAGAGGATGATACTCGAAGGCCGGGCCGATGCGGTTCATATCCAGGGTGTGCAGCTGGGGCAGGAAGACCACGCAGTGGGGATTGCCCATGGACACGCAGGTTATGCGGTATGGAACCCCCTCCACCTCGATGGGCACGTCGATGGCGCGCTCGCCGGGCAGGGCCACCGGGATGCGGGCGGGGACCAGCTCCGCCGGGCCCATGTCCACCGTGGCCGAGGAGACCTTGCCATAGCGGCTGTAGAGCTTCAGGCGCTTGACGCCGCTGAGGGTCTCGACGGTGATCTCCTCCCGGTCCACCAGGTGGTGCTCATAGAGATATTTGCCCACGCAGCGGATGGCGTTGCCGCACATCCGGCCCTCGCTGCCGTCCAAGTTGAACATGCGCATGCGCGCGTCGGCCACCTGGGAGGGCATGATCAACACCACGCCGTCCCCGCCGATGCCAAAGTGCCGATCCGACAGGGTGACCGACAGGGACTCCGGCCCGGTGACCTGCTGCTTAAAGCAGTCAAAGTAGATATAGTCGTTGCCGCAGCCCTCCATCTTGACGAAGGACAGCTTGCGCTTTTCCCCGCGCATCCGGTTGATGTCCACCAGCTCGGTGGAGTACTGGCTGTAGCGGCTCATCAGGCACTTGGCCAGGGCGTTGGCGGTGTCGATGCTGGTCAGGCAGACGATGGCGCGCTCCACGGCCTTGCGCCGGATCTTAACGCTGTCGCGGGTGGGCAGGCGGCCCTTGCTGGAGGTGGAAATGATGTAGTTGATCTTGCCGCTCTCCAGCAGGGTCATGGTGTTGTCGTCGGACTCATGGATTTTGTTGACCACGATGGCCTCCATGCCCGCCTCGCCCAGCACCTTGGCGGTGCCGGCCGTGGCGTAGAGGGTGAAGCCCAAATTGACGAACTTCTTGGCCACGTCGATGATCTCGGCCTTGTCCTGGTCGCGCACGGTGATCAGCACGCTGCCGTGCTTTTTCATCTCGTAGCCCGCGGCCACCAGGCCCTTGTAGAGGGCCTCGTCCAGGGTCTTGCCGATGCCCAGCACCTCGCCGGTGGATTTCATCTCCGGGCCCAGCTGGGTGTCCACGTCGGTCAGCTTCTCAAAGGAGAAGATGGGTACCTTGACCGCCACGTAGGGCACGGACTTATACAGCCCGGTGCCGTAGCCCATGTCCCGCAGCTTCTCCCCCAGCATGGCGCGGGTGGCCAGGTCGACCATGGGCACGCCGGTGACCTTGCTGATATAGGGGATGGTGCGCGAGGAGCGGGGGTTGACCTCGATGACGTAGATCTCGTTGGCGTGGATGACATACTGGATGTTGACCAGCCCGCGGGTCTGAAGCGCCAGGGCCAGGTTGCGCGAGTAGGCGATCAGCCGCTCGATCAGCTCGCCGTTGAGGTTCCAGGCCGGATACACCGCGATGGAATCGCCCGAGTGCACGCCCGCCCGCTCGATATGCTCCATGATGCCGGGGATCAGGATATCCTCCCCGTCGCAGATGGCGTCCACCTCGACCTCAACGCCGGTGAGGTACTTGTCGATGAGCACCGGGTTCTCGATCCCATGGGCCAGGATGATGCCCATGTACTCGCGGATGTCCTCGTCGCTGAAGGCCAGGATCATGTTCTGCCCGCCCAGCACATAGCTGGGCCGCATCAGCACGGGGTAGCCCAGAAAATTGGCGGCCTGAAGGGCCTGCTCGCAGGTCATGACAGTGTGGCCCTGGGGCCGCTTGATGCCAAAGCGCTCCAGCAGCGCGTCGAAGCGCTCCCGATCCTCGGCGCAGTCGATGCTGTCGGCCGGGGTGCCCAGAATGCGCACCCCCTGGCGCTCCAGGAAATTGGTCAGCTTGATGGCGGTCTGCCCCCCGAAGGCCACCACCACCCCGTAGGGCTGCTCGGTGGCGATGACGTTCATCACGTCCTCGGGGGTCAGGGGCTCGAAGTACAGCCGATCGGCGGTGTCAAAATCCGTGGACACGGTCTCGGGGTTGTTGTTGACGATGATGACCTCGTAGCCCGCCTGCTTAAGGGTCCACACGCAGTGCACCGAGGCGTAGTCGAACTCGATGCCCTGGCCGATGCGGATGGGGCCGGACCCGAACACGATCACCCGCTTCTTGTCCGAGGAGTGACTGGCGATGAACTGCGCCGCCTCGTTCTGCTCGTCGTAGGTGGCGTAGAAATACGGGGTCTGGGCGGCGAACTCCGCCGCGCAGGTATCCACCATCTTGAACACCGCGCGTCGGGGCTGGGCGACGGGGCGGCCGCTGACGCGGGCGATGACCTGGTCGGGATAGCCCATGCGCTTGGCCGCCAGGTAGGTCTCCTCGTCCAGGTTTCCCTGGGCCAGGGCGCGCTCCATCCGGGCCAGGTTGACCAGTTTGTGCAAGAACCAGCAGTCGATCTTGGTGACCTCATGGATGTGATCGACCGACACGCCCCGCAGCAGCGCCTCGTACACCACGAAGAGACGCTCGTCGCTGCAGTCGGAAAGCATCGCCTCGATCTGGATGTCGGGCAGGGGTTTGAGTTTGTCCAGGTTCAGGCTGTCCAGGGAGATTTCCGCGCCCCGCACCGCCTTCATCAGCGCCGCCTCGAAGGTCGGGGCGATGGCCATGACCTCGCCGGTGGCCTTCATCTGGGTGCCCAGCTTGCGCTTGGCGTAAACGAACTTGTCAAAGGGCCACTTGGGCAGCTTGACCACCACATAGTCCAGCGTGGGCTCAAAGCAGGCGCAGGTCTTGCCCGTGACGGCGTTTTGGATCTCGTCGAGCCGGTAACCCAGGGCGATCTGGGCGGCCACCTTGGCGATGGGATAGCCCGTGGCCTTGCTGGCCAGGGCCGAGGAGCGGCTGACCCGGGGATTGACCTCGATGACCGCGTACTCGAAGGAGTCGGGGTTCAGGGCGAACTGACAATTGCAGCCGCCCTCGATGCCCATGGCCTGGATGATGTTCAGGGCCGCCGAGCGCAGCATCTGGTACTCCTTGTCCGCCAGGGTGACCGCCGGGGCGATGACGATGCTGTCGCCGGTGTGCACGCCCACGGGGTCGAAGTTCTCCATGGAGCACACCGTGATGACATTGCCCGCGCCGTCGCGCATGACCTCGAACTCGATCTCCTTCCAGCCGGCGATACACCGCTCGATGAGCACCTGGTGGATCGGGCTCTGGCGCAGGCCGCCCAGGCCGATCTCCCGCAGCTCGGCCTCGCTCTCGGCGATGCCGCCGCCGCTGCCGCCCAGGGTGAACGCCGGGCGCACGATGACCGGGTAGCCGATCTGCCCGGCGAAGGCCAGGGCGTCCTCCAGGTCGGTGACCACCTTGGAGGGGATGACCGGCTGGCCGATGCGCTCCATGGTGTCCTTGAAGAGCTGCCGGTCCTCGGCCTTGTCGATGGTCTCCGGGTTGGCCCCCAGCAGGCGCACCCCGTGGGCCTGGAGGAAGCCCTCCTTGGCCAGCTGCATCGACAGGGTCAGGGCGGTCTGCCCGCCCAGGGTGGAGAGCAAACTGTCGGGCCGCTCCAGCTCGATGATGCGCTTGATGGTGTCCAAGGTCAGCGGCTCGATGTAGATGTGGTCGGCCATGGCCCCGTCGGTCATGATGGTGGCGGGGTTGGAGTTGACCAGCACCACCTGCAGGCCCTCCTGCTTGAGGATGCGGCAGGCCTGGGTGCCGGCGTAGTCGAACTCCGCGGCCTGGCCGATGACAATCGGGCCCGAGCCGATGAGCAGCACCTTTTTGATATCCGGGTTCTTAGGCATCCCGCTTCCCTCCCATCAGATCCATGAAACGGTCGAAAATCCAGCCGGTGTCCAGGGGGCCCGCCGCGGCCTCGGGGTGGAACTGCACCGAGAAGCCCCGGATATCCCGGTAGTCCAGCCCCTCGCAGGAGCCGTCGTTGGCGTTCTCAAAGCGCAGGCGCACGCTCTCGGGCAGGGTGTCCACGGCATAGCCGTGGTTCTGGCTGGTGATGTACACCCGGCCGCTGTCCAGGTCCCGCACGGGCTGGTTCGCCCCCCGGTGGCCGTACTTGAGCTTGCGGGTGGTGCAGCCCTGGGACAGGGCCAGCAGCTGGTGGCCCATGCAGATGCCGAAGATGGGCAGCCCGGTGGCGGCCAGCGCGCCGATCTGGGCGACGATGTCCGGATTGTCCGCCGGGTCGCCCGGGCCGTTGGAGAGCATCACCCCGTCCGGGTTCAGGGCGGCGATCTGCTCAGCCGTGGCCTGGGCGGGCATGGTCACCACCTCGCAGCCGCGCCGGATCAACTCCCGGCGGATGTTGGCCTTCGCGCCGAAATCCCACAGCGCCACCCGGTATCGCGGGGCCTCCGGCCCCTGGGTGAAGGGCTGGGCGCAGGTCACCGAGGGGATCGCCCTCGCCACCCGATAGGCGGCGATCGCCTCCAAGCGCGCCCGCGCCGCGTCGGGGTCGGCGCACAGGCAGGCGTTGAGCACGCCCCGCTCCCGGATGATCCGGGTGATCGCCCGGGTGTCGACGCCCGACAGGCCGGGGATGTTTTGCGCCTTCAAAAAAGTGTCGAGATCGCCTTCACAACGGAAATTGGAAGGTTCCCGACACCATTGTCGCACGATGTAGGCCGATAGGCTGGGCTTTTCGCTCTCAAAATCCGGGGGGATCACCCCGTAGTTGCCGATCAAGGGGAAGGTCTGCACCACCATCTGGCCGTAATAGCTCGGATCGGTCAGGGTTTCCAGATACCCCGTCATGCCGGTTGTGAAAACCAGCTCCGCCGTGACGTCGCCCTCGGCGCCAAAGCGCTCACCGGCAAAGACCTCACCGGTTTGCAACACCAGATATCCTTTTTGGGACACGCGCGATCACCTCGTTCTCGGTTGGGGCCCCGGCGCGGACGCCTTTGTCCGGCGGCGGCAAATTGAATCCGGCCCCCCGCCCCTGCGGGGGACCGGAAACAGACAGCAGCGGGTCAGTCGATCTTCTCCAGGATCATCCGGGCGCAGTCGATCTGGTTGGGGATGTTGCCGTTCGGATCCTTGATACGCCAGATATCCGGGGTGATCTCATCGGCCACATACACCTTGCCGGTCTCGTCGTACCCCATCTCGATCTTGAAATCGATGAGGGTGTAGCCCATGCTGGCCAGCTCCTCCCGGAGCACCTCGCCGACCTTCTGCAGCACGCCCAGGGCCTCGTCATACTGCCCGGGCGCCAGCAAGCCCTTCATCAGGCACAGGCGCTCGCTGATCAGCGGATCGCCCTGCTCGTCGGCCTTGAGGGTGACCTCCATGTAGGGCGGGTCAAAGGGCAGCCCCTCCTCCAGATCGAACCGGCGGCACATGCTCCCCGCGGTAAAGTAGCGCAGCACGAACTCCAGCGGCGGCACAGTGACCTTGCGCACCTGCATCAGGCCCGCGTCAATGTCCGCGCTCTTGTAGTGGGTGGGGATGCCGTTCTTCTCCATCAACTCGAAAAAGTAGCGGGAGATCTTCAGGCCGATCTTGCCCTTGCCCTCGACGCTGCCGCCGACGGTGTTGGAGCCGGGGTCAAACACGCCGTTCTCCCCGGTGGCGCTGTCCTTGAACAGCAGATAGACCGCGCCGGTCGCCTCGTCGGTCAGGACGTTCTTGGTTTTGCCCTCATACAACGTTTTCATTCAAAACACTCCTTGTTCGTGTTATCTTCGAAGATCACTCCCACTCGATGGTGGCGGTGGGCTTGGGCGACAGATCGTAGCAGACCCGGTTGACCCCGGGCACCTCGCGGATGATTCGGTCGGTGATGGTCATGAGCACCGGGTAGGGTACCCATTCCACCGAGGCGGTCATCGCGTCGACGGTGTTGACCGCGCGGATGATCACCGGGTACTCGAAGCACCGGGCGTTATCGCGCACGCCGACGCTCTTAAAGTCGGGCACGACCGTGAAATACTGCCAAACCTTGCCGGCCAGGCCGGCCTTCTGGAACTCCTCGCGGAGGATGGCGTCGGATTCGCGCACCGCCTCCAGCCGGTCGGCGGTGATGGCGCCCAGGCAGCGCACGCCCAGACCCGGGCCCGGGAAGGGCTGGCGGTAGACCATCTCCTCGGGCAGGCCCAGGGCCACGCCGCAGGCGCGCACCTCGTCCTTGAAGAGCATCTTCAGCGGCTCGACCAGGGCCAGGTCCATGCGCTCGGGCAGGCCGCCCACGTTGTGGTGGGACTTGACGATCTTGGCGGTCTTGGTGCCGCTCTCGACGATATCGGGGTAGATGGTTCCCTGGGCCAGGAAGGTGACGCCCTCGATCTTGCGGGCCTCCTCCTCAAAGACGCGGATGAACTCCTCGCCGATGATCTTGCGCTTCTGCTCGGGGTCGGCCACGCCCGCCAGCTTGCCCAAAAAGCGCTCCGACGCGTCCACATAGATCAGGTTGGCGCCCAGCTCGTTCTGGAACACCTGCACCACCTGCTCGGCCTCGCCCTTGCGCAGCAGGCCATGGTTGACGTGCACGCAGGTCAGCCGGTCGCCGATGGCCTTGAGCAGCAGCGCGGCCACCACCGAGGAATCCACGCCGCCGGACAGGGCCAGCAGCACCTTCTGATCCCCGACCTGCTGGCGCACCAGCTCGATCTGGTCGGCGATGAAGTTGTCCATGTTCCAGTTGGGCTGGGCGGCGCAGGCCTCAAAGACAAAGGGCTTAAGCGCCTGCTTGAGGGCCTCGTCGTCCCCGGGCCAAGCGGCCAGCCGCTCGCACCGGGCCGCCGGATGATCCACCGCCAGCATGGGCAGGCCGCAGGCGTACACCTCGGCGGCCACGTCGATGGCCTGTCCGTCGACCACGCGGTTCTCTCCGCCGTTGAGGATGACGCCCTTGACGCCCGGCAGCGCCTTGAGCGCCTCAGCGGTGGTGTCATGGGGATAGATTTCGCTGTACACGCCCAGGTCGCGAATCGCCCGGGCGATGCGGGTATTCTCGGTGCTCCCCAAATCCAGGATGACGATCATATCCTGCTTCATCGTTGCTCCCGCTCCTTTATCTGTCAAGTGGATGCCCGGTGGGCGCGCCCCGCTGGTGCAGGGTGCTGGAGGGCATTTGCCCACCCGCGCATCTTTTCCAGCTATTTTACCATAGTTCCTGCCAGTTTCGCAAAGCTTTCTTGCAGATATTTGTGATTTTTCCACAAAGAGGCCGCGCCTCGCCGGGAACCGGCGCCGCGCAGCCTCTGGATGCGAACTGAAATCACTCGGTCTCGGGCTCGAGCAGCTGGAGCACGCCGATGGCGTCGCTGATGCTCTTCTCCATGGCCAGCCGGCCGTAGCTGTCGACCTGGGCCTTGCTCTTGGGGCCGTGGGTCAGGCAGGCCGCCCCGCCGATGCAGCCCGACTCGCAGGCCATGCCCTCGATGAAGTTCTCCTGCAGAATACCGCGATTGGCCTTGAGCAGGGCCACCTTGCACTCGGTGATGCCGTTGCAGGAGATGGCGTTGAGCTTAAAGGCGCTCTCCTCCACCCCCTGCTCCTTGAGCGCCTGGGCCACCGCGGCGGCCAACCCGCCGCTGCGGGCGAAGATTCGGCCATAGTAGGAGGCGTTGTCCAGGTAGGCGTCGGGCAGGGAGGCCAAGTCGATCTGGCGGCTGTCGAAGAGGGCCTGCAGCTCCTCGAAGGTCAGCACGCAGTCCACGATGCCGGCGATCTCGGGCTGCTGAATCTCACCCTTCTTGGCGGTGCAGGGGCCGATGAAGATGACCTTGCTGCCGGGCTCGAGCTTCTTGAGGTATTTGCTGATCTCCACCATGGGCGAGACATTGTGGGAGATGTGCTCGGCCAGCTGGGGGAAGCTCTTTTTGATGTAGCTGACGAAGGCCGGGCAGCACGAGGAGGTGAGAAAGCCCTTTTCCGAGAGCTCCTTGGCCTCCTTGTAGGCCACCATGTCCGCGCCCAGGGCGGCCTCCACCACGTTGTAGAAGCCCAGCGCCTTCAGGCCCGAGACCACCTTCTCCACCGACACCTGCACAAACTGGCTGGAGATCGAGGGGGCCACCACGGCGTATACCTTATACTTCTGGTTGTTCTCGGACTGCTTGAGCAGCTCGATGGCGTCGAGGATGTAGCTCTTATCCTGGATCGCGCCGAAGGGGCACTGGTACACGCAAGCGCCGCAGGAGATGCACTTGTCATTGTCAATGGTGGCCTTCTTGTTCTCCCCCATGGAGATGGCGTTGATCTTACAGGCGTTCTCGCAGGGGCGCACCATCTTGATGATGGCGCTGTAGGGGCAGGCGCTGACACACCGGCCGCACTCGATGCACTTGCTCTTGTCGATGGTGGCCTTGTGGTCCACGATGGTGATGGCGTCCTTGGGGCAGGCGTTCTGGCAGCGGTGGGCGATACAGCCCCGGCAGGCCTGGGTGACCTGGATGCCGTCGACCGGGCACTCGTCACAGGCAATGCTGAGCACCTCCACGACGTTGGGATTGCTCTTGTCCCCGCCCATAGCCAGCTTGATGCGCTGGTTCACAATGGCCCGCTCCTTGTAGATGCAGCAGCGCATGGTCGGCTCCGGGCCGGGCATGATCCGCTCGGCCGCGTCGATCAGGCCGGTGTCCAACCGATCCTCAAAGGCCAGGGTGGCCACCTCTTTGAGCACCTTGTACTTGAGCTCTTGCACACTGGTATCAAAAATTCGTACGCTCATGCGTCCCCCTCCTCCCCAGCGGCGCGCGCCGGGATATCCCAGGCCCAAGGGCAATCCATGGGCCCTATATTGTTAAATATTTCACCATATCATCATACCGGTTCCGGCCTTTTCTGTCAATCTTCGCGGGCGAGAAACTTCCGGCATTTTTGCCTGTCAGATTGTAAATAGGGGAATTGCTTCCAAGCTCAGGGGTTTAGCCGGAGGATGTCCCAGGGTCTGAGCGGCCGGGGCGGATGCAGGCGCACCCGCATCTGGGGATGGGGCGCGCGGTCGATGGGCCGCCCCTGGTCGTCCTCCATTCGCTCGGCCGTGAAGCACCAGGGCGTCCGTCCGGGGGAGAGCACCGACAGCCGGTTTCCCCGGGCGAAGGGGAAGCGCTGCTCCACCCAAGCGCCCCCCTCGTCGCAGCCGCGCACGATGGCCGCCACCTTGGCCTCGGGCGTCTCGGGCGCGCGCAGATCGACCTGACCAGGCTGGCCGAAGTAGAAGCCCGTGTCGTAGGGGCGGTGCTTGATGGCCATCAGTTCCCGGCGACCCAGCGCGGGCAGGGGCCGCCCCGCGGCGGCCGCGTCGATACCCATGCGGTAGGCGTTGACCACCGTGGCCACATAGTGCAGGCTCTTCATGCGCCCCTCGATCTTCAGGCTGTCCAGGCCCAGGGCCAACAGCCGGTCCAGGTGATCGTACATGCACAGCTCCTTGGCGCTGAGCAGGTAGCTGCCCTGGTCATCCTGCTCGACGGCCAGCTCGTGGGCCAGCTCGTCCCGGGGCGGACCGCCCCGGAACACCCAGCGGCAGGGCTGGGCGCAGGCGCCCCGATTGGCCTCCCGACCGGTGGTCGCCAGGGAGAGCAGGCAGCGGCCGGAGTAGGCCATGCACATCGCCCCGTGCACAAAGACCTCCAGCTCCAACCCCGGCGGGGTCAGCTCCCGGATGCGGGCGATCTGCTCGTAGCTAAGCTCCCGGGCCAGCACGATGCGCCGCACCCCCTGCTCGAGCCAGAAGGCGCAGGCGTCGGCGTTGAGGGTGTTGGCCTGGGTGCTCAGGAAGATCGGCAGCGCGGGGGCGGCCCGCTGGATGCGGCGCAGCGCCCCGGGATCGGACACCAGCGCCCCGTCCGCCCCCGCCCCCTGCAGGAATTGGGCGTACGCGGCCATGGGACCGAGGTCCTCCTGGCGGGCGAAGATGTTCATGGTCACATACAGTTTGCGGCCCAGGCCGTGGCAGCGGGCGGCCGCCTGGGCCATGGCCGCCGCGTCAAAGCTGCCAGCCGAGGCCCGCAGGCCAAACTCGGGCCCGCCCACATACACTGCGTCCGCCCCGTAGGCCAGGGCCATCTCCAGCCGCTCCGGGTTGCCCGCCGGGGCCAACAGTTCGGGTTTTCGCATGGGTTTTCCTCCCGTGAAAAGGGCCCGGCCAACGGCCGGGTCCTCAAGTGATCGGTTTACTGCGCCTGATCCGCCGCCTCCCAGAGCGGCCGATAGGTCTCGACCTTGGCCTGGTGCTCCTCGAAGGTCTTGGAGAAATCCAGCTCCCCGGTGGCGGGGTCCTTCAGGCAGAAGTAGAGGTATCCCTCGTCCATAAAGGCCTCGTCCGGGTACAGGGCGGCCTCAAGCGCCTCCTGCCCGGGGTTGCACACCGGGCCGACGGGCAGGCCGTCGATCAGGTAGGTATTATAGGGGGACTCGGTGCTCGAGTCATCGGCGCTCATGGCCAGCTGGTTCTTCTTCAGGATGTACTGCAGGGGCACGTCCGACTCCAGGCGCATGTTCTGATTCAGCCGGTTGTGGAACACCGCGGAAATCTTGGCGAAGTCCTCAGCCTTGCCCTCCTTCTCAATCATCGAGGCCAGGGTGACCACCTCGTCGGTGTTCATCCCCAGGGATTGGGCGCGCTGGGCATATTTTTCGGACTGGATGTACACCTTTCCGAACTGGGTGAGCATCTTGGTGATGACGCCGTCCTCGTCCGCGTCGATGTAAAACTCGTAGGTCTCCGGGAAGAGGTAGCCCTCCAGCTGATAGTAGCGCTCGCTGGGCTCGCGCTGGGGGTCCTCGGTCTCCTCGGTGCCCTGCACAAAGGGGGGCATGGCGTCCTGGATGAAGACGAAGTTCTCATAGTCCGCGCCGGTCTTGCACAGCTCCAGGAACTTGGCGCTGTCGCGCAGCACGCCCTTCTCCTCCAGCAGCGCGGCGATCTCCTCCACCGTGTATCCCTCGGGGATGGTGACCATGGTGACATCCGGCCGACCATCGCCCCGTACCAGGGCGTCGACGATCTGCTCGATGGTCATGCCCTCGGTGAGCTGGTAGGTGCCCGCCTTCAGGGAGGAGCCCCGGCTGGTGATGTCCAGGTAAAGCTTAAAGGCCTGCTTGCTGCGGATGATACCGTGCTCCTCGAGCACCCTGGCGATGGCGTTGGTGGAGGAGCCCTTCTCGATATCCACCTCGACCAGCTCGGTGCTGCCCACCTTGGGAGGCATGAGGTAGTGGCGGTAGCCGTAATCAGCCAGGTCATAGACCAGTCCGCCGACGATCAGCAGACAGACCACCAGCAGGGTGATCGGGCGCAGGGGCATCCACACCCGGCGCAGGATTTTCTGCGTCCTGCGGGCACCCTTGAGCCATTTCTCCTTCTGCGCCGGCGTCATGCCACCGCCTCCTTTCCCCAGGGCCGTTTGTCCCCATTATAGCGGTTCGGCCTGTATCTGGCAAGCAGCCTCAGATCTCCACCACCACGGGCAGGATCATGGGGGCGCGCTTGGTCTTGCCGTAGATGTAGTCGCGCAGGTTGTTGCGGATATCGTTCTTCACGCCGTTCCAGTCGAAGGCGCTCTGGCGGGCAAAGCCCTCGCAGGTCTCCCGCACCACGGCCTTGCACTGGTCCATGAGCACGTCGCTCTCGCGCACATACACAAAGCCGCGGGAGATGATGTCCGGCCCGGCCATGATCTCGCCGGTCTCAGCCGACAAGCTGACCACCACCACCAGCAGACCGTCCTGGCTGAGCAGCTTGCGGTCGCGCAGCACCACGTTGCCCACGTCGCCCACGCCGAAACCATCCACCAGGATCGGCCCGGCCTGCACGGTGTCCACCACCTCGGCGTTGTTGGGCGACAGCTCGATGACGTTGCCCACGTTGGCGATGATGATGTTCTCCTCAGGCATGCCCATGCTCCTGGCCAGCTGGGCGTGCTGGTACAGGTGCCGGTACTCGCCGTGCACCGGGATGAAGAATTTGGGCTTGACCAGGGCGTGCACCAGCTTGATCTCCTCCTGGCAGGCGTGGCCCGACACGTGCACATCGGCCAGGGACTCGTAGATCACCTGCGCGCCCCGGCGGTAAAGCTGGTTGATCACCCGGGAGACGTACTTCTCGTTGCCCGGAATGGGGTTGGCCGAGATGATGACCATGTCCCCCTCGCGGATCTCAATCTGCCGATGCTCGCTGGTGGACATGCGCACCAGGCCGCTCATGGGCTCGCCCTGGCTGCCGGTGGTGATGATGGTCATCTTCTCGCCGGGGTACTGGTCCACATGGTCCAGGTCCACCAGCACCCCCTCGGGCACGTGCAGATCGCCCAGACCCACGGCCATGTTGCCGACGTTAACCATGCTGCGCCCGGCGAAGCACACCTTGCGCCCGTAGCGCACCGCCGCATCGATGATCTGCTGGATGCGGTAGATATTGCTGGAGAAAGTGGCGATGATGATGCGGGCGCCCTGCTCGGTGGCCTTCTTAAAGAAGACCTCGAAGGTCTCCCCCACGGTGCGCTCGCTCATGGTGTAGCCCGGCCGCTCGACGTTGGTGGACTCGCACAGCATCATCAAGACGCCCTCGTTACCCAGCTGGGCCAGCTTGTTCAGGTCCATGATCTCATGGTCGATGGGCGTGAAATCCACCTTGAAATCCCCGGAGAAGAGCACCACGCCCACCGGGGTATGCACCGCCAGCGCGCAGGCCCCGGCGATGGAATGGTTGACCTTGATAAACTCGATCTTAAAGCAGCCGGCCTGGACCGTGTCCCCGGCCTGCACGCGGTTCATCTTGACCCCGCGCACCCGGTGCTCCTTGAACTTGTTCTCCAGCAGCCCCAGGGTCAGCCGGGTGCCATAGACGGGCGCATTCACGCTCTTGAGGACGTAGGGCATGGCGCCGATGTGGTCCTCGTGGCCGTGGGTGATAAAGAAGCCGCGCAGCTTCTCCTTGTTCTGGGTGATGTAGCTGATATCGGGGATCACCAAATCGACCCCCAGCATCTCCTCCTCGGGAAAGATCGATCCGCAATCCACCACGATCATGTCGTTTCCATACTCCACGACGGTCATGTTCTTGCCGATCTCGCCGACCCCACCCAAGGGAATGATCCTCACTTTTTTCTGTTTCTGTGGCAAATGAAAAGCCTCCTTTTAATGTATAATGTATCGATTGGGCCGGCGATGCCGGGCCCGAATGGTCTTCTCGAGCGCCCCGAGAGCGGGCGATATTTGACCCCCGCGCCCTGGCTATGCTATCATGGAGCCAGTTTCAAGCGAAAGGAGTCCTCTTGTGATGGAGACATACAAGCCCAAGGGCGTCTGCTCCACGCTGATCGAGTTCGAGGTGGAGAACGACATCATCACCCACTGCAAGTTCACCAACGGCTGCCGGGGCAACACCACCGGCGTCGCCCGGCTGGTCGAAGGTTTCGAAATTCATGACGCCATCAAGCGTCTGAAAGGGATCCGCTGCCGGGGCAATACCTCCTGCCCGGATCAGCTGGCCCTGGCCCTGGAGGCCTATCTAGCCAAGCGGCAGAGCGCCTGACGCCCTGCGCCGGAGCCCCCCATCGGGGGCTTCTTTTTTATGGACGGCGGCCCGGGCAAGCAGCTGCGCCGAGCTGGCGGCGATGCGCTCCCCGGGCGTCCGTCAGCGCCCGTCAGCCGTTGAGCTGCCGGGCGAAACGCTCCGCTCCCCGGGCGTCCATCAACGCCCGCACCCGAGCGCCCTCGGGCTCATAGTCCACCTGGAGCACCTGACCCATCTCGTGCAGTTGACCCACCAGGGCGCTCTTGTCGTAGGGGATGAGATACTCCATCTGCCGGGCGACCCGGCTGAGGGCCTGGGCGATGGTCTGTCGCAGCTGTTCAAGCCCCTCGCCCTGCCGGGCGGAGATGCACACGCAGGGGGGCTCCAGGATGGGCAGCTGGTCGGCGTCGATCTGATCGATCTTGTTGAGCACGTTGATGCGGGGATGATCCCCCGCGCCCAGCTGATCGAGCACCTGCTCCACCACCCGCTTCTGCAGCGCCAGATCGGGCGCCGACGCGTCCATCACGTGCAGCAGCAGGTCGGCGTGCACCGCCTCCTCCAGGGTGGCCTGGAAGGCTTGCACCAGGTCATGGGGCAGCTTGTGAATAAATCCCACGGTGTCCACCAACAATACGTCCACCCCGCCGGGCAGGCGCAGCCGCCGGGTCACCGGGTCCAAGGTCGCAAAGAGTTTGTCCTCGCTGAGCACATCGCTGCCCGTCAGGGTGTTGAGCAGGGTGGATTTGCCCGCGTTGGTGTAGCCCACCAGGGCGACGGTCAGCTGGGAGAGCTTATCCCGCCGGGAGCGGCGGACCTGGCGCTGGGCCGAGACCTTCTGGATTTCCTGGCCAAGCTCGTAGATGCGCCGCCGAATGCGCCGCCGATCGATCTCCAGCTTGGTCTCGCCCGGGCCGACCGTGCCGATGCCGCCGCCCAGCCGGGAGAGCACCATACCCATGCCCGTCAGGCGGGGCAGGCGGTAGTTGAGCTGGGCCAGCTCCACCTGCAGCTTGCCCTCGCGGGTTTGCGCGCGCTTGGCGAAGATATCCAAAATCAGGCAGGTCCGGTCGATGACCCGACAGGACAGCACCCGCTCAATGTTGCGGGTCTGCGCGCCGGTCAGCTCCACGTCGAAGATAACCAGGTCCGCATCCAGGCTCTGGGCCAGCAGGGCGATATCCGCCAGCTTGCCGCTGCCCACCACCAGGGCGGGGTCGGGCTTGTCGCGCTTTTGCAGCACCTGACCCACCACCTGGCCGCCCGCGGTGTCCGCCAGGCGACCCAGCTCGGCCAGGGAACCCTCGCCCAGCCCGTCGCCGGTCTCCAGCCCGATCAGGAGCACCCGCTCCTTGTCGGACTTTTTGACCTGGGTGGTGCGGGTAATCTCGCGCAGGTAGGCGTCCTCCCGCTCGATGGCCTCGAACAGCTCGGCGTCAGGCATGCGCCAGACCAGTCCCGGGCCCCATAGCTGAAGCTCGCACCGGCCGGGCTCGCGCTCTTCGCCCAGGATGGCGACCTGGATGCCCGTGGGCTGTCCCTCGTCGGACACGCCGACGGAGGCCATCGCGTCAAAGCGCATGCGCTGCAGGGCCTGCAGGTCCACGCTGGACAGGCGGGCGTCCCCGCCGGGATGGCTATGCACACAGCGCACGCCCGAGAGGGTCCGATCCCCCCGGCGCAGGCGGATATCCGGCAGGTCCACCCGATCGGGCTCGCCTACCGTCACGTCCACCACCGCGCCGTCCCGGGCCAGGTAGAGAGAAATCTCCTTGCCCAGCAGATGGGTAAAGCGCACCAGCAGCCCAATCAATTCATGGGAAAGGAAGGCGTCGGCCTGGGCCTCCACCTCGTAAAACCCCTCCATCTGCTTGAGCCATTGGTCGCGGATGGATTGGGTGTTGCCTCCGATCATCAAAGCCTCCTCATTCTGCGCACATGGCTATCGGCCGGATAGGCCCTCGCCCAGCTGCATCATCATCTCGCCCAGGGAGGGCATACTGCCCTTAAACAGCGCCTGGATCAGGTAGATCGCCAGCGCCCCCAGCAGGGAGAACCCCAGGGCCATGCCGACGCCCCGGGCGATGCCCGCCATAAATTGTACGCCGATCATGCGCCAGGGGCAGCGCTCGTAGCACAGCAGGGCCTGCAGGTTGTCCCGGGCCAACTTGCCCGCCACCTGATCCCGCTTGCGCAGCAGCCACCGCCGACGCGGTTTGGTTTCCTGTCGATCCTGGCCCATTTTCGCATCCCTCCGGGCCTAGTATGCCGGGGGGCGCGGCCGCTCATGCGCAGGGCCTTCGCCTACGAAAAACGCCGCGGGCACGCTCCGCGGCACTTCGGTTCATGCTTGGGTGTCAAAATCGCCGCACTCCTCGGGCAGCTTGATCTCGGGCTCAACATCCGCGGCGCGATCCGCCACGGGGTTGGGCACTGGCCCGGGCATCGGCTCGGGCGCGGGCGGGGTGACCAGCTCCAGCTGTTTGAGCAGCATCGCGCGCACCTGCTCGCGGAAGGCGTCGTAGCCCACGCGCAGGGACTCGGCCTGGGCCTTGGTGGCCTCGGCCTCCTGGGCGGCCTGCTCCAGGATGCGCTGGGCCTCCAGCTGGGCGTCGGCCAAAATCGCGCTGGACTTGGCCCGCGCGCCGGAGTAGATCTCCTCGCGGGTGCGCTGGGCCATCAGCATGGTCTGCTTGATGGTCTCCTCCATCTCCTGGTAGACGTTGAGCTGGTGGCTGACCCTGTCGAGCTGTTGGCGCACCTGGCCCAGCTCGCCCTGCAGCTGCTGATTCTCCTCGCGCAGGCGAGCCTGCTGCCCCTCCGCCTCAGTCAGGGCCGCGCGCACCCGCTCGAGCAGGTCGTCCACCTGCTGGGGATTGTATCCGCGCATCACCCGGCCAAAGCCCTGGGCGTCCACATCCTGGGCGCGCATGCTCATCCGCTCCATCTCCTTTATCCTCACCCCTACTGGGGAATAAACACCTCGACGCGCTGACGGCCCTTGCGGGTCTCCCCAGCGATCCCTTCAATCCGAATCCGGCCAAACCCTTTGACCGAGTAGACATCCCCCTGGGCGACCGGCGCGTCCACCCGCAGCTCCTCCTGCCAGTTGCGCTGGACTTTGCCGGCGCGCACAGCCTCCTGGGCCTTGGCCCGCGACAGGCCCAACGCCTCCTGGATCAAGGCGTCCAGCCGCAGCGAGGCCAGCAGCAGGGTGCATCGCTTGCCCTCGGGTTCGGGGATCTCCACCGAATCCAGGTCGACCGATTCCACCCGCAGGGCGGCCCGCCCGGCGCTGTCCAGGTCCCGCAGGATAACCTCCGCCGCCTGGGGCACGGCAAACAGATACGCTTGCCCGGGCAGCATCACGATATCCCCCAGCATCTCCCGGGTCATGCCCAGGCCCATCAGCGCGCCGAGCATATCCCGGTGGCCGGGATGGGCGTATTTCTCATGCCAGCGCGCCCGCAGCGCCATAACCGGCATCTGCCACAGCCCCTCGCGCTCGCCCAGCACCAACACCCGCCGCTCCGCGTAGGCGTACCCGCCCTCAAAGACCGCGGGCACATCGGGAAACTGCGCCAGCAGGCGCCGAGCCAGCTGCTGCTGCGCCGGGTCCATGAAACGCGTCGCCTGGGGCTGACCGCTTAGCTGCACCCGGCTGAGCTGGTCGCGCAGGCGGGCCTGCCATAGTTCGGCTTCCATCCGCGCGCCTCCTAAATCAGCGGCAGGCGGACCTGCCCCTTGAGCACCAACAGGAGAATCAGAATGACCAACAGCTCCGCCAGCACCAGCACCGCCGCCATATCCAGGCGCTTTCCCTTGGCAAAGGCCATGCGATCGGCCAAGGCCTGCAGGCGCACAAACAGCGGACCCGTCAACCGGGCCAGCCATTTTCGCGCCCTGTGCTGGGCGGGGAGAAAAAAGCTCATTGCCAGCCGGGTTGCGACCAGGGCGATCAGGATCAGCGTAAAACCGATCAATCCCCACAGCACGCCCCAGCAGATATAAGCCGCCATGGCTTACGCTTGCTCGTCGGGAGCGTCCACATCCCCGACGGTCTGGACGCCAGCCGGGGTAATCAGATACGTATACGACGCCATGCGCTGGATACTGCCCCCGGCAAAGTACACCCCGCCGCAGACGAAATCCAGCAGCCGGTTGGCGACATCCCGCGCCATCTGCGACAGGTCCAGGGTGACCATTTGGCCTTTCTGCAGGGCGTCGAGCACTTCGGCTGCCTCGTCATAATCCTGGGGGCGGCAGATTCGCATCGTATCCGCCTGCTGGGCGCACATGGCACTCATCCTCTCGTGATGGATTTAATCCCGGGTTCCGTTGGGATTGATGGTGTAGAAGCTGCGACCCTTGGACTCCTCAGAGATGTTGCCCGACACATCCACATTGGCCGGCGCCACCACGAAGATGCCCTTATCCACCCGCTGGATGCTGCCGTTGAGCGAGTAGATCGCCCCGCTGATAAAATCCAGCACCCGCTGGGCCGTATCGATCTCCAACACCGACAGGTTGACCACCACGGGCTTGCCCGCGCGCAGGTTGTCGATGACGTTCTGGGCGTCGTCGTAGGACAGGGGCTGATAGACGACCATCCTCATGGCATTGGTATTGGGCATTGCGACCACCTTTCCGCGGCTGCGCGAGGGGCGGGGCATCGGGGTCGGCTCAGGCTCATACTCGGGCTCAGCCTCGCGCTCCTCTCGGGCTGCGCGGCGACTTCCCCAGCGGGACGTCGGCTCCTCCTCGAGCTCCTCTTCCTCCTCATACGCATCATCATCGTACTGCTCGTCCTCCTCGTAGGTCTCCTCCAGCCCGATGAAATCCAGCATCTTATTGAGAATCTTGTTCTTCATGATAGGCCTTCCTCCTGCTCATTTTTGGGGTAGCTTCGTCCACCAAATATCGCCGTCCCAACCCGCACCAGGTTGGCCCCCTCCTCGATGGCGACCTCAAAGTCGCCGGACATGCCCATGCTCAACGTCCGCATCTCGACCCGCGGCAGCTCCAGCGCCGCCACGCGCTCAAACAGCGCGCGCATCCGGGCAAACACCGGGCGCACCTGCTCGGGATCCGGGGCATAGGGCGCAACGGTCATCAATCCCCGGACAGCAAGATGCGGGCATTGCGCCGAGATTTCGCGGATGAGCTGCTCCGCCTGCTCGGCCGGCAGGCCCGCTTTGGTCGCCTCCTGAGCCATGTTGACCTCCACCAGCACCGGCAGGACCGGCCGGTCCATGCGCGCGCACTGGCGCTCCAACTCGATGGCCAGGGGCATCCGGTCCAGTGAATGGACCATCGCCACCTTGTCTAGGATGTATTTTACCTTATTCTTCTGCAATTGTCCAATAAAGTGCCACTGAATTTGTTCCCCATATTGCGCACACGCTGGATATTTCTCGACAAGCTCCTGGGCCCGGTTCTCTCCAAAGGCCCACTGGCCCGCCCGGACCGCCTCGAGCACATCCTCGGCGGGAAAGGTTTTACTGACCGCCACAAGCTGCACCGAGCCCGGCGCGCGGCCCGCTCGGCGTTCGGCCGCGGCGATGCGCGCGCGGACACGGTTGAGATTTTCCTGGATACTGGACAAAACGATCGGCCTCCTTACCGGGTCACGATGGGATCATTTTCCTTGAGGCTGTCGGCGATCACCGGGGCGACAATGGCGGTCTGTCCGTTGTCGATCCAGACCTTCACCTGCACCCGCTCCTCCTGGCCGCCCGCCCGGCGAACTTTGAGGGTGGCGATGCCGTCCTGCACCTTGATCCATTTGGAGGGGACCTTGAACCCCTCGTACTCTTTGGTCAGGGTGCAGGTCACCTCGCGCACGCTGAGGAACTCCCCGATATCCTCCTGCACCATCAGGGCTATCAGGGTGGTGTTTTTCGTCTCGTCGTAGCGGCTGCTGATGGCCGTGGCTTCCGCCTGGCGTACCTCCATGCCTGAGAGCGTCAGGGTGAAGGCCTCGTTGGGCTGTACCGAACGGTTGCCCTCGGCCATCATCAGCACATACCAGCGGTTGCTGTTGACCAGGCGAAAGAGGGGCTGCTGGGTCTGGGCGTCGGTGGACTTGCGGCTCTTGGCCTGCTTGATGATGTTCTTCACGTCCGTGACGGTCATCTGCTCGATGGCCGACGGGGTCAGCAAGGTTTCGCAGCCATCGATATAGAAGCTGATCACCCCGGCCTGGTCGGCGGTGACCACCTCGCGCGCCTCGTTGGAGCGAGCCTGAAGCTCAGCCTCCCGGTCGTAGAGCTGCTGGAGCTTTTCATCGGCCTGGGCGGTCTTGTTCATATATGCCATGCGCTCGCCCATCTGCTGGCGCAGGGCGTTTTCCTGATCCAGCAGCGCCAGCGCGTCGCCCGCGCGCACGGTCTCGCCCAAGGTCAGCAAGGTCTGGGTGCGGGCCGCGTCCATGCTCGTCAGGTCTCGGTCCACCACGTCTCCGAGCAGGTTCTGCTCCTGGTAAAGGCGGATCTCCTCGCGCACCGACTCGAGCTCCTGCAGGGTTTTCTCGCTGTAGCCCTGCTTGTAGATCTGGCAGACGTCGGCGCCCTGGCTGATCCGGGAGCCCTCGGCCACGTCGTAGGTCACATGACCATAACTGTCGGCCAGTTTGACGGACTCCTCCCGCACGATTACCGCCGGAAAGGACCACTGCTCATTCATCGCACCCCGACTGAGCGCCTCCGCTGGCGCCGGGGACAGGAAAAACCACAGCGCCGCCACGAGCACCATCAGTCCCACCAGGATGAGAATAAACCGGCCCTTAATCCGGTATCCATGCCGGTATCGGCCTGCGGCCATGGCTGCACCTCCCGCAAAACTCGTCTTGACAATCAAACTTATATTCTCGCTCTAGCGGAAATCTCCTGCTTCCAGATGGAGGGGAACCGCCTGGCAGAGGTCCATCCCCTCGGGGGATACCCGGGATTTGTGGGCCGCGACCCATACCCCCTGCGCCCGCGCCCAGCACAGCGCCCGGGCAAAATCGGGATCGGTGGCGTAGTTGGGCTCGAAAGCCTGGGCCTCCTGACGCCCGATGACGAACAGCACGCCCGCCCGGTTCCCCTGGGCAACCTGGGCCGCCAGCTCCCGCAAATGCTTGACCCCCCGGGTGGTGGGCGCGTCGGGAAAGCACGCCCAACCGGACCGGATCAGCGTGACGCTCTTGACCTCCAGAAAGCAGGCTTGTCCGCCCATCCGGTAGGCCAGATCCACCCGGCTGCCGCCCATGGCGACCTCCCGGCGGATCTCCGACGCGCCGGGCTCGATCAGCCCCTGCTCCAGCGCCTCCTGGGCCAGGCGATTGGCCCGCACCGCGTGCACGCAAACCCACTGGTCCCCATATCGAACCAACTCCAAGGTACAGGCCGTGGCCCGGCCCTCGGGCGCGGGCGCCACCATCAGCTCCGCCCCGGGCACCAGCAACTCGGCCATGCGCCCGCTGTTGGGCACATGGGCCCGGGCCTCCCCGCCCCGCCACTGAATCGCGGCGGCAAAGCGGTTGAGCCGCTGGATCAGCCGCGCCGGCTCCAATGCGTCGAATTTCATGCGATTCCTCCCGCCGATTCCTTTAGCCTATCGCAGCGGCCGGTCGCTGTCAAGCAAAACGCCAGTATCTTTACAATTTCCACAAAACCCTCTTGACACCGCATCGGGTTGATGCTACAATACACCTTGTCGCGAGACGGGGGCGGCAAATTGCATATCTGGGTGTAGCGCAGTTTGGTAGCGTGCTTGAATGGGGTTCAAGAGGCCGGAGGTTCAAGTCCTCTCACCCAGACCATCGAAGTACCGGAAACGTTGAGTTTCCGGTACTTTTCGCTTTCAGCATCAAGGAAAGGGGGATCCACATGGCCATTCGCAGTTGCGCCAAGGCCTTGATCCTGCGACAGGGGCGGTTGCTCCTGATTCGCTGCCGCCGGGAGGATGGGTCGTTGTCCTACGACCTGCCCGGCGGCGGTCAGCGGCCCCGGGAAACCCTGGAGCAGACCGTCGCGCGCGAGGTGTTGGAGGAGACCGGCTATCGGGTCCACGGCCTAAGCTTCGCCGCCCTGGCCGAGGAAATCCATGAAGACCCCGCGCGCTGGGCCGCGTACCCAGACTACGCTCAGCGGGTGCTGCACATCTTCTGGGCGGAGCTGGAGCAGGACCAGCCCGTCGCGCCCAGCGAGGAGGACCTTGGCCAGGAGGCCGCCGTGTGGGTGCCGACGGATGAGGTGGCCATGCTGCCCAATTTGCATCCGAGCGGCCTGCAGGGGATTTTCAGCGACATGCTCCGCGACCGGACGCCCCGCTACCTGGGATGCGTACACATTTGCGGATAATCCATCTTGCTTTTCCCCCTTTCTTCTTATAGTATGGAATCGGTACCTATACATATCCAGAAAGGGTGTTGAAGTTGGAATTCATTCAAGATGTACTGGCTGCCATTGGCGTGGTGCTCAACGGGATTCCGCAGGGCCTGCTGGCGCTCTCCTACGGGTTCGCCTCCGTGCCCACGGCGCTGGGTTTCGCCCTGGGCGCGGTCTCCTGCGGGGTGCTCGGCTCAGTAGCCCCAATCTCCTTTCAGGCTGAGACCATCGTCATGGCTGGGAGCATGGGCAAAAATCGGCGCGACCGGCTGAGCATGATCCTATTCGGCGGGTTGATCATGGTGGTGCTGGGCCTGACCGGCGCGCTGTCGGCCATCACCGATTTCGCCGGGGACGCCATCGTCCACGCGATGATGGCGGGCGTGGGCTTCGTGCTGGTCAAGACCGCCTTCGGCATGGTCAAGGAAAACCAGCTGGTGGGCTGGATCTCGGTGGCCTCGGCGGTGATCATCTACCTGGTGACCAAATACCTCGACCCGGCCAACGCGCTGGTGTACACCATCGTCGGCTCGCTGATCATCTCCAGTGTCGCGGCCAAGATCGCCGGGCAGAAGCTGGGCGACAACGTGATGAGCGAGAAGATGTGCGTGCTCAAGTTGGAGAAGCCCACCGTCAACCTGTCGGTGGTGCGCGGCGCGCTGTCGCTGGCCTGCCTGACCATCGGCGCGAACATCGCCTTTGGCAACATCACCAGCGGCATGGGCGGCGGCAACCTGAATGTCGACCACCTGACGGTTTACTCCGGCGCGGCGGACGCGGTCAGCGCGCTGTTCGGCGGCGGCCCGGTGGAGTCCATCATCTCCGCCACGGGCGCTGCGCCCCACGCGGTGATCTCCGGCGTGATCATGATGGGCATCATGGCGCTGATCCTGTTCTTCGGCCTGCTGCCCAAGATCGGCAAATTCGTGCCCAGCCAGTCCATCGCGGGCTTCCTGTTCATCCTGGGCGCTTTTGTCACCATCCCGGGCGACGGCGCGGCCGCTTTCGCCACCGCCGAGGCCGGCGGCTCGATCCTCGCGGCGGTCACCATGTCCGTCACCGCGGTGTTCGATCCCTTCTTCGGCATGCTGGCCGGCATCGTGCTCAAGCTGATCATCGGTTTCACCGGCCTCGTCCTCTAATCATCAACGGAAAGGAAGTCCTTGTCCATGGACGCTTACTATACGCTCCAGGTGGCCGGCGTCACCCGCCAGCTGCCCATTATGCAGGTCTCCGACACCCTGGCCATCGCCAGCTTCGTCATCCTGGGCGACTGTGAGATCGTCACCCAGGCCGCCCCGCTGATCGAAAAGCGGCTGCCCGAGGTGGATTACATCGTCACCGCCGAGGCCAAGGGGATCCCCCTGGTCAACGAGCTGTGCCGCCTGCGGGGCCTGCCCTACTACATCGTTGCCCGCAAGAGCATCAAGCCCTACATGAGCCACCCCCTGACTGACGAAGTGGTGTCCATCACCACCCAGAAGAAGCAGACCCTCTGCCTGGACGGGAAGGACGCCCTGCTTATCAAGGGCAAGCGCGTGGCCATCGTGGACGACGTGATCTCCACCGGCGAATCCCTCAGCGCCATCGAGCGGCTGGTGGAGAAGGCCGGGGGCGAGATCGTCGCCAAGGCCGCTATCCTGGCCGAGGGCGACGCGGCCAAGCGCGAGGATATCATCTTCCTGGAAGAGCTCCCCCTGTTCCCTCTGGAGGGCTGACCCAATGCACAAAAGCGCCGGGGCCATTTGGCCACGGCGCTTTATTAACGTGTCGAGGGCAGGGTGACGGTGAAGCAAGCGCCTTGCGCAGGGCCGCTCTTGACGCCGATCCTGCCGCCGTGAGCCTCGACGATGCCCTTGGCGATGGCCAACCCCAGGCCATAGCCGCCCTTGTCCCGCCCACGGGCCTTATCCACCCTGTAGAAGCGGTCGAACAGGCGGGGCAGGTCCTCGGCGGGGATGGGATCGCCGCTGTTGCACACCACCAGGCGCGCGCCGGCGCTGACCCGACCCAGGCTGATGCGCGCCGCTCCCCCCTCGCCCGCGTACTTGACGGCGTTGTCCAGCAGGATCGCCGTCAACTGCTTAAGCTGCGCGCCGTCCCCCTGGACCGATATCGCCTCCTCCACTTCAGCCTCCAGCGCCACCCCGGCCTCGAAGGCCACCGGTTCGAAGGAGAGCAGGCAACCGGTCACCAGATCGCTCAGGTTGACGCGCTCGCAGACCGATGGTTTGGCCCCAGCGTCGGACTTGGCCAGAAAGAGCATGTCCTCCACCAACCCCTTCATCCGCAGCGCCTCCTCGCGGGTGTTACTCACCCACTGCATCTGCTCGCCCACGCGGTCCTCGGGGTGTGCCTGCAGCACGCCGGTGTTGGCCAGGATAACCGTCAGGGGCGTTTTGAGCTCGTGGGAGGCGTCGGCGACGAACTGGCGCTGCTGCTGCCAGGCCCGCTTCACCGGCCGCAGCGCCCAGTTGGCCAGAAACAGGCTGATGCAGAAAAAGGCCGCCAGGGAGCACGCCCCCACCCCCAGGGAAATCAGCGCCAGCCGCCACAGGCCCCCCACCTCGCTGCCGCGGTCTGCAAAGGCGATTTTCAAACCCTCGGGGGTCTGTCGCTTGAGATAGCGCAGGTTGAGCTCCCCCAGCACCCCCCGGTCCTGCGGCGAGGCCAGCGCCTGGGCCACCGCGCGGTCGAGCACGTCCGCTGTCACGGTCACCCCGTCGGTCCAGGTCCGCTCGATCTGCGGCGACTCACCGCCGCCCAGCAGCACGCTGAAGGCCGGGATGTTCAGCCCCGGGGCCCGCTGCGGCAGGCCTATCTGGGGCTTGTCCATCGCCATACCCATTGGTGCCATGAGCATGCGCTCCAGGGCGCGATTGGTCTCCTCCCGCAACTGCTGATAGTTGGTCAGGCAGATCGCCCCGAAGACGACCAGCAGCACAGCCGTCACCAGGCCCATGTTGACCCAGATAAACTTACGGCGCAGTTTTTCGATCATGACGCCTCCAAGCGGAGCTGGTAGCCCACCTTGCGCAGGGAGACGATGGATACCTGGCTGCCCAGATAAAAGAACTTTTTGCGCAGGAAGGAAATGTACGCCTCAACGTTGTTGTCCTCGGCGTTGGAGTCCACCCCCCACACCCGGCTGATCAGGGTATCCTTGGCGACCACCATGCGGGGGTTGGCCATCAGCAGGCGCAGCACCCCGAATTCCTTCAGACTCAGCCGAACCGACTTACCCTGTCGGGACAGCTCGTGGTTGGTCAGGTTCAGGGCCAGGTCGCCAAAGGACAGGGTCTCCAGGGACATCTCCCCCTGGCGGCGGGCCAGAGCGCGCACCCGTGCGAGCAGCTCCTCGGGGGCGAAGGGCTTGGTCATATAGTCGTCCGCGCCACAGTCCAGGCCGGTGACCTTGTCGGCGACCTCATCCTTGGCGGTCAGCATCAAGATCGGCGTGTACCGCCGGGCCGCCCGCAGCTGCCGGGCGATCTCATACCCGCTGCAGCCGGGCAGCATCACATCCAGGATGATCACGTCGTACGATTCCTGCAGGGCGTAGACCAGCCCGTCGGCGCCGTCGTATACGGCATCAACTGTATATGTTTGCTCCCTCAAAATCTGCGCGAGCACGTCGGCCAGGCGCTTTTCATCCTCCACGATCAGCAGATGCATCCCGGTGTTCCCTCCTTTGTCTCATTGTACTGGGCGCGGACCCATCCTGCAATGAGTGTAGCGCAAAAGGCTGAAATTAGGCTGAAAGCTGTTTTTCAAACAAACGGTCACCCGCGGGCAGACTGCTCGACCCGGACAAGGCGGGATACCCGGGAGAGGCCGCCTAAATCGCATCAAGCGAGTCCGCGCTGGGCGGCCCGTGGGCGACGGCGCGCCCCAGCGTTCCTCCCCCATAACCTACCGCCCTGCCCTGCGGCGGCAAGCACGCGCGCGGCGGCCGACGCCCCATAGAAAAACGGACCCGCGGGTTCTGCTGAATCCGCGGGTCCGTCTCGTCAGTTGGGTCGCTGCGATAAACACCGATGGGGCAATACCGTTACTTGCACGCGAAGCTCTTGCAATCGGTGCACTGGTCCATGGTGGGGTTGAGCTCATGGGTCCCCACGGTGATGCAATCCAGGGAGCAATAGTCCTGACCCTGGCAATGATGGACGCACTGCTGCACGGTGCACTTGATGCTGGGATTAGCCTGACAGTTGTTCATGTTCGCGACACCTCCTTTCGTTGAACACTTGCAGTATGCCCGCGCCAACTGGGGCCTATACCCGCATTTTGCCGCGACGCGCGGGCGCGTTTGTGATAAAATGGGGTCAAACAGACGGGCAGGGTCCCTCTGCAAAAAGGAGGCAGTCAGATGGGAATTCTTGAAAAAATGCGGCTGGACGGCAAGAAAGCCTTTGTCACCGGCGGCGCTCGGGGCATCGGCAAGGCCATCGCCCAGGCGCTGACCGAGGCGGGCGCAGATGTGGCCATCGTGGATATCGATCAGGCCGAGGCGCAGCGCACCGCCGAGGCGCTGACCCGGGGCAGCGGCCAGCAGGTCATCGCGATCCAGGCGGATGTCACCGATCCCGATCAGGTCGAGGCCATGGTGGCCCAGATTGTAAAGACCTTTGGTCGGCTGGATATTGCCTTCTGCAACGCGGGCGTCTGCATCAACACCCCCGCCGAGGAGATGACCCTGGCCCAGTGGAAGAAGGTCATCGACATCAACCTGACCGGCGTGTTCCTGACCAGCCAGGCCGCCGGTAAGGTCATGCTGGCCCAGGGCGGCGGCTCGATCATCAACACCGCCTCCATGTCCGGCCATATCGTCAACGTGCCCCAGCCCCAATGCGCCTACAACGCCTCCAAGGCCGGGGTCATCCAGCTGACCAAGTCCATGGCGGTGGAGTGGGCCAAGCGCGGCGTGCGGGTCAACAGCATCAGCCCGGGCTATATCGGCACCGAGTTGACCCTCAACTCTCCGGACCTGAAGCCCCTGATCGCCCAGTGGAACGCCATGGCGCCCATGGGCCGCATGGGCAAGCCCGAGGAGCTCCAGGCCATCGCCGTCTACCTGGCCGGCGACGCGAGCGCCTTCACCACCGGCAGCGATTTCGTGGTGGACGGAGCGTTTACGTGCTTCTGATTCGGCGCGGACATGCAAAGGGAGGCTGCAGTTGCAGCCTCCCTTTGCATGTTTATTGCCGGTAGAGCGTATAGTTTTGTCCATCCGTGTAATCATATACAGTTACCTGGTCTCTATCCACAATCGTAAACCGCAACTGCTCTACCCATTCGTGGATGTAGCCCGGCCACGCGGGGTCTTCATCTCCACCATAGTAGATGTCCCCTTCAATCTGATAGTACGTATCATGACCTGCATCACTTGGGAAGTTATGCTCACAACGAGTCCCATAACGACCATCATAGAGCCTAAATATCATCTGGCCGTTACGCCAGCTCCCCCACATAAACTGATTCATGTATTTCTCCTGGATCAGTCTGCGTGTCTGAGGATGCGCCCACAGCTCCATCAGTTTATCATATCGGATCTGTTCGAGTTCTGTGGGAGTATGCTGGGTATCATAATAACAGTCCGCTTGCAAAACCAACAGATAGACATCCGCATCGGAAAATCCGACCGACGTTGTGAAATACTTCATGGCGGTGCCATATTTGCTCTCGTTGAAAGCCGTACATCCCGCGTTGTACGCCTCCTGACGTATCGACCGAATTTGGTCCTGAGCGTCGGGAATCGCTTCCGCTTGCTCAAAACAGTCGATCGCCTCGGCATATTGCTGTTTTTTATGGTAGGCGACCCCTTGATCGTAATAAGTGGATTGGACTCGCCACTGAGCATTTCTGAAGGTGCCCAGTTCGAGAAAAATTTTTCGAGCGCTCACATACTCGCCCGCCTGCTGCAGCGCAACCGCTTTTTCAAAATCGCATATCTTCTGTTGCTCCGCCGCATCGGCATAATCGCCTAGGTCGATGAAAACCGCCTTCGCCTCGTCATATTTCTCCTGATCCACCAGCGCCAAAGCCCGCTGATAATCACACTTTTGCGCCATCGTCGGCGACTGACGGTAATCGCCAAGAGCGATAAAGAGGTCCTTCGACTCCTGATATCTCCCATTGTCTAGCAGTACATGGGCGTTCACATAGACGTTAAGGGATTGTGTATCGCGATAGAACAACAGTACATTGGGCAGATGACGGCTTGCCAAATCGTAACGCTCGGCCTCGACACAAATGACCGTCTGTCGGTAATGGTACTCGTTAATGGCCAAAAAACCAGCGCAGACCGAAACCAAAAGAACGCCTGTGCAGATCAGAACCGCTTTGATAGGGATGCAGCCGCGTCTTTTGCGGGGCCGCAAATGATGCTCCGATCCGGTTGATTGATTCAAAGGCATCCGTTGGGCAGTCGATTGCGGATCTGCAGGGGCGACGGACTGCTGCACGGCGGACCAGCCAGGCGCGGGCTGCTCAATGGATGCCGATGGCATTTGGGGTGCCTGAGGGTTCACAGGGGGGCGCAAATCCGTCGAGGGGACAACCATTGGCTGCTCCAGGGGCGCAGCATACGCGGATGGCTGCTCAACTAGTGGCTGGCCCGGGACTGCAGCCGGCGCGGTGGAGCGCACGGGCGCCTGACTAAACGACCAAGGGCGCGCTGCGCTTTGAAGCTGCGCACAAAAATCAACGATATTCTGCGTCCGTTCTTGCGGACGGATTGCCATCGCCCGCAGCAAAATCTGACTGTACACCTGTGGTACTCCCTGACGACTCAGTTTACTAGGAATCTGATCTTCCCAGGCGCGCCTCGTCGCGTCCTCCGGCACGTTTCCCGTAATCAGTGTACAAAAGATCGCCCCAAACGCGTACACATCGGTCTTCAGACTGGCAGCAAGTTGTCCTTGTAGCAGCTCGGGCGCTAGGAAAGGCTTGTCCTGCTGCCTCCGACGACTTTTTTGAACAGGCCTTAGGTGAAGCGCGCCAGATCGATCGACAAAGATTCGTCTAGGAGTCACCGACCCGTGCACACGCCCCTGCAGATGCAGAGTTTGAAGCTGCGTGAGCATAGGCGCTGTCGCGCGCAGCGCATCCGGAATCGACATCGGCTGCCGGACACGCTTGATTCTCGAGGATAAGCTCCGATGATGGGCATGAGCCACGGCGCAAATGACCACGATAATGGAAAGCACGCAGACAACCGTCAATCCGATACTGACCTCAACCGCGATCGCTGTAATTGCCGAAACGTTTGAACCTTGGTCCACGGCTGTAATCAACCCATGCTGCTGCATCAGGGCCCGCAGATGCTGCACACTCACCGCCGCATAGATTTGGTTACCATCTGTGATTTGCAGGGTGTTGATGCCCAACACCCTGCCTTCAGCATCGAGTAACGGGCCGCCAGAGTTGCCGTGGCTGATGGCGGCGCTCATTTGCAGATAGGTGACGGCCTCACCGTCCACGGTCAAGCGCCGGATAGAGTTGACAATGCCATCCGTCAAGGTGATATCGCCCACCTGATAGGCAGGCATGTCCGCGAGATAATCCGCCGCGCCCGGAAAACCCAGGGCGTAAACCGCGCTGCCCACCGTGGGCGCCTCGTCCCCAGCCAAGGGCAACGCTTCCATGTTACCCAGGCTGCGCTCGGTTTTGAGCAGACACACATCCTGGCCCGCATGGTAATCCACCACCTCGGCGCTGACATCCTGACCGTTGCGGTCAACGATGATGATCTGGTCACGATCCGCCTGCTCAATGACATGGTAGTTGGTCGCCAGATAGGTCTCCTGATGGGTATTCTTGACAATAAAGGAGGAACCGGAAAAGAACTCGTGGTCATTGGCACAAACTACCCGATACACTTGCTCTCGGGCGTCGATCACCTGCTCAGGCACGCTGCCCGCCGCCAGCGCGGGCAGCACCCCCAGACAAATCCACAGCGCCGCCAGGACGCCTCTCAACCTCCGCCGCATACGCTGATCTCCCTTCAGGGCCGTCACGCAGCCCATATATCTGGATAGATTATATCATATGCCATCTTTGTCGAAAAGGCGAACACAAAAAAGCGCCGCATTTCTGCGCGGCGCTTTTTGCGATCGGACTCAGCCCAGCTTGACCTTCTCCCAAATCTGATTGTAGGTGTCGGTGTACTCGCCCAGGTCCAGGTAGACTTCGCATTTCTGGAGGATGGCGTCATCCGGGTTGTAGACCGGATCGCTCTGGTATTGCTCGTCCATCAGCTCCAGAGCGGCCTTGTTGGGGGTGGAGTAGCCGATATAGGTGATGTTCTTGGCGGCGACCTCGGCGTCGCACAGATAGTTGATGAAGCGGTAGGCCGCCTCGGTGTTGGTGCAGCTCTTGCTCATGACGACGGCGTCATAGAACAGGTTGCTGCCCTCCCGGGGCACGGCGTAGGCCAGGTCCTCGTTCTCCTCCATGCACAGCACCGCGTCGCCGGAGTAGACCACCGCCAGGGCCGCGGAGCCGGAGATCATGGTCTGCTTGACCTGATCGGTCATGTAGGCCTTGACCAGACCGCTCTGCTTCTGCTGGGTGAGCAGCTCGCCCGCTTCGCCGAGCTTGGCCTCGTCCCGCTCGTTGCAGGAGTAACCCAGATACTTCAGGGCCACGGCCATGGAATCGCGCACCGAGTCGTACATGATGATCTGCTTGGCATACTTCTCGTCAAACAAAATCTCCCAGGAGTCCACGGGGTCGTCCACCAGGGTGGTGTTGTACAGGATGCCCAGGGTGCCCCAGGTGTAGGGGATGGAATAAGCGTTGCCGGGGTCGTAGGCCTGGTCCATGAAGCGCGCGTCGATGTTGCTCAGGTTCTCGATCTTGGACAGGTCGAGCTTTTGCAGTTTGTCCTCGGCAATCATCTTCTCGACCATGTAATCCGATGGGAAGAGGATGTCATAGTTGCTGCCGCCGTCCAGCTTGGCCAGCATGGCCTCGTTGGAGTCGAAGGTGTCGTAGATAACGTTGATGTCGGGATTCTGAGCCTTGAAATCCGCCAGCACATCGGGATCGATGTAATCGCCCCAATTGTAGATGCGCAGCGTCACCTTGTCCCCGCCGTCAGCACAGCCCGCCAAGGGCAGCGCCAGCAGCAGCGCCGCCATCGCCAGAGCCAACCACTTCTTCTTTTTCATCGTCTGATCTCCTTTCGTTCCTGCCGGATGGACCGGATATTCACAATCAAGAGCAGGGTCAACACGCAGATAAACATCAGGGTCGACAGCGCGTTGATCTTGGGGTTGAGGCCCCGCCGGGCCATGGAATAGATGGTCATGGACAGGTTCGACACGTCCTGACTGGTGAAATAGCTGATGACAAAGTCATCGATGGACAGGGTGAAGGCGAAGATCGCCCCGGTGACGATGCCCGGGATGATCTGGGGCAGGATGACCTTGCGCAGCGCATAGCCCGGCTTGGCGCCCAGGTCCAGGGCGGCCTCGAACTGGCTGCTCGGGATTTGGCGCAGCTTGGGCAGCACCGAGAAGATCACATAGGGCAGGTTGAAGGTAATGTGGGCGATGAGCATGGTGCCGTAGCCCAGGCGCATCCCCAGAAAGACGAACAGCAGCATCAGCGAGATGCCCATGACGATCTCCGAGCTAACGATGGGGAAATATGTAATATTCTCCACCACCGCGCGCTTGCGCCGCTTCATGTTGTGGATGCCGATGGCCGCCAGGGTACCCAGCGCCGTGGCGAACAGCGTGGCCAGCAGGGCGATGGACACCGTCACCCACAGCGCCTGCATGATGGCCGAGTCCCGAAACAGCTCCTGATACCAGGAGAAGGTGAAGCCGCTCCACTTGCCCATGGTCTTGCCGGCGTTGAAGGAGTAGACCATCAGGGTGACGATGGGCGCGTAGAGGAAAATCAGCACCAGGGACAGGTAGAACCACTTGAGGGTCTTCTTCACAGCAGCATGCCCCCTTCCCCGGTTTTGTCGTACTTGCGAAGCAGCAGGGTGCCCACCAGCACCAGGACCATCATCACCAGCGACAGCGTCGCGCCGAAGTGCCAATCCCGCATGAAGTAGAACTGGTTCTCGATCAAGTCGCCGTACATCATGAAATTGCTGCCGCCCAGCAGGCGGGACACGGCGAAGGTCGTCACTGCCGGCATGAAGCACATGGTGATCCCCGTGACCACGCCGGGAAAGCTCAGCGGCAGGGTGACCCGCCGGAAGGTCTCAAAGGCGTTGGCGCCCAGGTCCCCCGCGGCCTCGTACAGGTGCGGCTCGATCTTGACCATGACCGAGTGGATGGGCAGGATCATGAAGGGCAGATAGTTATACACCAGCCCGACGATGACCGCCGGCTCGTTGTAGAGCAGCTGCGCGGGCCCCAGGCCCAGCAAACTCAGCAGTTGATTGACCAGCCCGGCGTCGTCGAGCAGGCTGATCCACGCGTAGGTGCGCAGCAGGAAGTTCATCCACATCGGGATGACCATCAGCATCAGGACGATGCTGCCCCGCTTGAAATGCCGCGAGGAGAGGATCATGGCCACCGGGTAGCCGATGATCAGGCAGATCAGGGTCGCCGCCCCGGCCATCCAGACGCTGCGGCCCAGCACCCCCAGATACTCGGGCTTGAAGGCCTTGGCCAGGTTCTCCACCGAGAAGGTCAGGCCCCCCTCGCCCTGGGCGGTCAGCCCGTAAAACAGCACGATCACCAGCGGCACCACGATGAACAGGCCCATCCAGACCAGGTAGGGCGCTGCGTACCGCGCCCGCCTCATGCCTCCACCTCCTCGGCCGGCGGCTCCTCCTGCTCGCTGGCCAAAGGCTCGTCGGAGGTCTTCATCACATGGATGGCGTCGGGCTCCAGGGAGATATCCACCGTGTCGCCCACGGCCACCGGGTCGGTGGAGTGCACCATGTACCGCATGCCGTCCTGGCCGGCGAGCATGATCTCATAGTGCACGCCCATGAAGAGGATGGACTCCACATGGCAGGTCAGCATGCCCCGGCCCTGGGGCAGCACGTCCACATCCTCGGGGCGCACGACGATCTGCACCCGCTCGCCGGGGGCGAAGCCCTTGTCCAGGCAGGAGAAGTCCCGCCCGGCAAAGTGACAGATATAGTCCTGGGGCATGGTGCCGTCGATCAGGTTGCTCTCGCCGATAAAATCCGCCACGAAGGCGTTGGCCGGCTCGTTGTAGATATCCTGGGGGGTGCCGATCTGTTGAATCTGGCCCCGGCTCATGACCACGATGGTGTCGCTCATGGTCAATGCCTCCTCCTGGTCGTGGGTGACGAAGATGAAGGTGATGCCCAGCTGCTGCTGCATGCGTTTGAGCTCCAGCTGCATCTCCTTGCGCATCTTCAGGTCCAGGGCGGCCAGGGGCTCATCCAGCAGCAGCACCTCCGGATCGTTGACCAGCGCCCGGGCGATGGCCACCCGCTGCTGCTGTCCGCCCGAGAGGGAGTCGGGCTGGCGCTTACCGAACCCCGCCAGGCCCACCAGCTCGAGCATCTCCTCCACCCGGGCGCGGATCTGCGGCTTGGGCATGCGCTTGATGGACAGGCCGAAGGCCACGTTATCGAACACGCTCATGTGGGGAAACAGGGAATAGCGCTGAAACACCGTGTTGACCCGGCGCTTGTAGGGGGGCACGTCGTTGATGCGCTTGCCCTCAAAGAGGATGTCGCCCTCGTCGGCCTGCTCAAAGCCGGCGATCAGGCGCAGCATCGTGGTCTTGCCGCAGCCGCTGGGGCCCAGCAGGGTCAAAAACTCCCTGCGGCGGATATACAGGTTGATGCCGTCCAGGGCGGTCTCCCCGTCATAGCGCTTGGTCAGGTTCTTCAGTTCAATCATGCGCTCAGCCATGTTGCCCTCCTAGAAGCTCGGCGGCGTGGACACCCAGAGGATGCGGGCCACGGATTTGCCGGTATTTTTGATGCCATGGACGCAGGAAGGGGTGTAGCAAAAGGTGTCCCCCTTGCGCAGCCGGTAGACGCTCTCACCCAGATACAGGCTGGCCGAGCCTGAGAGCAGATAGCCGAACTCCTCCCCCTCGTGGGGATCGTCCATCTCGGTGCTGCAGCCGGGCTGCAGGGTGATCTCGATGGGCTCCATCCGGTTTTTTTGGGCGTTGGGGATCAGCCAGGTGACGCGCCAGCCCTGCTGCTCGTCCACCTTCTCAAACATGTCCGCCGGGGAGAAAACCACCTTCTCCTGCTGTTTCTCGCTGAAAAAATCCTGCAGGTTGGTGCCCAGACACTCCAGGATATCCACCAGGGTCGCGATGGAAGGGCTGGTCAGGTCCCGCTCCAGCTGAGAGATAAAGCTCTTGCTCAGCTCGGTGCGGTTGGCGAGTTCCTCGATGGTCAGGCCGTACTGTTTGCGCAATCGCTGTATTTTTTTGCCAATTTCCAACGTTGCCACCTCCCGACGCGGTATTACTGAACTTTTTGTTCACAAACACTAAACAAACATGCGAGATTTATTCAACCACATTCCGCCCCCGCCGTCAAGGGCCTGGGCGCGAATTTTAGAAGTTTTTTTCGTCAAAGGCGTCCCGGGGATTCCTGGCCGACCCGCCGGATGCGGGCAAACAAAAAAGCGGGCGCTCGCGCGCCCGCTTGAGGCCGTGTGTTCACGGGACTGAGAAAGAAACCACCTGGTTCTTGCCCTGCCCCTTGGCCCGGTAGAGCGCCCGGTCAGCATGCCGGAACAGCTCCCACTGGTTCTGGTCGGGCTGGGGCACCTCGACGTTGACCCCGATGCTGACGGTCAACCGCGCCCGCTGGGCGCCGTCGTGAGGAATCTGCAGGCCCTCCACCGCCCGGCGCATGCGCTGCGCCAAGTCCTGGGCCTGTTCGAGCGACTGATCGGCGGCGATATAGAGGAACTCCTCCCCACCGTAGCGGATCAGATGGCCCCCGGGCTCCCGGCAGGCCAGGAGCGCCTGGGCCACTTGGCGCAGGCAGGCGTCCCCCATCTGATGTCCATAGCGGTCGTTGTAGCGCTTGAAGTCGTCGATGTCCATCATCAGGACCGTCATGGGCCGCTGGCGCCGCACGCAGTCGGCAAAGAGCGCCGGCAGCGGATCGTCTAGGAAGCGCCGGTTCTCCAATCCCGTGAGGGAATCCCGCTGGGCCAACTGCGCGAGCTGGCGGTTTTTCTGGGCGATATCCCGGCTCTGGCTCAGGATCAGCTGCCGATCGCGAAACTGGGCGCGGGTGTTGACATGGTTGTACACACTGATGAAGATGGCGATCAGCGCCATCACCGAGGTGTTGACAAACACGCCGTAGTTGTCTTGGGGCGGTCGCTGATACAGGGGCAGCAGCGCCATGAACAGCACCTGCACCCCGCCGAAAACGCCCGCCGCCTGAGCCGGGGGCATCTGGACCAGCACCGCGACGCTCAGCAGGGTGATCAGGTAGGGATAGACCGCGTTTCCCACCCGCTGGTCGTAAACCGTGACGGCCAAGGACCACAGCAACAGGAAAAAGGCGTAGCCCTTCTGCAGGGCGACCACGCGCCGCGCGCGCTCGGGCAGGCGTTTGGACAGATGGCGCGCCAGCAGCGCCGCCACCAGCGAGACCACCAGCATCACCGCGTAGAGCGCGCAGTACACCCGGCTGGATTGAGTGTGCAGCCGGCCCTGGGTGTAGATCAGCGCGTGCGCGAGGTTAAACACCTGCACCGCGATGATGACCAGCGCCATCCATCCCAGATAGCGCAGGATATGCCGGGCGCGCGCCTGCACAAAGAGCCGCTCCTGCTCAGGCTCCAGCGATATGCGCAGGTTCTCCCCGGCCCACTGACGAAAGCGCATGCCCGGGCCCTCCTAAAGCGAGGGCGGCAGAGATTTCTGCCGCCCTTGGGTTTGACTCACAGGTTCTTGCCGCAGCACTTTTTGTATTTCTTGCCGCTGCCGCAGGGGCAGGGATCGTTGCGGCCCACCGGTTTGTCGACCACGACGGTCTTGGTGGCCTGCCACTGTTTGTGGATGTCGCGGCGCTGCTCGCGGGTGAGCACCTCGTCCCACTGGGGCAGATTGTAAAGCCAGTCGGCCTTGGCGTCGAGCATGTTGAAGTAGAGCTTTTCCGGGTCGATCTGGAGCTCCAGCTCGGTCTGCTCGGTCAAGCTCTGGGTGTCGACCTCGCCCTTGAGGCTGGTCTTCATCCCGTCGATGAACCCGGCGAACACCTCGGGCTCGATGGCGTAGGCGTCCATCAGCTGCTGGGCCGTACCCTTGAGCGAGAAGGTCTTCTCCGCCAGGATTTTCTCATAGGCGGCCTGCTCTTGGGCATAGTAGGTCTTCCAAAATGCCTGCAACTGTTGGGGATTGCTCTCATCGGTGGAGAGCTGTTCCCATTTCTCGTAGAGGTTCATGCTACACGCTCCTTCGTGGTGTTATAGGCGCTGGGCGATGGCCTTAAGGAAGTCCTCGGTGTTGAGCACCTGGGCCTGGCCCTCAAACATGCCGGCCAGATCGCCGGTCATCTGGCCCGCGGCGATGGTATCCAAGCTGGCACGCTCGAGTTTTTGGGCGAAGGCAACCAAATCGCCGTTGCCGTCCAGATCGCCGCGCTTGGCCAGCGCGCCGGTCCAGGCCAGCAGGGTGGCCATGGGGTTGGTGCTGGTGGCCTCGCCCTTGAGGTGGCGGTAATAGTGGCGGGTGACGGTGCCGTGGGCCGCCTCGAACTCGTAGTTGCCCTCGGGGGAAACCAGCACCGAGGTCATCATCGACAGGCTGCCGTAGGCGGTGGCGACCATGTCGCTCATCACGTCGCCGTCATAGTTCTTGCAGGCCCACACCATGCCCCCGTGGGAGCGCACCACCCGCGCCACCGCGTCGTCGATCAGGGTGTAGAAATACGCCAGGCCGGCCTGCTCGAACTTGGTCTGATACTCAGCGTCGTAGATTTCCTGGAAGATGTCCTTAAACCGGTGGTCATAGGTCTTGCTGATGGTGTCCTTGGTGCCGAACCACAGGTCCATCTTCTTGTCCAGGGCGTAGTTGAAGCAGCTGCGCGCGAAGCTCTCGATCGAGGCGTCCAGGTTGTGCATGCCCTGGGCCACGCCCGGTCCGTCGAAGGTGTGCACCGGGGTGCGCAGCTGCTGTCCGTCCTCGCCGGTGAAGACCAGCTCCAGCTTGCCCGGGCCGGGGATGCGCATCTCGCTGGCCTTGTACACGTCGCCGTAGGCGTGGCGGGCCAATACGATGGGCGATGTCCAGGCCGGGATCAGCGGGTGAATCCCCTCCACCAGGATGGGCGCGCGGAACACCGTGCCGTCCAGGATAGCGCGGATGGTGCCGTTGGGGCTCTTCCACATCTGCTTGAGCTTGTACTCCTCCACGCGCTGGGCGTTGGGGGTGATGGTGGCGCATTTGACGCCCACGCCGTAGCGCTTGATGGCGTTGGCCGCGTCCACGGTCACCTGGTCATCGGTCCGATCCCGGCAGGGCAAGCCCAGATCGTAATATTCCGTCTTCAGATCCACATAGGGGGTCAGCAGCGTGTCCTTGATCTGCCGCCACATGATGCGGGTCATCTCGTCGCCATCCATCTCCACCAGGGGCGTGGTCATGGGAATCTTCGCCAACATGCCTCAACTCCTTACCCATATTCCGATTTTATTATTGTATTGCATCGCGCCCCATCTGACAAGCCTCAGGCGCGAAAAAGTCCCCGCGGCGGTACGCCGCGGGGACCGGACCTGCGCCTAAGGGTTACTTGCCAAGCGGCGCGCCGCTGGCGTCCTTATTGATCGAGCCGGTCAGGATCATAATGCCCTCCACCAGACCCCAGATGCTCATCGCGACGGAAGCCACCCCGCAGGTGACCACACCGCCGATGACCGACACCAACAGCTGGATCAGGGCCTTGGTGGTGAAGCCCAGGTAAAAATTGTGGATGCCCAGGCCGCCCAGAAAAATGCCCAGCAGGCCCGCGGCCAGCATGGACTTCTGCCCCGGGACGGGCGCGGCGCCGCTGCTAAACAGATTCACGCCGCAGCGGATGCAAACCGCCGCCTGGGGATCGGTCTTCTCCCCACAGTTGGGGCAGTAGTTGCTGCCCTGGCCCTTGGGCACGCCGCACTGGACGCACACAACGGCCTGGTCCGGTATCTGGTTGCCACAATTGCGACAATACATGGTGTTTCCTCCTTCAATCGGGCTGATACTTGCATCAACGCGGCGGATCAGAGATTGTTCCAGCCGGACACGAAGTTGGTGATGAAAGGCAGCTGCACGCTCTGGCCCTGATACGCCCGCACCATGCACAGAATGCTGACCACCAGATACAGGATGCCCAGCGCCCAACTGATGAAGCTGAACAGCAGGCCCAGCACCCATCCCATCACCGGGATCCACCCCAGGATTCCGCCGAGGATGGCGATGGCCAGCTGCGCCAGGGCGAAGACCCCAAACAGGGCGATGGCCTGCAGCGCGTTTTGCTTAACCTCATGGCTCTGCTTCTCGATGCACAGAAAGACGATGCCGGAGATCAGGGAAAACAGATAGCACAACAACCCCGCCACGTTGGGGTCCATACCCGTGGAGCTCCTCTGCTGGTAGAACGACATGGTCACGCCTCCTCATTTGTCCGTCGATTTTTTTCTGCCTTTAGTGTACATGCTGGGGAATTGGTTGTAAACCTTTTTTGTCGATTTCCGGCGCGGCCGCCGGTTGACGCGACCGCGAATTCCCGGTATCATATTCAATATACGCGCACACAAGGAGGTTGGTTTCAGAATGACGGAATATTCCAAGAAGATCTTTGTGGCGATCAAAAGCTTTCTGGACACGGAAGAATACCACTACGACTGGGATGAGCAGACCGCCTGCTTCCGCTTCAATATGACCCTGCCCGGCAAGATCAACCGCGCGCAGTTCACCCTGCGGGTTTATGAGGATGCGTTTATCACCGTAGCCAAGATCGACGTGGCCGCCGGCCAGGATGAGCGGGTCGCCGTGGCCGAGTATCTGACCCGGGCCAACTACGGCCTGCGCGAGGGCAACTTCGAGATGGACTACCGCGACGGGGAAATCCGCTACAATGACTATGTCCCCTGCGGCACCCGCGCCCCCGAGCCCGAGGTCGTCCGCGGGGCGATCATGATCCCCTGCGCGATGATCCGCCGCTACGGAGACTCGCTGGTGGCGGTGCTGTTCTCCCTGGAGTCGCCGGAGATGGCCATCGCCCGGGCTGAGCGCGAGTAAATCTTAACAAAAAAAGCGGACCGCTTCTGCGGCCCGCTTTTTGTTGTAGCGCTTACTTGACGCCCTTGGCCCCCTTCGCGCCGCCGCCCAGCTTGGCGGTGGAGAGCAGGTTGGAGTCGAAGGCGTAGATGTGGGCGTCCCGCTCCATCTTGGCGGCCAGGGCGATCTCCACCAGCCGGTCGATGAGCTTGGCGTAGGGCATGCCCTTGGGCTCCCACAGATAGAAGGCCAGGGAACCGGGGATGGTGTTGATCTCGTTGACGTAGAGGGTGTTGTTGGCCGTGTCGATCATAAAGTCGATGCGCACCACGCCCTTGCAGTCCAGCGCCTCGAAGATCTCGCAGGACAGCTTTTGCACGTGCTTGGTCTGCACCTCGTTGATGGGGGCGGGGATGCGGCGGGCCTGGCTCTGCATGCCTTTGGTGCCCGCGCCCTTGGTCGGGCCGCCCTTGCCGCCGCCCAAGTACTTTTCCTCGAAGGTGAGAAACTCCTGCCAGGACACCGGCTGCTCGCACAGGGAGGCCTCGCAGTCCCCGCCGATGCCCAGCACCGAGCAGTTGATCTCCATGGGGCTCTCCACCCCCTGCTCCACCAGCACCCGGCTGTCATAGTGGTAGGCCACCTCCATGGCCTGCCGCAGGCTGGCCCGGTCGGTCGCCCGGCTGATGCCGATGGAGGAGCCCAGGTTGGCTGGCTTGACGAACATGGGATAGGTCAGCTTGCCCTCCAGCTCGTCGGCCACCTGCTCGGGCGCGTCGTGCCAGCGCTTGTGCCCCACGGCCACCCCCGGCAGCACCGGGAAACCGTGGGCCTGGAAGACCGCCTTCATCAAAATCTTGTCCATGCCCACCGCCGAGCCCAGCACCCCGGCGCTGGTGTAGGGCACGCCGAGCATCTGCAGCATGCCCTGCAGCGCGCCGTCCTCGCCGTTCATGCCGTGCATGCAAAGCAGCGCCGCGTCCACGGGCAGGGGCTGCTGCTTGGGACCGGAGAACAGGCCGCCAGCCTTGGCCGTGATGACAAAGACGCCCTCAGCCCCGCCCTCAGGACACAGGGACACCCGGAAAACGCCCTTGGCCGACGGGTCGAAATGCTGGAAGAAACTCAGCTCCCGCAGGGGCGCGCCGGTGTACCAGGCGCCGTCCCGGGCGATATAGATGGGGATCAGCCGGTAGGCCTGGGGATCGGCGTACTCCATGGCCTGCAGGCCCGTGACGATGGATACATCATGCTCGCAGCTGCGCCCCCCGAAGAAAACCGCCAAATTCAACATGTGATTTGCCTCCTATTGCCTCAGCCTTCCAGGTTGTCCGGAAGGTCGTTTTCAAACAGCACCACGTCGCCCACCCGGGTGAGCTTGCCCAGGGCCGCGGTGGCCTCGGCGAAGTTCTCCGCCACGATCAGCTGGCCCGCAAAGTTCACGTCCTTGAGCCCCTCGACCAGGGGCGCGCTGCGCTTTCTGCCCACCAGGATGGCGATGTCGCAGCTCTCGCCCAAGCGCTGGCCGGCTTTGCGGTTCTCGGCCTGCTCGGCCTCGCCCAGCTCCACCAGCCCGGGGGTGAGCACGATCTTGCGGCCGGGAAAGCCCCGCAGCACCTCCATCGCCGCGGCGAAGCCCGCTGGGTTTGCGTTAAAGGCGTCGTCGATGACCGTCACGCCGTTGCCCGAGGGCAGCAGCTGCAGCCGGTGCTCGATCGGGGCGATCTTGCCGATACCCCGGGCGATGGCGGCCAGGTCCATGCCCAGTTCCAGAGCCACCGACGCGGCCCCCAGTAGGTTCATGACATTGTGTCGGCCCAGCAGGCAGCAGGTGGCCTCCACCCGCTCTGCGCCGTGCTCCAGGGTAAAGCGGCTGCCCCAGGGGCCCACGGTCAGGTCCCGGGCGCAGAGGAAGTAGCCCTCCCCCTCGATGCCAAACAGGCGCTTGGGTTTGTCGGTCCGCTCATAGAGCTGGCGGCAGATGCCCCCGTCGTCCGGGAAGAAAGCCACGCCGTCCTCGGGCAGGGCCTCGATGAGCTCATACTTGGTCTTGGCCACGGTCTCCAGGTCGCCGAAGGTCTCCAGGTGCTGGGGACCCACCGAGGTGATCAGTCCGTAGCGCGGGCCCACCAGCAGGCACATCTCGGCGATGTCCCCCCGGTGCCGCGCGCCCATCTCCGCCACGAAGACCTGCTCGGTGCCCTTCATGGTCTCCCCGATCACCCGGCAGACGCCCATGGGCGTGTTGTAGCTGTGGGGGGTGACCAGGGTGTCGAAGGCCTCCGAGAGGATGGCGCCCAGCATGAACTTGGCGCTGGTCTTGCCGTAGGAGCCGGTGATGCCGATCTTGATCATGTCGGTGTACCCGGCCAGGGTGGCCTTGGAGCGGTTGAAGTAGCCGCGCTTGACCGCCCGCTCCACCGGGGCGAGCAGCACCGCCGCCAGGGACACGGCCAGGCAAACCACCCCCACCGGCAGGCAGGGGGTGACGAGACCCAGGACCAGGCCCACGGCGGCGATCCCCGCCAGCAGGCGCTTGACCCGGGCGGTGAAGACCAGGGGCTTCTTGGCGGGCTTCTGGCGCACATACAGCGCGTAGAGCGCCACCAGCGCGGTCAGCACGCTGCCGCTGGAGAGCTGGTTGGCCCAGGGGGCCACGGGCAGCAGCCACAACAGCGCCGCCACCGCCGCCAGAGCCAGGGGCAGGGCGCAGGCGGGCAGATGGGCCTTGATCCACTGATAGTAGTTGCGCTGCACATAGCCCTCCAGCTGGAACATGTGCACAAACTCCAGCGCCGCCAGGGGGGTGAGCGCCGCGCCGAAGAGCGCGCCGATGAGCAAACTCATGTGGATTCCTCCTCCGAGAGAAAATGATCGACCACCGCGGCGAACCGCCCGGCCTCCTCCAGATAGGCGTAGTGCCCCCGGCCCGGGAAGACCACCAAGCCGGCGTCGGGAATCTCCCGCTCCATGCGCTGGCCCATCCACAGCGGGGTGTCCCGGTCCTGATCGCCCCAGATCAGCAGGGTGGACGCCTGCACCCGGGGCAGGCAGGCGGCCAGATCCTCGTTGACCACCCGGATGAACACCTGCTTCATCAGCGGCGACAGGGCGCGGTAGTCCTCGCTGCCGGCCCGCCGGGCCATGCGCGCCCGCCACCCCTTGCCCAGCGGGCCCAGGGCCCGGGCCAGCCATTTGCACAGCTTGTAGCTGTAGACCTTCAGATAATACTTCGCCCCGCGCTTGGGTTTGAGGCCCGCGCCGCCGGTGATGACCGCCCGGCCCACCCGCTCGGGGTGCTCGCTGGCCAACTTCAGCAGCACCCGGCCGCCGAAGGAATGCACCACAAAGTCGCATTTTTTCAGGTCCAAGGCGTCCATCAGGTGGCAGACCATCTGGGCGTAGGCCGCCACGTCCCAGGGCGCCTCGGGCGGGTCGCTCTGACCGAAGCCGGGAAAATCCGGGATATACAGCGTGTGGTTCGCGCTGAGCTGCTGCCACACCGGGGCCCAGCTGACATGGCTGCCCCCCCATCCGTGCAGCATCAGCACTGGCCGACCCTGCCCCATCACCGCCAGGTGCACCTTGACCGCGCCCAGCTGCACATCCATCTGTTGCATGTCAGTCTCCCCCCTTGATGTCGTCCAGCGCCCGGGCCAGCCGACGCGCGCCCTCGGCGATCTGCTCCGGCTCCAGCCGGGAAAAGCCCAGCCGGATGTGATCCCGGCCCTCGCCGTCGGGATAGAACGCGTCCCCCGGGGCGAAGATCACGCCCCGCGCCCGGGCGGCCGAGAGCAAATCCCGGGCGTCCACGTCCGCGGGCAGCCGCGCCCACAGGCAGAAGCCCCCCTGCCCGCTCTCCACCGTCAGTTCCGGCAAATATTCCGGCAGAACCCGCTCCAGGGCGGCCATGCGGGCGGCGTAGGCCTGGCGCGAGATGCGCAGCTGCTTCTCCAGATAGCCGCGGTTCAAAAACTCGTACAGCCCGGCCTGCTGCAGCAGGCCGGTGTGGATATCCTCATGGTGCTTCTCCTGCACCAGGTAGCGCATCAGCCCCTGGGCGGCCAGCACCCAGCCCACCCGCAGCCCCGGAAAGAGCACCTTGGAGAAGCTGCCCACATAGATAACCAAGTCGTGTTCGTCCAGCGCCTTCAGGGAGGGATAGCCCTCGCCGCTGTAGCGCAGCTCCTCGGTGAACCCATCCTCGATCACCGGCGTGCGGTGCCGGGCGGCCACCTGAAGGATCTCCTGGCGGCGGGTCAGATCCATGATCCTGCCGGTAGGGTTTTGATAGCTGGGGGTGCAGTAGATAAAGCGCACGCGCCGGCGCGCCAGGGTATCCGCCAAAGCCGCGGGGTCCATGCCCTTCTCGTCCATGGGGATGGGCAGAATCTGCGCGCCCAGGGCGGTCAGCAGGCCCAGGGCTCCGTTGTAGCAGGGCATCTCCACCGCCACGGCCCGGTCATCGGTCAGCAGCGTGCGGCAGAGCATCTCCAGACCCTGGCGGAACCCGTTGGTGATCAGCAGCTCCTGGCCTTCTGAAGATATGCCCTTGCTGGCCAGATAATCCGTCAGGCAGCGGCGCAGGGGCTCGTAGCCCCGCGTGTAGCCATAGCCCAACAGATACCCACCCTCCCGGCTCAGGGCGTCGTTGAGGCACTTGCGGAAGGCCTCCACCATGAACAGGCTGTGGTCGGGCGACAGGCTGGCAAAGGAGATGGTCTCCCGCTCGCCCAGGGGGAAGGCCCCGGGTCCCGAGCGGAAGGCGGTATAGCGGCGCACCTCGCCGGATACCCGCTCATCCCAGTCCACCAGGGGCTCCGCCTTTTTCCGCTGGGGCACCTGGGCGGTGAACATGCCCTTTCCCCGGCTGGAGAAGACCAACCCGTCGTCCATCAGGCAGCGGTAGGCCTCCTCCACGGTGGTGCGGCTGACGTGCAGCTGGGTCGACAGGGCGCGGGCCGAGGGCAGGCGCTGGCCCCGCTGCATCGCGCCGGAGAGAATCTGGGCGCGCAGGGCGTCGCGCAGCTGCAGGTAGAGGGGCAGCGCGCTGTCCGGATGAAGCTGTATCTGCACCGCGCACCCCTCCCCCAATCTGATCGAGTTCATTCTACACCCATTCGCCCGAGTCCAAAAGGGCCACCCCGCAGGAATTTCCCGCCCGGGGTGGCCGCTCTACACCAGAGCCAGACTGCGCAGCAGATAGAGAAAGCCCGTCAGGGTGACCGCCGAGACCAGGGTGGTCACCACCACGATGTCCGAGGCCAGCTCCCCGTCGTTGCCCATGCTCTCGGCCATGATGTAGCTGCTCACCGTGGTCGGCCCGCCCAGCATCACCAGCAGCGCCACCATCTCCTGGCCGCGAAAACCCAGGGCGTAGGCGACGGGCAGGAAGACGCCCGGCAGGATCAGCAGCTTGATGGCGCTGGCCGCCAGGGTGGGCTTGAGCTTGCCCAGGGCCCCCTTGAGGTCGAAGCCCGCGCCGATGCCCATCAGCGCCAAGGGCGTGGCGATGGAGGCGACGCTGGAGAGGGTTTTGTCCACGATGACCGGCAGATGAATCCTGAAATAGGCGAAAGGCAGACCCAGCACGATGCCCCAAATGATGGGATTTTTCAGGATGCCCAGCAGCGCCTGCCGAATCTGCTGGCCCCGGGACAGGCCGGATTTCTCCGCTCCGAAGGACAGGATCAGCACCGAGAAAACGTTGTATAGCGGCACCGAGCCGATGATCATCATCGGCGCGATGCCCGCCTCGCCGTAGATATTCTGCATCAGCGCCACGCCCAGGATCGCCGAGCTGCCCCGAAAGGAGCCCTGCACAAAAGCGCCCACCTGGCGCTTGTCCTTCATCCGCCAGGCCGCCAGGCCCCACACTGCGCAGATGCTCACCAGGGTGACCCCCATGCAGAAGAGCACGAAGGCGGGGTTAAAGATTTCGCTCAGCGGCATCCGGGCGATGTCGCAGAACAGCAGCACCGGCAGGGTGATGTTAAAATTCAGGCGGTTGCTGACCTTGACGAAGTTGTCGTTGAGGATGTTGGCCCGCCGCAGGCCGTAGCCCGCCGCCATGACCAGAAAGATCGGAATGGTGGCGTTGAGACAGAAAAGTAGCTGATCCACCCGCGCCGCCTCCTAGTCCATTTTCGTCGCGTATCCCATCGCCCCGCCGGGCGGTCCACCCATGCTCCGGGCGGCTCAGTCCGCCACGCCCAGCAGCTTGGCCGCGTTGTCGTAGAGCACCATGCGCCGCTGCTGCTCGGTCAGGCGCAGCTGCATGAACCGCTCCAGCTCCTGCCGGTGCAGCCACATGGGGTAATCGGTGCCGAAGAGCATCTTCTCCATGCCGTGGTCATGCATGATCTGCTCGGCCTCCTGAGCCGGGAGCTTGAACAGGGAGCTGGAGGTGTCAAAGTAGACGTCCCGCCCCACCAGGTATTCCTTGGCGTCCTCCCAAACGCTGAACCCGCCAAAGTGCGCGGCGATCACCGTCAGGTCCGGGAATTTGTCCAGCACCCGCGCCAGGCGCACAGGCTCGGAGAAATCTCGCGTCTCATCGCCCATATGAATCTGCAGGGGCAGCTTGCCCTCGATGGCGCGGTAAAGGGCCATCGCCCGGGGCTCGTCGATGTGGAAGGCCTGAAAATCCGGGTGCAGCTTGATTCCCCGCAGTCCCAGCTGCTCGGCGCGCTCCACCTCGGCCTGCAGGTCGTCCATATAGGGGTGCAGGGTAGCAAAGCCGATGAACTCCGGATGCAGCCGCATCTGCTGGGCGATAAAGCTGTTGATGCTGACCACCTGGCTGGGCTTGGTCGCCACGGAATGCACGATGTATTTCTCCACGCCGATCATGCCGCCGCTGCGCAGCAGGTCCTCGCTGGAGCCCACCCCGTCCATGGGGATATCGTAAAAATCGCCGATGCTGACCACCGCTTTGCGCACGATCTTCTCGGGGAAGATGTGGGCGTGGGCGTCAATGATACGCTGCTGCATGCGCTCGCCTCCGACGGATGATCTTCAGCCAAACAGGGGCCGACTTAATAATATTCGTCGGTTTTCCGCCAACTCCTGCAACCCACAAAAAAAGGAGCGGCCCGCCTCGGCCGCCCCTGGAAGGACTGGAATCACAGAATCTTGACGTCGTCGGGGTTGAGCACGCGCATCTTCTCATAGATGAAGTCGGTCACCGCGCCCTGCACGCCGCTGAGGATGCCCGTGATGGTGCCCGGGCACTTGTCGCTGGCGGCCAGCTCGGCCACCTTCTGCTTGTAGTACATCATGTACTCGGTGGCGATGTTGGTCTTGCAGATGCCGTGGCGCACGGCCTCCTTGAGCTGATCCACCGGGATCATCGAGGTGCCGTGCAGCACCAGGGGCTTGCCGGCGACCTTGTTGATGCTCTCCAGCAGGGGGATATCCAACTCAGGCTCCTCGATGTACATGCCATGGCTGTTGCCGATGGCCACCGCCAAGGTGTCGATGCCGGTGCGCTCGATGAAGGAGACCGCCTCCTCGGGCTGGGTGAACATGCTGCGGTTAACGGCCTCGTTGCGGCCGACCATGCCCAGCTCGCCCTCCACGTCGATGCCCATGGCGTGGGCCGCCTCGACGACCTTGCGGGTCTCGGCCACGTTCTCGTCAATGGGCTTCTTGGAGGCGTCGATCATCACCGAGGTGAAGCCGGCCTTGATGGCCATCATGCAGGCCTCGAAGCTGGGGCTGTGGTCCAGGTGCAGCGCGTAGGGCACCTTGGCCTTGGCGCCCAGGCTCTTGACCATCTCGGCAAAGGAGTCGATGGGCATGTCGATGCCCAGGTACATCATGATGATGACCGGGGTGTTGGCGCGCTCGGCGGCCTCGAAGACCATCTTGGTGCTCTCAAAGTTGAAGGTGTCGTAGGCAGGGATGCCATAGCCCCGCTTGTGCGCATCCTGCATCAGTTCAGCAGATTGATAGAGCTTCCCCATGGTTCATGTTCCTCCTACTCAAAGTCATCCTCCGTCCGTCCCACGGGCGTGGACATGGGTTTGTTCCGGCCAGCAGGTCGGACGCAAATTTGTCCCAGCCACCGGACGGATCGACACGTACAGTGTCATGATAAACGATGCAATTGGACAATGCAAGGTTTGCAAGCGCTGTCTAAAAAATCTTTCGCGTAAAACCTGCGATCGTTTTTTTGGTCAATCTCGGCAGCGCCCATCCCCCAATTGTCCGCCACAAAGCATCGATCGAGACGTCATTCTATACAAAGTTCTCGGTTTGCCAGCTGTGGACGATGGTATCGACCACCGCGTCCCCGCAGCGTTGACGCAGGTCCGCCAGCGCTCCCTGCGCGCAGGCATCGCCCGCCGGCCCATGCAGGCGGCGCAGGTCCCGCGCAAAGGCGTCCAGCAGATGGGCGCAGTGATAGTCCCAGTCCCGCGCGGCGCTCGCCCCCACCCGCTGACGCAGGGCGTCGACTCGCGCTTGGGCTTTAGCCGTTGCGGGCATATCCAGCCACAGGAACTCGCAGCAGTCCGCCCCCAGGCTGGCCAGCTGCGTCACCTGCAGGCGCAGGCGGGGGTTAAAGCCCTCCAAAATCGCCCGATCCACCTGGCGGCAGTAGTGCGCGCCCTCCTCAAGCATGCCTTCCCGCGCCCACACCGCGCACCAGGGACAACCCATCACCCGATCCACCTGCGCCCCGTTGCACCCGTCCATCTCGCCGTGGGACTCGCCCGGGATGGGCGTCCACTCGCTGTAGGCAAAGTATGCGGGCATATCCAGCGCCTCGCCGTCGGCCTGAGCCCGTCGGGCCATGCGTGCGCCTCGCTGCCGGCCGTAATGGGCCACCGCCTCCTCGATCCGCGCCCCCTCTCCGGGAAACGCTGCGCGCCACCGTCGGACCAGATACGCCAACAGCAGCGCATGATGCGCCTTGGTCACCATCAATGTCACCCCCTACCGTTTTCCCCATGATATCATGGCAAGAAATTGGAAAAAAGGCTTGCAATATTTTGGTCGATCCCGTATAATAGTTGATGGTTGTTCACAAGATAACCGCGTCGAGCATCCCATCTGGAGAGATGGCTGAGTGGTCGAAGGCGCATGATTGGAAATCATGTGTACGGGTAACCGTACCCAGGGTTCAAATCCCTGTCTCTCCGCCAGGCCCCCTGAAATTGGTGTTTTCAGGGGGCATTTTTTGTGTTTTCGTGTGTCAGCCGCCTCCCTCCGCTAAGTCGATCGAGCCAAATCAGTTCATGCCTCCTTTCAAAAACTCAGCTCTTTATGCAAGCCATTAGGGAAGTTCAAATACGGTTCATATTGTCAGGCAACATCAAAGAATAGATACCTTATGACATCTTGAAGTTGTAGCGGCTCGTTTTCCTCTGAGAGTCGCTCGAATTCAAGGAGCTCATCCATCGGGCGAACCGTTCTCCGACGAATGCCGATGGTGACATGGGCGTAGACCTTGGCGGTTGTGGCAATATTACTGTGGCCAAGCCATGCCGAAACCTCCTCAATAGGCACCCCCAGTTCCAGAAGATGAGTCGCTACTGAATGACGTAGATCATGGAATAGCATCTTCTTAAAGAATTTTTGGAGCGTACTGAATACTTTTCTTCCATCACCACCTA
>JBMNTT010000002.1:0-167796 GCA_050945875.1 Christensenellales bacterium
TTTGGGGATGACCGCGTGGCCCCGCTGCAGGTGCCAGCGCAGGGTGATCTGTACCGGGGATTTGTGGTATTTCTCGCCCAGCTGGCCCATCAGGGGCGCCTCGTCAATATGCCCCCGGAAGATCGGTCCCCACGCGGTGACCGCGATGCCCCGAACGGCGCAGTAAGCCTTGAGCGCCCGCTGGGGATACCAGGGGTGCAGCTCGACCTGATTCATCGCCGGCGACACGCCAAAGACCGTCTCCAGCTCCTCCAGGTGGCGGATGGTAAAGTTAGAGACCCCCAGGGCGCGCACCTTGCCCTGATCCACAGCCTTGAGCATCGCCTCGTAGGCCCTTAGGCGCAGGGCGCGGTCCGTGCCCGGCCAGTGGAGCAGGTAGCCGTCCAGATAGTCCACGCCCAGCGCCCTCAGGCTGGCGTCCAGGGCCTGCTCGGGGTGCGCGAAGGCCGTGGGCCACATCTTGCTGACCAGGAAGAACGCCTCCCGGGGCACGCCGCTGGCGGCGACGCCAGCCCCGACCGCCCGCTCGTTATCATAGAAGGCGGCGGTATCGATATGGCGATAGCCCACCTGGGCCGCGGTGATGACAGCCTGGGTGACGATCTCGCCCCGGGCTTTGTAGGTGCCCAGACCCAGCCGGGGCATGGACAAACCGTTGTTGAGCTTGCAAAATTCCATGGCTGCGCGCCTCAAACGTCCATGAAGTTCAGGCCGATCTTCTCGTCCTTGAACCGTTCCACCGCGCCGGGCAGACGGCGGATGAAGATCTCCGCCGTGGCCGAGATGCGCGCGGCGTTGAGGTGGCCGCCGGTGACCGCGGCGGTGTCGTCGGCAAAGGCGGCGTGCAGGTGCAGGTAGACCTTGCCCGCCTGGGTGGTCACGTTGCCGGTCAGGGAAACCATCTCCCGCTCGCCGGTCAGCTCGGTGGCGTGATACTGCTTCTCGGCCACCCGATAGAGCCCGACCGTGGCCTGATCCACCGCGCCCAGACCGGACACAACGCCCAGGGTCACCCCCTGCTGCGCGCAGATCGCCATCAGGGAGTTGACCAGCTCCTCCCCTCGCTCCAAGCGGATCACCAGGGTATCTCCTATGGATTTAACATGCATCTTGTCTGCCTCCTTTAGTTTCGCCTCTTGCCCACCAGCGCCGAGATGACCACCACGATGCCCACCGCGATCAGGGCGATCGCGATGAGCGCCGTGCGATTAAAAGCCAACCAGCTGCGCCACAGGGGGTTGCCCATCAGCAGGAAGAACAGCGCCACACCCGTCAGGGCGACGCCCGGGGCCACCGCCCAGCGCCCCTCCTGCCAGCCCACCAGGGCCAGGCTGACAAACATCCCCAACCCGACGCCCAGGGCCAGGGGCACGATGCCGTCCACCCAGGACGGAGCGAACAGGTCAAAGAGCATCTGCGTCGCGCCCATCATGGTCAGGATCGACGCGGCGTAGGCAAAGCCTCGGTTTCGGTTGCGCAGAAAGAAAGCCGCCATGAAACTCAGCCCCAGCAGCAGGAAGAACGTGCCGTCGGGCAGGGGCAGCAGGATCTCTAAGAGGAAATAGATGCCCACGAGGATCAGGATCATACCCAGCAGGGCGTTTTTGTTGTTGCGCATCGGTGCACCTCCTTGTGAGACCAGTATAGCGCCCATGCCCGCAAAGGGCAAGGAAAACCCGCACCCATCGACCGCCCCCGCAATAGTATAAAGTATCCCAGACATTACTTTTCTAAGGGGGACTTTGAGCATGAACACCAAGCGACTGACCGCCTTTCTCCTGGTACTGTTACTTATGGCAGCGCCCCTAACGGCCTGCTCGCCCAAGAGCAACCTGACCACCGTCAAAGTCAACGAGGTCACCCACTCCGTCTTCTACGCGCCCTTCTACGCGGCGATCAACCTGGGCTTCTTCGAGGAGGAGGGCCTCTCCCTGGAGCTGACCAACGGCGGCGGCAGCGACAAGAGCATGACCGCCCTGGTCTCCGGCGACGCGGATATCGGCTTGATGGGCCCTGAAACCGCGGTGTATGTCTACAACGAGGGCAAGGCCGACTACCCCATGATCATCGGCCAGCTGACCCGGCGCGACGGCTCCTTCCTGCTCTCCCGCGAGGATGAGAAGGACTTCGACTGGAGCAACCTGGCGGGCACCGAGATCATCGCGGGCCGCACCGGCGGCATGCCCGAGATGACCCTGGAGTATGTCCTGAAGCAGAAGGGCTACGACCTGGAGAAGGACTTGACCCTCAACACCGGCATCCAGTTCAACGCCATGGGCGGCGCCTTCGCCGGCGGCACGGGCGACTATGTCACCCTGTTTGAGCCCACGGCCAGCCAGTTCGTCAACCAGAGCCAGGGCTATATCGTGGCCGCGGTGGGCGACGAGGGCGGCGACGTGCCCTACACCTGCTTTATGGCCACCCAGGATACCCTCAAGAACCGCTCCGATCTGGTGGAATCCTTCATGCGCGCGGTCTACAAAGGCCAGCAGTACGTGGATACCCACACCGACGCGGAGGTTGCCGCCGCCCTGCTGCCCTCCTTCACCGACAGCGACGAGGCCCTGCTGACCCAGGTGGTCGCCCGCTATCGCGAGATCGGCGCTTGGAACACCGATCCCATCCTTTCCAAGGAGATGTTCGACCGGATGATCACCATCATCGACGCGGCCGGCCAGCTCAAGGACAGCGTCTCCTACGACGCGCTGGTGGAGATGTCGGTGGCCGAGAAGGTTATGAAGTAAGGACGTGATTTTCATGACACAAACCCCGGCCCAGCCCTTGCGGCAGGAAGCTCCTGTCGTGACGCTGGACCATGTACGCCTCAGTTATCAGAGCGCCGAGGGGGAGACCCCGGCGCTCTCGGATATCAGCTTCTCCGTGCGCCCCGGCGAGTTTGTCGCCCTGGTGGGGCCCAGCGGCTGCGGTAAGAGCACCCTGCTCTCGCTCATCGCCGGGCTGATCCAGCCCCAGCAGGGCACGGTCACCGTGCTGGGCGAGCCGGTTACCCGGCCCGACGGCCGCGTGGGCTATATGCTCCAGCGGGACCATCTCTTCGATTGGCGCACCATCAAACAGAACGCTTACCTGGGCCTGGAGATCAGCCACCAGAAGACGCCCGAGCGCGTCGCCCGGGTATCGCGACTGCTCGCCCAGTACGGCCTGAAGGACTTTGCCGACCACTATCCCCGGCAGCTCTCCGGCGGCATGCGTCAGCGCGCGGCCCTGATCCGCACCCTGGCGCTGGACCCCCAAGTGCTGCTGCTGGATGAACCCTTCTCCGCGCTGGACTCCCAAACCCGGCTGGCCGTGAGCGAGGATATCGGCCGCATCCTGCGCCAGGAAGGGCGCACAGCCATCCTGGTGACCCACGACATCTCCGAGGCGATCTCCATGGCGGACCGCGTGCTGGTGCTCTCCAAGCGGCCCGCTATCATCAAGAAGAACTTTGAGATTTCCCTGACCTGTCCCAAGGGACGCACGCCCCTTTCCAGCCGCAACGCGCCGGAGTTTCGGGAGTATTTCGATGCTATCTGGAAGGAGCTTGATGTGCATGTCTGTTAATCTGCCGGTCTCGGGGACCGGCGAAGCCATCAGCGCCGAGTACCGCGCCTACTTAAGGCAGCAGGCTCGGCACCGGCGCAATATTCAACTGTGGCGGTGGAGCATCCTGGTTTGCCTGATCCTGCTGTGGGAGCTGGCGACCCGGGTGGGCTGGCTGGATCCTTTCATTACCTCCTCCCCCACCCGCCTGAGCGCCGCCCTGGTGCGCATGGCCAAGAGCGGCGACCTGGCCTACCACACCGGCGTCACCCTGTATGAGACCCTGGTGGGCTTCGTGCTGGGTTCGGTCTTCGGTATTCTGATCGCCATTGCCCTGTGGTGGTTCCCCACCGCGTCGAAAGTCATGGACCCTTACCTGGTGGTGCTCAACGCCCTGCCCAAAGTGGCCATGGGCCCGATCATCATCGTGTGGATGGGCGCGGGCATGGGCTCGATCATCGCCTCGGCGCTGCTGATCTCCCTGGTGGTCACCATCATGACCGTGCTGGGGGGATTTCAGGAGGTCAGTCGGGAAAAGCTGATGCTGCTGTCCACCTTCGGGGCGACGCGGTATCAAATGCTCACCAAGGTGGTGTTGCCCGCCTCGCTGCCCACCCTGTGCGCGGCGATCAAGATCAATGTGGGCATGACCTTCGTGGGCGTGATCGTCGGCGAGTTCCTGGTCTCCAGCGCCGGCCTGGGCTACCTGATCGTCTATGGCGGCCAGGTGTTCCAGCTCGACCTGGTCATGGCCGCAACCGTGATTCTGCTGTTGGCGGCGGCGTTGATGTACGCGGCGCTGGCGGCGCTGGAAAAACGGGTCATCCGCTCGCGGTAGAGCGGGCGCGAACAAGGGCGCAGCGAAAGCTGCGCCCTTGTCTCGTCGCCGAGTTTTCGGTATAATACCACGGCATGGACAAACAGAGGAGGGAAGCGCTCTATGAGGATCGCCGTCATCGGAGCCGGCGCGATGGGCTGCCTATACGGCGCGTATCTGAGCCGTCGACACGAGGTTACCATGATCGATAACGTCCCCGCTCAGGTGGCGGCCATCGCCCAGCGCGGCATTACCCTGGAGGATGGGGAGCAAAGCGTTTACCCGGATGTGCGGGCCTGTCTGTCGGGCCAAGTGAACGGCGCGGCGGACCTTGTGATCGTGCTGGTCAAGTCCACCCACACCGACGCGGCCCTGAAGGCTAATCAAGACCTCTTTCAGGCCCATACCCTGGTGCTGACCCTGCAAAATGGCGCGGGTAACGATCGGATGATCGCCCGGTACGTTCAGCCGGAGAACATCATCGTGGGCACCAGCAAGCACAGCGCCGTGAGCCTGGGTCCGGGCAGGAGCCGACACCTGGCCTCGGGCGCGACCACCATCGGCAGCAACCATCAGGCCCACACCCAGGTGGGCGCGGTGGCGCACGCGCTGCAGCAGGCGGGTTTTGAGGTGGCCGTGTCCGACGACATTCAGCGCAGCATCTGGAGCGAGCTGTTTGTTGATCTGTCGGTCAACGCGTTCACGGCCCTGACCGAGACGCCCATCGGTTATATGCTCAAGAACCCATCCGCGTGGAATTTCGCCAAGCGCTTGGTGTACGAGGCCGTGGAGGTCGCCGAGGCCGACGGGACCTATTTCGACCGGCGCGAGGCGCTGGAGATGGTGCGCCAGGTTTGCCGCGATGCGGGAGACGGGTACTCCTTGATGTATCGCGATCGCAAGCGGCGCGTGCCCATGGAGATCGACGCTATCAACGGCGCTATCGTCGAGCAGGCCAAGCTTTACGGAGTGCCCACCCCCTACAACGCGCTGATTGTCGATTTGATCCACGCCATTGAGGGCGCATACGCCTTCTACGACTGAGCGAAAAAGGAAGAGCCCGGCAGAAATCTCTGCCGGGCTCTGTTTTAGACGGCCTTTTCCTCGTCGGCCAGACTCCTGCGCCACAGACCCGATCGGGTATACCACATGCCCAACGGCACTGAGGAGCTCGGGGCGATCATGCAGGCCAGGTAAACCCCGGTGATCCCCCACCAACGGTTGAACAGGAAGGCCAGGATCACTCGCACCAGGATGCAGTTGACAAAGGAGCTGCTCATGGCGAAAATCGCGTGCCCCGCGCCGATGGCCAGCGCATGGTAGACTAGGAACATCGCGTAGAAGACCTCGCTGATGATCTCAATGCGCAGGTTGCGCACCGCCGCGTCGATGACCGCGGGCTCATCGGTGAACAGGCGGGCCAGGTGCGGGGCGAACAGCTCCACCACCGCGATGATGAAGACCGCCATCACCAGGGTGATCCCCATGGCGGTGTACATCACCCGCTTGGCCCGGTCGAACAGGCGCGCCCCCAAGTTCTGGGCGATCATGGTGGCTGCGCCGTTGGCCATTGCCGAGATGAACAGGCCGCAGAAATCCTTGATCTTGATGCTCACGCCGTTGCCCGCCGACACATCCACCCCGTAGCCGTTGATCAGGAAGGTGACCGTCAGCCAGCTGATCGAGCCGATGATCATCTGCAGGGAACTGGGGATGCCCAGCCGCAGGATCATCCGCAGCTCCCGCCAGCGAAGGCGTAGGCTGTCCCAGCTCAGGCCGAAAACCTCCCGGCTGCGCAGCAGGAAGAACAGCGCCAGCGCGAAGGAGACCCCCTGGCTGATGACCGTGGCCAGAGCCGCGCCGCCAGTGCCCATGCGCACGCCCCCCACCAGAATCAAGTCCAGCACGACGTTCAGACACGTGGAGACTGCCACGAAATAAAGCGGCTGTTTGGAGTTGCCCACCGCCCGCAATACGGCGCTCAGGGCGTTGTAGCCGAAGATAAAGGGCATGCCCAGGGCGCAGATGCGCAGATAGCTGGTCGCCTCGACCAGGGAGGGCGCGCCCAGGGCGGTCAGCATGGCCGGCGCGCCCAGGTACACCCCAATCGCACCCAGCACCGCCAACAGCATCGACAGGGTGATCAGCGTGCCGGTGGCGTGCGCGCGGCGCACGCGCTCCCCGCTGCCAAAATACTGGCCGATGAGGATATTGCCGCCCACGGTCAGGCCGATGGCGAAGTTGGTGATCAGCCCCATCATCTGGCTGGCATTGTTGATGGCCGAAATGCCGGCGCTACCTATATAATGGCCGGCGATGATCATGTCCGCCATGGAGTAGAGCGCCTGCAGCAGGCTGCTCGTGACCATGGGGATGGCATACTTGACCAGCTGGCGCAGCACGCTGCCCTGGGTCAGGTCGTTCTGGAGCGCGGAAGTGGTTTTCATGGGCTTCTCCCTGCCGAATTTTTTATCACACTGCCCTATTGTATCGAAAAGTGTATTTTCTGGCAAGAAGAAAGCGAACCGATGGATCGGCTCGCCGGTTTTGGTTCAATGACCATGTCCGAGGCAGCTGTGCAGCAGCCCCATCACCGCGTCCACCAGCAGGCGCTTGCCCCTGGGAAACTCCATGGGGCCCATGTGCGGCGACGTGTCCAGGTGCATCGCCCAGGGCTGATGGGGATCGTAGGGCGCCCACTCTGGCAGGCCCGCCGCGTTGGGGTCGCCACGGGCCGCGAAGGCCGTCCAGGCGTCCATCATCTGGCGGGAGAGAACTTCATCCCCAGGCGTGAACTGCCGCCAGCAGCGCGAGAGCGTGCCGAAGACATACCAGAGCTCAGCCATGTGATAGGCGCCCCGGGAATCCCCGGGTAGCTGCCGATCGAAATCGTATAGATAACACGGCGCGCGGCCCAAGCGATGCTGCCGCCTGGCCAGATGGGCGCAGGCCCGGCCGATCATGACGCTGCTCATGCCGCTAAGGCCGCCCAGGGCGTTGAGCTCTTGCGCGGTGTAGCCCAACATCAGCGGGATATCGTGGATCTGGCCCAACAGCGCGCCCCGGTGAAAGCCGTGGGGCAACAATCGTCCGTCAACATGGGGCATGTAGCGCAGCGGGGCCCCCTGCTCCGAACCCTGGCGGGCCAGTGCCACCAGATCCTCGGCCGGGACGGCGCGAAGCTCTGCCAAGTTGCGCGCGCCCGTCAGGGCGATCAAACGCTGGGCCGCCTTGCGCGCCTGGGACGCGGGCAGGTCCACGGCCATGCCCTTGAGCCCGCCGCCGCTGTGCAGGATGGCCTTAGCCACCCAACCCCGGGTCAGCGGCGAGGTGATCCAAGCCTGCACGCTGACCGCCCCGGCGGATTGCCCAAAGAGGGTGATGTTGTCCGGATCCCCCCCGAAGGCGGCGATGTTGCGGCGCACCCAGGACAGGGCCGCGAGCTGGTCCCAAAGCCCCTGATTGCCAGGGCTGCCCTCGTCGTCCAGCCAGGGATGGGTGAAAAAGCCGAACAGGTTGAGCCGGTAGTTGCAGCTGACCAGCACCACCTCTCGGCTGCACAGGCCCTCGGGACCCAGATAGGCCGCCACCCCCGCGCCGGTGGCAAACGCGCCGCCATGGATGAAAAACATCACCGGCAGGCGCGCGTTTGCACGGTCCGCCGGGGTGAACACGTTGAGGGTCAGGCAGTCCTCATCGGGCGGGATATGGAGCGGCTCGGCGAACTCCCGCCCATAAAAATCGTCCCCGTCGGTGTCCGCGCAGAACTGCATCGCCACATGGCCGTAGGCGTCGGCCCGGCGCACGCCCGTCCAGGGGATCGGCGGCTGCGGCGGCCGCCAGCGCAGCTCCCCCACCGGCGGCGCGGCATAGGGAATCCCCAAAAAGGCCGTGCAGGCCTCCTGCTGAACGCCCTCGAGCCAGCCCTGCTCCACCCGTACTTGCCGCATGCGCTCACCTCCCGCCGGTAGTATTGCCCGCTGTACCTGAAAATGATCGTTCCAGACGCGGAATTGTTTCAATAAAAAAAGACCCGCAGACTTCTGCGGGTCCACAATCGCCTTTTACTCGGCGGCAGCCTCGGGATAGACGCTGCACTTTTTCTTATCCCGGCCCCAGCGCTCGAAGCGCACGACGCCGTCAACCTTGGCGAACAGGGTATCATCCCCGCCGATGCCGACGTTCTCACCGGGATGGATCTTGGTTCCGCGCTGACGCACCAGGATGTTGCCGGCCAGCACGAACTGACCGTCGGCGCGCTTGACGCCCAGGCGCTTGGACTCGCTGTCCCGGCCGTTGCGCGTGCTGCCGACACCCTTTTTATGCGCAAAAAGCTGTAGGTTCATCACAAACATGGCTCAGACCTCCTTTACCGCGATATGGACTTTTTTGGGTTCTCCCAACCGGATGCTCTCCAAACCCACCCACAGGGTGTTCATCAAGAGCTGGTCCTGTTCGTCATTCCAGGAAGCCTCCGGCAGCATGAGGAGCGCATGTCCAGCGCGCGCCTCCCATCTTACCGTCCGATGCCTGAGCTCCGTCAGGCTGAGATAGACGGTCTGCACAAGGGCGGATACAGCGGCACAGACGATATCCTGTCCGTACTCGCCGCCGGCATGGCCATCGACGGCCACCCCGGTGATCGCCCCTCCGGGCAGATGGTTGAATACGATGCGGATCATCAGCCGATAGCCGTGATCTCGATCTGCGTGTAGGGCTGACGATGGCCCTGCGAACGGCGGTAATTCTTCTTGGCCTTGTACTTGTAGACCAGGATCTTCTCGCCCTTGGTCTGACGGATCACCTTGCCGGTGACCTTGACGCCATCCACCACGGGGCTGCCGATCTTCACGCCGTTGTCGTCGGCGAAAAGCATGGCGTCGAAGGACACGTCCTCACCGGAAGCCACCTCGAGCTTCTCGACGTAGATGTTGTCCCCCACCTGGACCTTGTACTGCTTGCCACCCGTTTGAATCACTGCATACATTGGTTCTGCACCTCCTCGACCCAGTCTCGCTGGGGTTGGGCGCCGGATCAACCGGTCTTTTCCTGCCCTGCCCATGCGGCTACCCGAATAGTATACCCGTTTTGCGAGGGCCTGTCAAGGGAAAGCGCCGGCGCGCGGGGCGTTTGCGGCGCTTTTATCCGCGCGGCCGCTTCCACTGCCGATAGATTTGGGCGATGACATCCTCGATGGGCGCTTTTTGCAGCTCCACATCCAACACTTCGGGGTAATCTGCCAGCGCGCCGAGCACCCGGTGCACCGGCATCACCGCCGGATCGATGGCGTAGATATGCTCTCCGCCCTGGCTGCCGAGCAGCTGCGCCCCGGCCAGCTGGGGCGGCGTCGATCCGCCGATGATCTTCAGCCGGCTGCCCCCGCCGTAGGTTCGCCGCAGCTCGTCAAAGCTCCCGTCGAAGGCCACGCTGCCGCTGGAGAGCAGCACGATGCGCCGAGCCATGGCCTCCAGATCGTCCATATCATGGCTGGTCACCAGGATGGTGGTGCCCTCCCGCTGGTTGAGCTGGCGCAAAAAGGCGATCATCCGCTGCTTGGCCAGCACATCCAGCCCAAGGGTGGGTTCATCCAGAAAGATCACCTCCGGGCTGTGCAGCAGCAGCATGCCCAGGTCCGCGCGCATGCGCTGGCCCAGACTAAGCTCCCGGGCGAAGGTGTGCAGAATCTCCCCCAGGTCCAGCAGCTCGGTCACCATGGCCAGATTTCGCGCGTACACATCCTCTGGGATATTCCACACCCGCTTCTTCCAGGCGAAGCTGCCAATAACCGGGTGATCCCACCACAGCTCGCTGCGCTGGCCGAAGAGCACCCCGATGCGCCGCATCAGGGCGATGCGCTCCTTGGCCGGGTCCATGCCCAGCACCCTCAGGGAGCCCTGGGTGGGCTGCAGGATGCCCGAGAGAATCTTGATGGTGGTGCTCTTGCCCGCGCCGTTGGCCCCGGCATAGGCCACGAACTCACCCCGCTGCACCGTTAGGTTGAGATCGTGCAGGGCGGCGATGGTGCGCTTTTGGGGATGGATCAGGTTGCGCAGCAGCTCGGAGACCTTGTTGCTCCGCTGCCACTGGGTGTATAGCTTCTCCACGCCGGTCATGGTCAGCGCGGGCGTCGGTTGATTTTGCATGGGATGGTTCCTCCTTCTATTATGAGCGGTGCCCGAAGGGCAGATACCGGGAACAGCCGATGCGCGCATAGTGGCGCAGGCCCCGGCGGAAGCAGATGAAGGCCGTCAGGCCGAACACGGCGGCTACCAGCGCCACCGCGCCCACCAGGCCGCCCTGGCCCAGCAGCGCCCGGGCGGGCAGATAGGCCACCGCGCCCACGGGCACCACCGTGCACAGCAGCCCCTGCCACAGAGGCGGCAGATTCCCCAGGGGATACCCCTTCATGCTGAACAGGCCGTGGGCCGTGCCGGCGATCTCCTCGGACGCGGCGGGCGCGTAGAACGCCAGGGAAGAGATGATATAGATCACAGAGAAGATGATCGACACCCCCAGCAGCAGGCAGCCGATCAGGGTCAGCACCCACAGCGGCGTCACGGCGATGCCCAGCCGGATCGTGGCCAGGGTCAGCATGCCGACGCCCACCAGCAGGGTGGTGACGCCCGTGCAGGGCGCGAACCCATGGGTGAACAGATGGATCGGCAGCGGCACCGGCATGATCATCACATGGTCCAGCTGACCGCGGCCGATGACTCGGCTGATATGGCTGGCATTGTTGTTGACAAAAAACAGGGAGAACACGCCCTCCACCCCCAGGGCGAAGCCCAGCATGAAGAGCACCTGATCCTGGCTCAGCCCGCCGAAGCCGCCCAGCCGGGCCGAGAGTAGTAGCGTGCCCGTCACCGCAGCCAGGGCGCTGACGCTGTCGGCGAGCATGAACAGCAGGCAGTATTTGGTATCCCGCAGGAACCAGGCCAGATCCATCCGGGCGTAAGCGCCCAGAAGGCGAAAATATGTTTTGAAGTTAACCGCCATAGGAGATCATCCTTTCCTCACTTTTATGGTAGGCCCACCGCGCCAGCAGCCAAAACAGCGCCGTCCAAACCGCCTGCAGCGCCAGGGTCTGCAGCGGCTGAGCGTTGGCGCCCACATACAGGGTCAGAGGCGCGCTGGCGATCGCCCCAAAGGGTAGATAGCCCAACGCGCGCCCAACCGCCTCGGGGAACAGGGCGAAGGGAATCGCTGCGCCAGAGAGCAGCGAAAAGAAAGCTCTTCGGATATCCAGGGCTGCCCAACAACCGTTTTTCATCCGCACCGCCAGCGCTGCGAAGGCCAGGTCCAGCGCAAAGCCCAATAGCACCGACAGGCACAGGCTGGCCGCCGCCAGCAGCCCGTGGACCCAGCTGGCCGGGGCCAGGGAAATGCCCAGCAGCGGGCTGAGCAGCGCCAAGGGCAGGCTGTAAAAGATCAGCGCAGGCAGCCAGCGACCGCCGACCGTCTCGGCGGCGAAGCAGAGCAGCACCGAGTTAGGCCGAAGATATCGCCCGACGATCGAGCCCTCCCACAGAGCCTCTGTGGCGGGGGTGGTGATGTCCAAGAGCGGGTTGAGCAGCGTGGCCAGCAGGGAGTAGCAGGTCAGCTGCTCCAGGGTCATGCCGCCCAGGTCCGCCCCGGCGGCGGCCAGACCCCGCCAGATCAGGATGAACAGGAAAAACTGCAAAAAGCGCAGCAGATACGCCCTTGCCACCTGCAGCAGGTTGCCGTCGAACACCCTGCGCAGGCACATCTGCATCGTCGCCCAATAACCAGTGGATCGGTTCATGATATCGCTTCCTTTCCTAAAAAAGGGTACAAAAAACCCCGGGAGCGGCAGATGCACTCCCGGGGTCGGGATGTTCCGAAACAGGCAGACCTAAGGCCTGCTCAAGTCAGAGACAAAACGCACGTTTGCCGCAAAAAGGGTAGACTTCTCCTGCAAACGCGCGGACGTAAACGCGAAGTTGACGATGTTGAGCGAGTTGATCCAATGCAGCTTATCGCCGAATCCCCTGCGGTTCATGCGTCTCACCTCCTCATCTAAGATATTTTATTCTAGCACAGGGCTTTATGCCTTGTCAAGGGGCAGCAGGTCCTCGAGTTTTTCAGCGCGCTTTTTCTGCAGATGGGCCACGCCCAGGCAGACCAGCAGGATCGTCGGGAAGACGACCCCCACCGTCAGGCCGCCCTTGAGGCCCACCTGCTCCAGGGTGACCTGAGCACTGTTCGCCATCTCGACAAAGGCGGGGTTTTTCATGATCAGGTCGGACACCAGGCCGGTCAGCCAGGGGCCCACCGAGCAGCCCAGGTCGCCAAAGATCGCCAGCACGCCGAACATCGCCGTGCCGCCCATGGGGAAGCGCGCCGCGGACATGCTCAGGGTACCCGGCCACATCAGGGCGATGCTCAGCCCGCAGAAGGCGCAACCCATCAGCGAGAAAAAGGGATGGGGCGCGAAGGCCGCCAACAGGTAACAGAGGATGCACAGGCCGGAGGACATCACCAGCATGCGCTCGATCTTGACCCGGTTGCCCCAGATGCCGTAGGCGGTACGCCCCAGACCCATCAGCAGGGCGAACAGGCAGGGCCCCGCCAGATCCCCCACCACCTTGCTGACCCCCAGCCCCTTCTCGGCGAACAGGCTGGCCCACTGCACCATGGTCATCTCCGACGCCCCGGCGCAGAGCATGATCAGCATGGCAATCATGAAAAACCGGCTGGACAGCAGGGTTTTCAGCGGGGTCTTGTGCTCCTCGGGAACCGTGGGCATCAGGGGCACCTTCAGGAAAGCGAACAGGTTAAACAGCGGCACCAGCGCCCACAGCAGCGGCAGCAGGGTCCACAGGGAGCTGCCCATGAACCTGAGCAGGAAGGTGGTCAGCAGAATGACCGCCATCTGTCCCCAGGAGTAGAACGAGTGCAGCAGGCTCATGGCCGAGGCATTGTCGTCCCCGGGCAGGCTATCGACGATGGGGCTGACGATGACCTCCAGCAGACCGCCGCCGATGGCGTAAAGCATCACCGAGATCACCAGGCCGACGTAGGCGTCCGGCAGCAGGTTGGGCAGGGCCGCCAGGCAGATCAGCCCCAGCACGCTGAACGCGTGGGCGAAAACCGCGGCTTTGCGGTAACCCACCTTGTCCACGGCGCGCACGGAGATGACGTCCACAATCAGCTGGGTGACGAAGTTGATCAGCGCCAGCCGCCCAATCTGCTCAAAGGAGACGGTGTACTGATCCTGAAAGATGATGTACAAAAGCGGAGCCAGGTTGTTGACGATGGCCTGGGTGACATAGCCCAGGTAACAGGCGTGTAGGGTATTCTTATAGGTCAGTTTCATGGCGCTTCTCCCCTGTTTTGTCGCAATCAGCCTTTATTCTACTGGATGGAATTCCAAAAAGCAAGGCGGACCCGCAGGTCCGCCGTCATTGCCTGGGCAATCGATCACACCCCGATGGCCACCCGCACCTCCGGCGCAAACAGCTCCCCGCGCAGCAGGCCGGGAATATGCCGCTGGGTCAGCGCCGCCAAGGTGTCGCCCACATAATCCCGATTTTGCTTCAGCAGGACAAACTCGGCCACCACGCTCATGATGAACAGCACGAACATCGCCTCGACGCTGCGCAAATCCTCGGCGCTCAGCGGGCAAAGGCGTCCATAGCCCTGCAGAATCTGAGCCTGCACCCGAGGGTCCGATCCGCCCATGTGGGCGCACATCTCGCCCAGATCGTACAAGGGATAGCCATCCATGCACCTGCCGAAATCGATCGGCACCACGCGCCCTGGCTGCAGAATGAAGTTGGCGCACCGCAGATCGGTGTGCACCAAGCCGCGCTGTCCACCCGCGTCCATGGCGTCCATCCGGCGGCGAATCAGCTCCCCGCCCTGGGCCAGCACGGCCATCTGAGCCGGACTGACCTGCCCGCTGGCCACCCCCCGGTTCAGGCGCGCCAGCACCTCCTCCAGATAGGCCTGCCGCTGGGGCGCGAAGGCATCCGGGCGCGTGAACGCGCCAAAAGCGCGGTGCAGCTCGGCCGCCGCCAGGCCGGCGTCGAAAGCCTGCCGGGGGTAATCCGCCGCCCGGTCGTTCAGCGGCGCGCCCTCGACAAAAGTCAGCGCCGTGGCGTAGCGCGCGCAACCGTCATCCTCGACGGTCGACACCCACTCCCCGACGCAATTTTGTACCGGCCGGGCCGTGCCCAGGTTCGACGGGCGCAGCGCCTCCAACAGCGCCATCTCGGCCTGGATCGCTGCGCGCCCGCCCGTCCAGCCGATCGGCCCGAGGGCGTCCTTCCCAGCTTCGGGCAGATAGATCGACAGCGTGTAGCTCGCGCCCGAGCGCGCGTCGACGCGGTAGACGAGCTTGTCGCTGTGGCCGAGCAGAACCGTGCGGCGCGGTGCGAAGGGGTACTGCGCCAGCGCCTGGGCGAGCAGCCGCTCATGCGTCACGGCAAAGGCCTCCTTCCAATTGGCGGGATCACGCCGCGCCCACGCTCTAGCGCGCGGGAACCTCGGCGCACATTCCAGCGCGCGGGATCACTCAACGCCCGCGCACCAGCGCACCGCGTCGGCCGGCGGGTCCTGCACCAGCGGGGTGATCTGATAGCGCCCCATGCCCACCCGGCGGGAGGAGCGGGCGTACACCGGCACCTGGCAGGTGCAGGGATGCTCCAGCAAAGTGTCGAGCAGCTGGGCGTTGACCTCCACCAGGAAGGGCTGCTCCAGTCCCCGACTCTGGCGCAGCAGGTCGCGGTGAAGCTTCTCCACCAGCGCCGCGTCGGTGGGCACATGGCCGGTGCCCCGACAGAGGGGACACTCCCGCTCCAGCTGGGCCGACAGGGTCGCCCGCTCCTTCTTGCGCGTCATCTCCACCAAGCCCAGGGCGGTGATATCGGCTACGTTGGTGCGGGTGCGGTCGGCCTTGAGGGCCTCTTTCAGCGCGAAAAGCACCCGCTCCTGGTCTTCGGGCCGCTGCATGTCGATCAGGTCGATGATGATGATCCCGCCGATGTCCCGCAGGCGCAGCTGCCAGGCGATCTCTTCCACCGCCTCCAGGTTGGTGTTGACGATGGTCTCCTGCAGGTTCTGCTTGCCGACGTTCTTGCCGGTGTTGACGTCGATCACCGTGAGCGCCTCCGTTTGGTCGATGACCAGGTATCCGCCGCTCTTAAGCCAGGCCCGGCGCATCAGCGCCTTGTCCAGTTGGCCCTCGACACTGTAATAGTCGAAGATCGGCTGATCCAGCTGATAGCGCTGTACCCGCTCGAGCAGATCGGGCACCATCTCCCCCACCAGATGGCGCACCTGGTCGTAGGCCTGCTGCTGATCCACGACGATGGCCGCCACCTGGTCGTTGACCAGGTCCCGCACGGTCTTGAGCAGGATATCGTCGTCGCGCAGCAGCATCTTTGGGGCGATGACGGTGTGGGACTGGCTCTCGAGCCGCTCCCACTGGGAGACCAGATAGGAGGCCTCCGCCGACAGGGTGGCCTCCGACAATCCGGCGGCCACGGTGCGCACCACAAAACCCCGGCCCTCGGGGCGGATGCCGTTGACCAGCTCCCGCAATCGGTCCCGCTCGCCCTCATCCACAATGCGACGGGACAGGCTGACATGGTCCATATCGGGCACATATACCAGGGTGCGCCCGGGCAGGGTGATCCGCCGGGTCAACCGCGCCCCCTTGGCGCCCACTGGCTCCTTGATGACCTGCACCAGAAGCTGCTGGCCCTGCTTGACCCGCAGCTTGTTCTGTCGGCCGGACACCTGCTCTTCATCCAGCTGCAGATAGGCGTTTCGCTCCTCGCCGATATCCACGAAGCAGGCGGACATCCCCGGCAGCACGTTGGCCACCCGGCCCACATAGATGCTCCCCACTAACCGGCGCTGGCTGGGACGATCCATATAGATCTCAGCCAGACGGTCGTTCTCGATCACCGCCACCCGGGTGGTCTGTCCGCCCTCGATCAAGATTTTGCGTATCGTTGCCATGGGCAACACCTCCCCATGCCCATCGAACGAGCATTCATATCTTGAATAAATATTCTATCCTTAATGGAAAATGTCGAATTTCTGTTCATGCCGGGCCTGACGGGCGCGCAGCATGTCCATCATGGGCAACAATGCCTCCCCATCCCGGGCGAGAATGGCGGTTCGGGTGATGGTTTTCAGCGGCATGCCCAGGCACTGAGCGACCTGCGCCGGATGGGCGGAGCCCGCCCCCGAAAGCGCCAGGCGCATGGCCAGGGTATCCTCTCCCTGGGCTCGCAGGTCCTGGATCAGCGGCCGGATGTCCAGCTGGCGAATGCCTTTTTTGTGGCCCATCTTGCCCTGCTTTTCCACCAGAGCGCTCGGCTGAGCCAACAGGTCGGCCACCCGCTGACCCAAGTCCGCCGCGGGCCTCTCCAGGATGGCCACATAATCCGCCGCCTCGGTCAGCCCCATCAGCCCGGGGGCGTCATCCGGCAAGGCCAGGGCATCCACCGCCCGGTATCCCGTCGGCAGCGCGCCACCCAACGCCTCCAGGCAATCCTGAGGTGGCAGTTCCTCAGTCAGGCCAACGTCCATGATCTCCCCCATACTGGCGGTGCCCACCGACAACGCCGAGGCGAAAGCCAGAATGGGATGGGGATTGAAGCCGTTAGAATAGCGCAGCGGCAGCCCCGCCCGGCGCAGGGCGCGCTGCATCGCCCGCATCTGATCCAGATGGGAGACGTTGCGCACCGACGGGCGCTTCTCAAAGCAGATGATCACGCGCATGGGCATTTCCCTCCCACATAGTGGTTAACCCCGCAGCCGGTGCAGTTGCCCCGGCAGTCGGGCGTGACCTGGGCGCTCATGGCCCGTTGATACTCGCGCTTGAGGTAGGCCTCGCTGACGCCGCAGCTGATGTGGCTCCAGGGCAGCACCTCGTCCAGCGCCCGGGCGCGGGTCGCGTAGAAGTCCGCGTCCACCCCGGTCCGCTCGAAGGCCTGCGTCCACAGATCGAAGCGGAAGTGCTCCGCCCAGCCGTCGAACCGGCATCCAGCCCGCCAGCCCGCCTCCAAGGCATCGGCGGTGCGCCGGTCGCCCCGGGCGAACACCGCCTCCAGATAGGAGAGCTGCGCCTCATGCCAGTTGTAGGTGACGTTGGGCATGCGCAGCTGCTCGCGCAGAAAGCGCTGTTTGTCGGCGAAGGTCTCCAGGCTGTCCTGGGCGCACCACTGGAAGGGCGTGTGGGGCTTGGGCACAAAGCAGGCTGTGGAGGCCGTCACCCGCATGCCCCGCTGGCGTTGTCCCTTGGGGATGCTGTAGTATGCCTTGTTGACCGCCTTGACCAGCTCGGCGATGCCGGCCAGGTCCTCATAGGTCTCGGTGGGCAGGCCCATCATAAAGTAGAGCTTGACCCCGTTCCAGCCCGCCTGAAAGGCCTCGGTGACGCTGTGAATCAGGTCCTGCTCGGAGACGCCCTTGTTGATCACATCCCGCAGACGCTGGGTGCCCGCCTCAGGGGCGAAAGTCAGGCCGGTTTTGCGCACCCGCTGAATCTGCTCCATGGTCTGGGCGACCTCGCTGTCCACCCGCAGGCTGGGCAGGGACAGCGCCACCCTGCGGGGCGCGAACTCCTCCATCAGCTGCTTGACCAGGGGGTTGAGGCAGGAATAGTCCCCCGTGGAGAGCGAGGAAAGGCTCATCTCCTCGTAACCGGTGCTGCGGATCATCTCACGGGCCATGTCCAGCAACGTCTCCATGCGCCGCTCGCGCACCGGCCGGTAGATCATGCCCGCCTGACAAAAGCGACAGCCCCGGGTGCAGCCCCGAAAGATTTCCAGCATGATGCGATCGTGCACCGCCTCAACGAAGGGCACCACCGGGTGCTCGGCGCTGGGCAGATGGTCCAGATCGGCCTCCATGGCCTTGACCACCATCTCGGGCGCCTCGGGCACATTGGGGACGATGGACGCGACCGTGCCGTCGACGTTGTAGGAGACATCGTAGAAGGCGGGCACATAGACCCCCTGCAGGGCGCAGGCCCTGCGCAGAAAATCCGCCCGGTTCGGGCAGGCCTGGTACAGCTCGATCAGCTGCCCGGTGACGGTCTCCCCGTCGCCCACGACGAACAGATCGATGAACGGCGCCAGCGGCTCGGGGTTGAAGGCGCAGGGACCGCCCGCAATGACCAGGGGCATGTCCGCGCCCCGGTCGGCGCTGCGCACCGGGATGCCCGCCAGATCCAGCATATTGAGCACATTGGTGTAGCTCATCTCATACTGCAGGGTGAAGCCCACGATGTCAAACTCGGCCAGCGGTATGCCCGATTCCAGGGCGTACAGGGGCACGCCAGCCTGGCGCATGGCCCGCTCCATATCCACCCAGGGCGCAAACACCCGCTGACACCAGGCGTCGGGCCGGTCGTTGATGATCTCATAGAGAATTTTCATCCCCAGATGGCTCATGCCCACCTCATAGGTATCGGGGAAGCAGAAGGCGAAGTTCACCGCCACCGCCTCGGGATCCTTGCGCACGGCGTTGACCTCGCCGCCGGTGTAGCGCGCGGGCTTCTCCACCCCGCTCAGCAACGGCTCCACCTGCTCATATACACAGCTTTTCAAAGTCGGAAAGCCTCCTCTCCCTGCGTGAAAAAAGGTCCTGGGGGAATCCAAGACTACTTATTATAGCATTCTCCCAAGCTGGTGGCAACCGTCCCCCATCCCCTACCCCTGGCCGGGAAAATGTGGTATGATGGAGCCTGGTTTGAATGGAGGAGGACCGCCATGAAGGAGAACAAGACCAACGCCATGCGCCTGCTGGAGCGGGCCGAGGCACCCTACACGGCTCACGCCTACCCCCACGAGGACGGCGCCATCGACGCGGTCGCCGTGGCAGGCAAGTTGGGCCAGGATCCCCGGCGGGTGTTCAAAACCCTGGTCACCCAGGGGCACAGCCGCGCCTACTATGTCTTCGTCATCCCCGCGCCCTGCGAGCTGGACCTCAAGGCCGCCGCCCGGGCGGTGGGTGAAAAATCCGTGGAGATGATCCCGGTCAAGGATATCAACAAGGTCTCCGGCTACATCCGGGGCGGCTGCTCGCCCATCGGGATGAAGAAGGCCTACCCCACGGTGTTCGACCAGAGCGCCACGGAGCATGAGACCCTTTATGTCAGCGCGGGGCGGATCGGGCTACAGATCGAGGCCGCGCCGGATACCCTCATCGCCCTGTCCAAGGCGAAAACCGCGTCCATCTGCCACAAGCTTACAAAACTGTAAGCCACATCCGCCAGGACCTATGGTATACTGGTCCCTGGCGCAAACATACCGTTATTCTAAGCAAGATAAGGAGGCTGCCTATGGAATTCTTCGAGATTCTCAAGGCCGCGATCATTGGCATCATTCAGGGCGTCACCGAGTGGCTGCCCATCTCCAGCACGGGCCATATGATCCTGGCGGACGAGTTCATCCACCTGAATGTCACCGACGCCTTCAAGGAGATGTTCTTCGTCGTCATCCAGCTGGGCTCGATCCTGGCGGTGGTGGTGCTCTACTTCCACAAGCTCAACCCCTTCTCCCCCAGGAAGACCCCCAAGCAGCGCAGCGACACCTGGACCCTCTGGATGAAGGTGCTGGTGGCCGCCATCCCGGCGGGGATCGTGGGCCTGTTGCTGGACGACTGGTTCAACGCCACTTTCTACAACTATGTCACTGTGGCGGTCACCCTGATCCTCTACGGTATCCTGTTCCTGGTGCTGGAGAGCCGGCGGCGTAAGCCCCGCATCCGCACCCTGGATCAGCTGGACTACAGGACCGCCCTGCTCATCGGCGCGTGTCAGATTCTCGCGTTGGTCCCCGGCACCTCCCGCTCGGGCTCGACTATCCTGGGCGCGGTGTTTCTGGGCACCAGCCGCACCGTGGCCGCGGAGTTCTCCTTCTTCCTGGCCATCCCCATCATGTTCGGCGCCAGCGCGCTCAAGCTGGTCAAATTCGGCCTGGCTTTCACTGGGATGGAATGGGCCATTCTGATCACCGGGATGGTGGTGGCCTTCCTGGTGTCAGTCTTTGCCATTCGCTTCCTGATGAACTTCGTCAAGCGGCACACCTTCAAGGCTTTCGGCTATTACCGCATCGTGCTGGGCGTGTTGGTGCTGGCCTACTTCTTCTTCCTGGCCCATTGATCCGAAAACAAGCAAACGGCTGACGAAATCGTCAGCCGTTTTTGATTGCAACGGATCGATCCGCGCGATCAGCAGACCGCGTCCTGCGCCAGCAGCTGCCGCTCCTGCCGCTGCATCTCCCGCAGAATGCTCATCCCCAGCGGAATCGCCAAGATGAAGGAGGCCACGTCGGCCACGGGCTGGCTTATCTGCACACCCAAGAGGCCGAAACACATCGGCAGGATCAGGATCGCCGGCAGGAAGAACAACCCCTGGCGCGCCATGGAGAGCACGCTGGCCTTGGCGGCCTTGCCGATGGTCTGCAGCATCATCGAGCACATGGTGATCCAGGCGTTAAGCGGGAAGGTGACGCACTGCAGCCGAAGCGCCAGGGTGCCGATGGTCATCACGGCGGGATCGTCCTTCTGGAAGATACCGATCAGCTGCGGGGAGAAGATCAGCCCCAGCGCGGCCATGACCAGCAGGAACACCGTGCCCAGCTTGACGCAGAACCAGAAGGCCTCCCGCACCCGGGCGTAGAGCTTGGCGCCGTAGTTGAAGCCGCAGACCGGCTGGAAGCCCTGGCCGAAGCCGATGAGCGCGGAGTTGGCGAACATGGTGATCCGGGAGACCACGCTCATCGCCGCGATGGCCGCGTCCCCGTAGCCGCCGGCCGCCCGGTTCAGGCAGATAGTCGCCACGCTGGCCAGGCCCTGGCGGCACAGCGAGGGCAGGCCGCCGCGCAGGATATTTTTGAAATAGTGCAGCTTGGGCGTAAAGTTGCGCAGTTTGATGGTCAGGTTGCCGCCCCGGGTGCAGCCGATCAACAGCAGCACGAAGCTGACCAGCTGACTGATGATGGTGGCCAGGGCCGCCCCGCCCACCCCCATCTGCAGCACAAAGATGAACAGCGGGTCCAGGGCGATGTTGAGGATCGCCCCCGTGCCCAGGCCGATCATGCTGTAAAAGGCGCTGCCCTGGAAGCGCAGCTGGTTGTTGAGCACCAGGGAGGCCGCCATGTAGGGCGCGCCGATGAGGATGTAGCCCGCGTAGTCCATCGCATAGGGCAGAATGGTCTCCGTCGCGCCCAGCAGGCGCACCAGCGGTTTGAGGAAGATCAACCCCGTGACGGAGAAGATCGCCCCGGCGATCAGCGCCGAGAAAAAGCCCGTGGCCGCCATGCGCGCCGCGTCCTCGGTCTGCTGCTGACCCAGCTGCCGGGAGATATAGTTGCCCGAGCCGTGTCCAAAGAGGAAGCCCATCGCCTGGATCACCGCCATGAGCGAAAAGACCACGCCCACCGCGCCGGTGGCGCTGGTGCCGATCTTACTGACGAAGAAGGTATCCGCCATGTTGTAGAACGAGGTGATCAGCATGCTGATGATCGTTGGCACCGCCAGGGTGCTGACCAGCTTGGGCACCGGGGTCTGGGTCATGCGCAGAAACTTGGTCTGTTGGGTCTGCTCGTCCGACAAAGATAATTCCCCCTATAACAAAAAAGATGAACGTACACTGTTCATTTATTCTATACCAAATCAACCGAAAATTCAAATAGCCCCTCTTTTAAGAGGGGCTATTGCTTTGGCTCAGCGCTCGGGCGCGTACAGCGCGCACGCCCCGTCCGCGCCCAACAGGGACACGCCTGCTAGGTCGCCGTAGAGCCGAGCGCTCAGGGCCACATCCCCCGCGTAGACAGCCAGGGTATCGCCCTGGCGGGTCAAATCCAGCCGCAGGCGATCCCGATGTCCCAGCGGGCGGCACAAGCCGGACAGGTCCCCCGGGCCGCTCCAGCGAAGCTGCCCGTCCGCACGCTCCAGGCGGTACGCGCCCAGCGCCAGCGCCCAGGGCCGCGCGCTGGATACCTCCAGCGTCAGGCGGTAGGCATCGTCCGCGACCTCGGGCAGCACCTGCCGCGCATCGCCTCGTCGGCGCAAGGGCCAACGGGCCAGGGACTCAGGCAGGGTGCAACCCAGGGTGCCATCCGGTCGCTGCACCAACTGGTGAACGTTGAGGCTGCCGCCCCACTGCCACGCGCCCGTGTCGCAATCCCCCTCCCGGGTGGACACCCAGCCGAAGAGGTAGCGATGCCGCCCGTCCGAGGCGGTCTTGGCCGCGTAGAAGGCCCGCCCGTCGAAAGCGTCGTCCGCGGGCTGGGTCCAGGGACCCTCGGGGCCGCGGGCCATGACATAGCGGGTCAGGTTGCGGTCGCTGTACTCGGAGAAGACCAGGTACCACCAATCCCCGATCTGGAACAGGTCCGGGCACTCGTGGGTATGGTAGCGGCCGGGAGCGTAGAGCGCGCCGTCCTCCCGCCAGCGCGCCAGGTCATCGGAGACGTAGCGGGCCGTGAATCCGCCCTGGGACCCAGCCCCCTTGGCCCGGCTGACCAGCAGCATCTCATAGCAGCCCCGCTCTGGGTTGTGGTAGACAAAGGGGTCCCGGAAGTCATGGGGCTCAAAGCGCGCCGGATCGGCGAGAAAGGTATCCGCCGGCTGTTTGACCCAGTGGGTTAGGTCCTGGGCGGTGGCGTGCATGATGGCCTCTTGCGCCTTGCCCTGAGCCGGGAAATGGGGATTGTGGCCGGTGTAGTAGAGATGATACCCATCCGGGCCGCGCAGCACGCTGCCCGTGAAGATGAACAAGTCCTGCTGCTGGGCCGTGCCCCGGGGCATGACCTCCCCCAACTCCTCAAAGACCGTGAAATCCCGGGTGCGGATCAAAAACCAGGGCGTGCCCTCGCCGTGGCCGGGGATATCGCGGTAGTCCTTCAGGTAGAACAGATAGAACCATCCATCCTCATAGAAGGGGATGAAGTCCCCCGCCACCCCGTCCGCGGGCTGATAAAAGCGCTGCGCCATGCGCCATCCCTCCTTTTTGTCCATCCTAACACGGAAAAGGGCTCCCGGCAATGCCGGAAGCCCGAGCGCGTCAGCCCTGGTAATACTGGGCCTGAGCCTGCCACATCTGGGCGTACTTACCGCCCGCGGCCTCGAGCTGGCGATGGGTGCCATACTCCACCAGGCGGCCCTGGTCGAACACGGCGATATGGTCGCAGAAGCGGCAGCTGCTCAGCCGATGGGAGATATACACCGCGGTCTTGCCCTGGATCAGCTCGTTGAACTTGGAGTAGATCTCAAACTCTGCATAGGGGTCCAGGGCGGCTGTGGGCTCGTCGAGCACCACCAGCGGGGCGTTCTGGTAGATCGCCCGGGCGATGGCGAGCTTTTGCATCTGCCCGCCGGACAGCTCAGTGCCCTGCTCGTCAAAATTCTTGTAGATCGACTGATTCAGTCCCTTGGGCAGCTTCTCGACGGCCTCGTACACGCCGGCCTGTTTCAGGGCGGCGATCATGCGCGCCTCATCCCCCTGCCGATCGAAGGCCAGGTTCTCCCGCACCGTGAAGGAGAAGAGCTTGTAGTCCTGGAACACCACCGAGAGCAGCTTGCGGTACTCGGCGGGGTCATAGTCCTGGATGTCCACGCCGTCGAGCAGGATACGCCCCTTCTCCGGCGCGTAGAGGCGGCAGAGCAGCTTGATGAAGGTGGTCTTGCCCGCGCCGTTGGGGCCGACGACGCTGAGCTTCTCCCCAGGGTGGATGGTGATGGACACGTCCTCCAGGGCGTACTTGTCGGCGCGCGGATAGCGAAAGGACACATGCTCGAAGGTGATGGTCGGCCGGCGCACCGGGTCGGGCTTGCGCTCGCCCCGGGCGCGCTCCTCGGGCAGCTCGCCGAAGCGGAAGTACAAGTCCAGATACTGGCAGGCCTGGCGGAACTGGATCACCTGGTTGAGAAAGCCGGTCATGCTGGCGGAGAAGCTGGCGGTGGCGTTGACGTACATCGTGAAGTCGCCGATGCCGATGCTCCTGCCGATGACCTGCAAGGCCAGATAGCCCGCCACCAGCGAAACCTGCAGCTGGGTGATGACGCCGGTCAGCCCCTCGTAGGCGCCGCTGGTCCGGGCCATGCGATAGAACCCACCCAAGGCGGATTGAGCGTAGCGCTTAACCTTCTGCAGGATATAGGGGCACATGTCGTAAGCGCGAATATCCTTGCCCATGGTCGCGTCGGTGGTCAGGGTAATATAGTAGCTAAACTCTCGGTTGATGGGGATGAGAGACTGATTGATGCGGAACTCGTTTTTCTGGGATTTGCGAAAGATCAGGGCGTTGACCAGCACGCAGGCGACGATCAGCCCGACGATCCACAGGTTCAGCGTGGCGATCAGGGCGACCAGGCCGAACAGGGTGACCAGGTGCTGGAGCACATTCTGGGCGGCGCCGGCCATCCACCAGATCGCCCCGTTGTTCTGGATGGGGAACAGGGCTTTCTCCTTCTGGTCCAGCACATCGGGGTTCTCCAGGTCCTCAAAGGGCATGTTCATGATGTGCCCGCCCATCCGCTGCTCAAAGCCGTTGACTACGACGGTGTTCTCCAGCTCCAGGCGGGTGGCCAGCCAGTGCCCGATGGCGTTGAGGAGGCCGTTGCCCAGGGCCAGGACGGCCACATAGAGCAGGAACATCTCCGGCCGCTGGGCCCCCATCAGCTCGTCGAGGATGAACTTGGGCACGATGATGCCCACGAAGGGAGAGGCGGCCTTGACGATCGCGGTCAGGACGGCCAAGGGCAGGTAGCGCCCATTGATGGCGTGGGCCTGCTTGAAAAACACGCCCGCGACCTGCAGGTCCCGTTTGAAGGTGCCCGATTTCGCCGCGCTCATGCGCTCACCTCCCCTTCCTTCTGGTAATACTTGGCCTGCACGGCGAACATGTCTGCATATTTGCCGCCCAGAGCCATGAGCTCCTCGTGGGTCCCCTCCTCCACCAGCTTGCCCTCCTCGAACATGGCGATCCGGTCGCAGAAATGGGTGGAGGCCAGGCGGTGGGAGATGTAGATGGCGCTCTTGCCGGCGACCATCTGGCTGAACCGGGAGTAGATGGCGTGCTCGGCCAGGGAATCCAGCGCCGCGGTGGGCTCATCCATGATCATGACCGGGGCGTCCTTGTACAGCGCCCGGGCGATGGCGATCTTCTGGTTCTCGCCGCCGGAGAAGGCCACGCCCTCGCTGTCGAGGATTTTGAGCATGGGGGTATCCATGCCGTGTTTGAGCCGGTCGATGCTCTGGGATACATCGGCCTTGTCCAGGGCCGATTGGACCCGCTGGCGGTCAAACTGGTCCGGCGGGGCGGCGGCGACATTCTCCGCCACCGAGAAGGCCAGGGGTTTGATCTCCTGGAACACCGCCGAGAACAGCCGCCGGTAGGCCGCAGGGTCAAAGCGCTTGATGTTGACGCCGTTGAGCAGGATCTCTCCGCCGGTCACATCGTACAGGCGCAGCAGGAGCTTGACGAAGGTGGTCTTGCCCGCGCCGTTGTGCCCGACGATGCCCAGCTTTTCCCCGGGCCGAATGGTCAGGTTGAAACCGGAGTACACCTCCCGGTCGCTGCGCGGATAGCGGAAGGAGACATTGCGAAACTCGATGGTGTAGGGTCCCTCGGGGATGGGCAGGGGGTCCACGGTGGTCATGCGCTCGGGCTTCTCCAGAAAATGGCGCAGATCGCAGATGTCCAGGTTCTGGGCGCGCACCTCGGCCAGGTCGGCCGTCAGGGTGCTCAGCCAGGTGGCAAAGCCCGCAACCGAGGCCACATACATCGTGAAGCTCGGGATGTCCAGCCTGCCCTGCACCACCAAGGCGATCAGGTAGCCGTAGACCACGCCCTCGCGGACGAGCAGCAGCAGGGTGTCCACCAGCCGCGCCCGGAAATAGCGCCATTTGATGTCCTTGTCGATGTCCAAGCGGGCGACCTTGAGGGCCTGATACATCTGGGCCACCCACTGGCGCAGGCCCAGCACCCGCAATTCCTTGCCGTAGTCGAAGTTATACATCACCTCATAGAGATAGCCGCATCTGCGGTCATTGTCGGAGATATCGCCCTTGCGGCTGTTCTCATACCGGCGGCTGGCAAAGGTCAGGTAGTACACCACCGCCACGTTGATCACCAGGTAGGCCAGCACCCACCCGCTCAGGCTGGACACGATGGCTACATACCCAAAGATGGCGAACAGGCTGCCGGAGATGGTGAAGAGCTTGTGCAGCACCCCCTCCACGCCCCGATTATTGCTCTGCAGGCAGCGGAAGGAGGTCTGCATCTCGTCGAGAAACTTCGGGTCCTCGGTGTTTTGAAAATCGGTGGACATGCATTTGTCCTGATGCAGCCGGATGAAGGCGAAGCGAATCTTGATCAACCGGGGATGATAAAGGCCGCGCGCAAAGGGCGTCAGGAAGGCCAGCGCCGCCGAGACGGCCAGAAAGCCCGTCAGCAGGGTGATCAGGGTCTGCATGCGCTGCTGACCCATCAGCTCCTGCAGGAACCACTTGTTGAAGAAGATCGACACGAAGGGCGATACCGCCGTCAGAATCGTGCAGGCCACAAACAGCAGAAATACCGGTTTGTCCTCCGCCCACGCGCCGCGGACGATATAGCCCACGTTCTGCAGGGTGTTGTAGCTGGGCTTTCGGGTGCGCTCCCGAGGTCTCAAATGGATCAACCCCCTTTGGTTTGGCTCGGGTCCTCCGGGCTCGGATCAGCCGGTGGTCACCCCGCCGCCCGCGGCGATGTTGCCGTTGACGCTTCGGCACTGGACGCTGCCGCCTGCTGAGACGTTGCCGTCCACATCGTTACAGGCGATTTTCCCTCCGGCGTTGGCGTTCCCCTGGATGTCGTGACAGGTCAGGTTGCCGCCGGCCTTGGCATCGCCGTCCACATCGTTGCAGTTCAGGTTGCCCCAGCACTCCACGGCCAGGGCCGGCCCCTGGTATGTCACCTGGAGCTGCTGAAGCTCCGGCTGGCCGCGCTTGAGCAGCTTGCGGCCCAGGAAGGCCACGATGCGCAGCTTGCCGTCCTCCTCCCAGGGCGCCTCGGGAGTCGTATCCGCGGGGGCGGCCAAAGGCCCGCCTCGCAGGCTGGCGATCATGCGCTCGGCCTCGTCGGCGTCGATGCGCCCGCCCTTGTATCCATCCAGAATCTTGACCAGTGTCGCGTTTGCCATGGCGTCTTCCTCCTGCTGTTGATGGGTGATTTGCGGCTGACTAGCGATGATCTCATCGACGACACAGGTGCGATCCATGTCGATGGGGCCCTCGCAGTAGAGCTTGCCGATGTGGCAGTTGTCCCGCAGGGTGACCCGGTTGGCCCGCACCCGCTTGCTCACCAGCCGCCGCGCGGTCAACTCGGTGCACTCCAGGGTGTCCACCAGGCTGCGGTCCTTGGGGATGCTGCGGCCCAAATAGAGCCAGCCAAAGGCGCTGAGCAGCCGCATGGTTCCCGAGCCGACGGGTTTGCCGTTGACGATCAGACGGGGCATGTGCTCGGCGTTTTCGTCGTGACCAATGGTGATTTTGTCCCCCAGCAGGGTGGCGATGGAGCACGCGCCGTCGATGGCGACCTGATCGGCGTTGATCTCGCCGTTGGAGATCAATAGACCCTGGCAGTTCAGCGTCTCGGCCTCCAGATCGGCCCGGCGCAGTTTCAGCAGGCCCGAGACGGTCAGCGCGTCGGCCCTGATGTTGCGAAAGGCCCGGGTGAACCCATCGACCTTCATCTCCCCCGCGACCAGGCGGCCTTTGACCTTGAACAGGCCCGATGCGGCCACCCGCTTGGCGATCACCGGCCCCTTGACCTTGCCGACGCCGTCGACGATGATGCTGTCGTACTCCCCGGTATGCACGGAGCCGAAACCCGAAATCTGTTCGGTACTCATAGCCGAACCACCTCCCCGATCATTGCTTTGTCATCGATTTGGATCGATCCGCTGTAGGCGACCCGGTCAATCACGCACATGGGCCCGATCACCACATCCGCGCCGTTGACCTGCTCCGCTCGGGTGTAGGTCAGCTCAACCCGGTCGCCCTCGACGTTGTGCACCCGGGCCAGCTCTCGGCTGCCGGTCAGGCCTTTGTAGCGCTGCTGCTTGGCGATGGCCTCAAAATCGCGATCCGGCGTGAACTGGTGGGCGATGCGGATATGGCTGCCTTCCAGATAATCCAGCTGGACATCGGGGCTGTTGAGCAGGAAAATTGTCTCCGCGTTGATCCCTGGGGCCGTGATGCCGCTTAAGCAGTAGCATCGCTCGCAGACCACCTCCTGGCCAAAGCTGACCGGCGCGGACAGGATGATCTGCCGATACTCCAGGTCGCATGCCATCTGGCAGGGCATGGCGAGCTCCAAGGTCTCGCCCTGAAGCACCCCCTTCCACTCGAGGGACTGCATCTGGCCGTACTCGCTGCCGCATAGCAGGCGGACCTTGAGACTTTCGGCCTCCAGGGAACCCTGCACCGACCAGGTATCCCCGCAGCAGATGCCTTTGAGTTGCGCGGCGCCGGTGCTCCTGACCTGGATCAGCTCGCTGTCCTGGGCATCCAGCTCCCCGACCGAGCGCACCTTCTCCACCCGGCAATGGCTCAGCCACAGCTCCCCGGCCGAGCGGATCACCCGCGCCGAACCGCTTGTCAGGCGCGCCTCGCCGGCGGACAGGATGCGGCCATAGTCGCCGGTCAAGGTGCGATCTCCCAGGACGATGACGTTGCGCCTCATACCGGCACCCCTTCCTGATCCAGCTCAACCGTGCCGCCGTCGACCTGATCGAGCTGCAGATTGAACCGCTTGCGATATTTGACCTTGAGCTTGGTGGAAATCTCGTCCAGGCGAATCTCGCAGACCTGCTGCAGCCGGCTGTCCAGAAAAACCTGCGCCTGCGCCTGATAGAGGGCCACCAGGTAATCCCCATCCTTGTCCAGCAGGACAAAGAGGTAATCGGTCTGCTTCAGATCCTTCAGGTGTTCCCGAAGGCCCCGACAGAGCGACTCGATCTGCTCCGCGCTGATGGCGTAATCCCGGCTGCACTGGGAGAGCGCCACCAGCATCAGCACCTCCACAAAGGCAAAACTGCGCTTGTCGAATCCCCTGCAGAAGGCCGGGATCAGCTCTGAAGAGAGCTCCTCGATGATGTGCAGGTCCTCGGTGGTGAAGTTGCGCTCGGACACCTCGGGCGACAGAATGCGCGCCAACTCCTCCAAGGAGTACTGGTCCTTCAACCGCTGGATGGTGTCGATCCGGTTGAGCACCGCCGTCTTGGGAAAGAAGGTCTCCTGTCCCGTGAAGGACGGCTGCTTGATGAACCACTCCTCGGGGATCAGCCCTTCCCGCTTCCACCGATAGAGCTGTCCATAGGAGATGCCGGTCTGCGCCAGCAGATCCTTTTTCGAGATCAACATAGCCTCCGCGCTCCTTTCGTAACAATGTTTTGTTTCGCTATCTATGGTGTAACATAACATTGTTTCGCTGTCAAGGGGGGAAATGAAAAAAGCCCTTGCGAATCTGCCGCAAGGGCTTATGGGATGATCAACGATGGCGTCTGGCGGCGCGCGCACGGGCGTACGCGTAGGCGGCGCGCAGGTCTTCCAGGGTCATCGGGTCCAGCTCAGAAAAAAATTGATGGTGGGTAAATCGCCCGGGATAGGGCTCCGTGACGCCGAAAAACCGATCGTCCGCGCGCGGCTCCGGCAGGGTGTAACTCAGCGCCATGCGCCTGCCCCGCAGCGAAACACAGCCAAAGAGTACGCCGGCCCGGAAGGACATCTGGGTACGCTTGATCTCAAGCGACACCCCCTCCCAGGCGCCAATCGCCGACCAAAGGACGTCGAAGGCGCGGAGCAGCTCCTCACGCCCGCCCAGAAAGGCGGCAACCTCAAGCTTTTGCGCGTCGCTCAGCGCCATGGACGGACCTCCCTTCACTGTCTGATGCTCATACCGGTCGGGGCTTAACCATCCTTGCGAGAGGCAACCCATGCCTCGAAGTCTGCCAGCGTATCGAAGCGATTAAAGAAATCTCCATGCGCGGCCGTCATCGAGAACGCTTGAAAGCCCTGCAACTCCAATGGATAAAATCGATTTTCCTCATCCAAACCAAACATACCCTGGTAGGCGCGGACGGAATAGTTGACCCGCCCGGGCAATACCTGATCGATGTCGGGCTGTGCGTCCGCCGGAACCTCGATATCCGTGGCAAAGAACAAGCCCACCGTACCCACAGGCGTAAAACAAAGCGGGTAATAGTCGAGTGCGTTCACACGGTCCTGATCGTTGTTGTTGAGCAGATAGACCTCTTCCATCGTGATTGGGATACCGCCCTCCATCGTGTAGACCTGATCTCCCGGCTGCAAATCTCCTTTGTAAACGCTGATAATTTCAAACTTCACACGCGTAGATGGGATGGTGATATAGGTCTGTTGAGATTTCTCAAGGATTCGGGCGACAAAAACCTGAGGCACCGTGTCCCACATCTCCTCCACCGTGCTACCGAGAGATACCAAGCTATACTGAGCCGAAAAATACGGAGTCAATTCTTCCAGCGAACGTGGCTGAGGCGTGCAGCTGGTTGCCAGGAGCAGGCTCACAAGCAACACCGAAACAATGCAGGCTTTTCGCACAAGCAACAGACTCAATGCGGTTAACCATCGTCTCTTTTTACGCATTTTTATATTTTCCCACACATTCGATGATTTGCGAATAGGGCTCCTCCGGGCTCCTCCTGTAATTTTGATTATATTAATTATGTGTATATTAATCAATACCAAATTAAAAAAGGCCCGCATTTCGTGCGAACCTTTTCGGAAATTTTATAGGATGTCCAGGGTCATGCTGTCCGGCGCGATGGTGACAAAGCGCACCTCGTCCGCCTTGCGCCAGCCGTTGATCTCCCCGCCGCCCTTGGCGCAGCCCACCTTCAGGTCCGCGCCCAAGCGCCAGGTATCGCCCTCGCGCACGGTGAAATGCAGGGTCTGCATCATGCCGTTGGCGGTGCTGATGTAGATCAGCTGCAGCCGCCAGGCGCCGTTGTCCAGGCGGGTCGCTCCGCCGAAGCTGATCTGGAAGGTCAGCGAGCGGTTGAACAGGTTATCAAAGAGATTATACTGCTGCATCGGTCTTCCCCTGCTTCTTGGCCATGTAATCGTCGATGGCGGCCTTGAGGCCCTCCTCGGCCAACAGCGAGCAGTGCATCTTCACCGGCGGCAGCCCGTCCAGGGCCTCGGCGACTTGCTTGTTGGTCAGCTGCAGGGCCTCCTGAATGGTCTTGCCTTTGACCAATTCGGTGGCCATGGAGCTGGTGGCGATGGCCGCGCCGCAGCCGAAGGTTTGGAACTTGATATCCACGATGCGGTCGTCGGCGACCTTGATGAAAATCTTCATGATATCGCCGCACTTGGGGTTGCCCACGGTGCCCACGCCGTCGGCGTCGGCAATCTCCCCCACATTGCGGGGGTTGGTGAAATGATCCATTACCTTTTCGCTATACATCGAAATTTATTCTCCTTTCGCCATGGCCTCGTTATACAGCGGCGACATGCTGCGCAGCCGCCCAACCACCTCGACCAGCGCGTCCGCGCAGGCTTGTACATCCTCCATCGTGTTCTCCCGGCCCAGGGTCATGCGCAGGGAACCATGGGCGATCTCATGGGGCAGCCCGATGGCCAGCAGCACATGGGAGGGATCCAGGGAGCCCGAGGTGCACGCCGAGCCGCTGGAGGCCGCAAAGCCCTTCAGGTCCATGCTCAGCAGCAGGCTCTCGCCCTCGATGTAGCGGAAGCTGACGTTCAGGTTGCTGGGCAGGCGCTCGGTGCGGTGGCCGTTGAGCTTGACATAGGGAATCTCCGCCTCGATGCGGGCCAACAGCGCGTCGCGCATCTGCGTCAGGCGGGCGTTGTTCTCGTCGAAATCGGTCATGGCTAGCTCCATCGCCTTGCCCAGGCCGATGATGCCGGGCATGTTCTCGGTGCCTGCGCGGCGGCCCCGCTCCTGCGCGCCGCCGTTGATGAGGTTGGCGATGCGCACACCCTTGCGGATATAGAGCAGGCCCACGCCCTTGGGACCATAGATTTTGTGGGCCGACATGCTCAGCAAGTCGATGTTCATGGCCTCCACATCGATCCGGACCGCGCCCACGGCTTGTACCGCGTCGGTGTGAAAGGGCACGCCCTTCTCCCGGCAGATCGCGCCGATGGCGGCGATAGGCTCGATGGTGCCGATCTCATTGTTGGCGAACATGATGCTCACCAGGCCGGTCTTGTCGGTAATCGCCGCGCGCACCGCCTCGGGATCCACCAGGCCATCGGCGTCCACGGGCAAGTAAGTAACCGTGAACCCCTCCTTCTCCAGTTGCTCAGCGGTGTGCAAAATGGCGTGGTGCTCGATCTGGCTGGTGATCAGGTGGGTCTTGCCCTGGGCCTTCGCCATGGCCATCACCCCGGTCAGGGCCCAGTTGTCCGCCTCGGAGCCGCCCGCCGTGAAGAAAATTTCCTCCGGCTTGGCGCCCAGCGCGTCGGCGGCCTGATTGCGCGCCTTGTCCAGCGCCTTCTTGGCCTCCCGGCCGAAGAAGTGCACGCTGGAAGGATTGCCAAACAGCTCGCCCGTCAGGGCGGGCTTCATCGCCTCCAGCACGGCGGGATGCACCGCCGTGGTCGCCGCGTGATCCAGATATACCCGCTTATCCATGACTGTTTTCCTCCTTCTTGTGGACCGTGGTGCACTCGCATCCGCCGGCCGCCTTGCCACACTGCGCGCGCATGCGCAGCTCGTCCTCCAACATATCCTGCAAGGTGATCGAATCCATCACCTGGTTGAGGCTGTTCTGCATCTTCTCCCACACCCGCCGGGTGGCGCAGCTGGCCATGTTGGCGCAGGAGGCGCCGGGGCCGGCCACGCACTCCGCCGGGGCCATCGAGCCCTCCAGCGCACGCAGCACATCCCCCACCGTGATCTCCTCCGGAGCGCTGGCCAGGCGATAGCCGCCCTGGGCCCCACGCACGCTTTCCACCAGGCCCGCCCGGCGCAGGGTGGCCAGCAACTGCTCCAAATAGGCCTCGGACACCTCCACCACGCTGGCAACCTGGCGCAGGGGCACCGCGCTCTGGCCGTGACACACCGCCAACTCCGCGGCGGCCCGCAGGCCATAGCGCCCTTTCGTGGACAACTTCATGCTTTTCACCTCGATTGGGTCCGCTTAAACTTGACAAATTCACTCGGAATTCGGTTCGTGCATAGGGTATCATACCCTAGTAATTTTGTCAACATTCATCCGACAATTTTCTGAAATTATTTTCCACCTTTTTCGCGCAAAAAGAGCGCCGCGCGGGCGCTCTATGTTGGGGGCTCAGATTGGCGCCGCGCGGGCGCTCTGTGTTGGGGGCTCAGATTGGCGCCGTGCGGGCGCTCTGTGTTGGGGGCTCAGAGACGCCGCCGGCTATCCCCCGCAGGGGGCTACGCGCGCCCGACGACGCCTCACTCAATGGTTTTGGAGAACACCATCAGATCCTCCCGGCTCTGCCAGCCCATAGCCGCCCAGGCGGCCTTGCCGGCGGCGTTGGCGGAGAAGACAAAGATATGCGCCTTGGCGATGCCGGCCTGTTTGAGGCGGTTGAGCGCCTCCTGGGCCAACAAGCGCGCGATGCCCTGCCGCCGAGCCTCGGGGGAGACCGCCATATGGTGGATGTAGCCGCGGCGGCCGTCGTGCCCACAGAGCACCGTGCCCACGATCTGCCCCTGATCGTTGAGGCAGACCTGGCTGATGTTGGGGTTGCGGGCCAGGTAACGGTCGAAATTGGGGCGGCTGTCCGCCTCAGACAAAGCCTCGGCGGAAGTCACCCGCCACAGGGCGTAGACCTCGGGGTAGTCGCTGGGGAGCATGGGGCGGATGGTCATGGCGAAGCCTCCTCGACACAATAAAGGGCGGCTTTTGCCGCCCTCCTGATCCTGATTATTCGATCACGCAATCGTCATACAGGGGATACTTGGCGCACATGGCCAGCACCTGTTCCTTGACCTTGTCAATGGCGCCGGTGCCCTCGTGAATCAGGGTGCCCACGAAGGAGGCGATCTGGCGCATGTCCGCTTCCCTCAGACCCCGGGTGGTGACCGCCGGGCTGCCCATGCGCAGGCCGCTGGTCAGATAGGGTTTCTCCGGGTCGAAAGGAACCGCGTTCTTATTGGCGGTCATGTTGGCCTTGCCCATGCGGTTCTCCAGGGCTTTGCCGCTCAGGCCCATGCCCCGCAGATCCAGCAGAATCAGGTGGTTGTCGGTGCCGCCGGAGACCATCTTGAGCTCCTCGGCGCGCAGGCCCTCGGCCAGCGCCGCGGCGTTCTTGACCACCTGGGTCTGGTAGGCCTTGAACGCATCGGACAGGGCCTCCTTGAAGCAAACGGCCTTGGCGGCGACGATGTGCTCCAGCGGGCCGCCCTGGATACCCGGGAACACCGCCTTGTCGATGGCGGCGGCATACTGCTCTTTGCACAGAATCAGACCGCCCCGGGGCCCGCGCAGGGTTTTGTGGGTGGTGGTGGTGACGAAGTCGGCGTAGGGAACGGGGCTCTGGTGCAGACCCGCGGCGATCAGGCCGGCGATGTGGGCCATATCCACCATCAGCAGCGCGCCCACCTCGTCGCACACGGCACGGAACTTGGCAAAGTCGATCTCCCGCGAGTAGGCGCTGGCCCCGGCGATGATCATCTTGGGCTTGTGCGCCTTGGCCAGGCGCATCACCTCGTCATAGTCGATGCGCTCGGTCTCCGGATCCACGCCGTAGGGCACGATCTTGAAGTACGCGCCGGACATGTTGACCGGGCTTCCATGGGACAGGTGGCCGCCGTGGGCCAGGTTCATGCCCATGACCGTGTCGCCGGGCTGGAGCATGGCGAAGAAAACCGCCATGTTGGCCTGCGCGCCCGAGTGGGGCTGTACGTTGGCATGCTCCGCGCCGAAGAGCTCGCAGGCGCGCTGACGAGCCAGCTCCTCGACGATGTCCACATATTTGCAGCCGCCGTAGTAGCGCTTGCCGGGGTAGCCCTCGGCGTATTTGTTGGTCAGGTGGCTGCCCGCCGCGGCCATCACCGCGGGGGAAACGAAATTCTCCGAGGCGATCAGCTCCAGATGCTGCTGCTGGCGAACCAGCTCCTGCTTCATCGCGGAGGCCACCTCGGGATCGGTTTGGGCAATGAGTTTCAGATCAATCATGCGTCGGGGCTCCCTTCACTTTAGCCAATTAGCAGAATCATAACATACAACCTTTATTATACGAACGGAACAGCCCTTTTTCAAGCGGAATACGGCCGATCCGCGGAAAAATCCGCCGATCGTTCGTCAATCGCCGCATAGCTGCAGGCCCAACGCGGGGTAAGGGCCCAGCAGGCAATACCCCAGGGATTGGGCCAGGCGCACGGAAACCTCGTTGGCCGCGTCCCAGGAGGGGAAGAGCCCCCGCTCCAGGCAGTGCAGGATCAACCGCGCGGCCAGGGCTCGCGCGAGTCCCTTGCGGCGGTGATCCATCCGGGTATCGATTTCGATCTCGATGCCGCCGGGATAGACGCTGTAGCTGGACGCGCCGGCGACGATCTCTCCGGCGAAGCGGGCGGCGAACCCGTGTCCCCGGGCGCGAAAATCCGCCTCGTCGGCGAACTGGGCGCAGAAATCCCGGCTCCAGGGGGCGGCCATGATCTGGGCGTAGTGCTCGGCGATAGGCACGGCTTCATAGCCCTCGGGCAGGGCGGTCATCTGAGCCAACCGACCTCGGTCGAAGGTATCCTCATGGGCGAAGGCCCATCGGGTGATCCGCCGGGCGGCGGGCGAAAAGCGCGCTTTAAGCAGCGCAAACCAGGCATCCCCGCCGATGGCGATAAAATCATGCCGGCCGTCCAGGATGGGCAGTTCGCTGAGCAGGCGCTGGGCGTCCTCCCCAGACGCGACGCCCGCCAAGAAACAGAAATCCCCCAGGACCACAGCCGCGCAGGACGCGGGCTCGCCCTGGGCCCAGGTCTCCCCCATCATGCCCGACAGCGCCGAGGCCACCAGGGAATCCCGAAAGTCGGCGAATAGCGGCGCGATCTGGGCGCGCTGAGCCGGGGTCGTCATGCGCATGGATACATCTCCTCCCACTGCGTCCGGGTCAGCTCGTACACCCCGGACTCAAATTCCAAGGGCCGCCCCTGGTCATCCTGATGGAAACTGACCCGCTCCCGGCGCACCTGGCGAAAGCCCAGCCGGGTCAGCACCGCCACGGAGGGAGCGTTTGCCAGAGCGGCGCCCGCCTCGGCCGCGGCCATACCCCCGGCGAAGGCCCGCGCCAGCAGCGCCGCGCAGGCCTGGTTGACCCATCCCCTTCCTCGCCAGGCCGGGCGCAGGAAATAGCCCAGGCTGCCCCGGTCGCTCTGCACGTGCAGCACCGCGTAACCCACGGGCATATCACCGGCGCAGATGGCCAGATAGCTCGGCTCGCTGGCGAAATAGGCCGCCAGGGCCCGCAGCTGGTGCTCCTCGGTGGGCATGGCGTAGTCGTAGACAGCCACGGGCTCGGCCTGCTTTTCCAAGATCATGGTCTGCACCGCCTCGGCGTCGCCGGGCAGAAAGGGTCTCAGGGAGAAAGGCTCCATCGGTTGCCTCCTTTGAGCAAAGAGGCCTCCGAGCGCACCCGGAAGCCCCGTCGTCAGGGTTCGTTGGGGGATGAAGGCGTTTCAGGCGGCAGCACCGCCACCAGCCGGGGGACGAAGGCGCGACGCTTGGCAAAGACGGGGTCCAGCAACTTGATGGCCAGGAACACCAGGGCGGTCAACCCCAGGGCGGCAAAGAAGCATCCCAGCTCCCCCAGGAAGGAAAAGATGAACAGGCTGGCCACAAAGGCGATCAGGGGCGCGACATAGACGATGCCCGCCGCGCCCAGCAGCCCCCGGGGCGTCAGGTCCACCTGGACCCGGTCCCCCGCCCGGGCGTGTACCTCGTTGTTGAGCCAGCGATCTGCAAACTGCTGACCCTTGGCCATGCCGCAGGCGCAGCAAGAGCCGCACATGCTGGTGCGCTCAAAGCGCACCAGGGCGCGGTCCCCCGCCACCTGGATCACGGTACCGGCTTCAGCGACCATGGGAGCCTCCTTTCTCGATCCCGCCCAGGGTTTTGAGCACATGCCCGGCGATGAGCAGACCCATGGCCGGGGGCACGAAAGCGATGCTGGCGGGGGCGCGCACGCCCTGCTCGTCGGCGGGGACTGTTTGCGGAATCTCCCGGGACGCGGCTACGGTCAGGCGCGACACGCCGCGCTTCTTCAGCTCCCGCCGCAGTACGCGCGCCAGGGGGTCATAGCTGGTTTGAAACAGGTCCATCACCGCAAAGCCCATGGGATCAAGCTTATTGCCCGCGCCCATGGCGGAGATGATGGGGATACCCGCGCCCTGACAGCGGCAGATCAGGTCGATCTTGGCGGGGATGTCGTCGATGGCGTCCACCGCAAAATCCGGCGGCTCCGCGGTCAGCTTCGCCGCCAGGGGGCTGCCCGCGCCGTAGAAGGCGTTCTGGGCGACTACCGCGCAATCCGGGGCGATGGATAACACCCGCTCCCGGGCGCAGGACGCCTTGGGCAGACCCACCTGGGCGCGGGTGTAGAGCACCTGGCGGTTGAGGTTGGTGATATCCACAATGTCGCCATCCACCAGGGTCAAGCGGCCCACGCCCGTGCGGGCCAAGGCCTCCACCACCTGTCCGCCCACGCCCCCCAGGCCCACCACCCATACATGGGCGGCGGCGATGCGATCCATGGCGGGCTGGCCGATCAGCCGGGCCGAGCGAGCAAATGCCGGGTCGGTCACTGCGGCTCATCCTCCTGCGGCCCGCCGGACACGCTCAGACCCAGCTCCTTGAGCTGTTCGGCGTCCACGGGCAGGGGCGCGTTGGTCAGCGGATCAGAGGCGTTCTGCAGCTTGGGGAAGGGAATGACCTCGCGGATGTTCTCCGAGCCGGTCAGCAGCATCACCAGCCGGTCCACGCCGTAGGCGAACCCGCCGTGGGGCGGCGGCCCGTACTGGAAGGCGTTGACCAGATAGCCGAACTTGCTGTCAATCTGCTCGGCGGTCATGCCCAGCTGCTCGAACATGCGGTTTTGCAGCTGCTTGTCGTGGATACGGATGCTGCCGCTGCCCAGCTCCACGCCGTTGAGCACGATATCGTAGCAGTAAGCGCGGATGGCGGCCTTGTCGGTATCGAACTTATCCAGGTCCTCCTCCAGGGGCATGGTGAAGGGGTGATGGGCGGGCACAAAATGGCCCTCGTCATCCCGCTCAAAGAAGGGGAACTCGGTCACCCACAGCAGGTTCCACTGGTTCTCGGGGATCAGGCCGAGCTTTTCGGCCACCGCCAGGCGCACCTGGCCCATGGCCACGCAGGCCACCTCGGCCTTGGCGTCGGCGATTAGCAGCAGGGTATCCCCCACCCGGGCCCCGGTCTTCTGGGCAATCTGGTCGAACTGCTCCTTGGAAAGGAACTTGGTCAGGCTGCTCTTGTAGCCGTCCTCGAGCACGTGGGCGAAGGCCATGCCCTTGGCGCGGTAGGTTTTGGCCACCTCGGTGAGCGCGTCGATCTCCCGGCGGGACAGGGCGCTGGCCGCCCCGGGCGCGGCGATGGCCGCCACCTGGCCGCCCGCGGCCACCGCGTCGGCGAAAGCGCGGAACTCGCTGCCCGCGAAGACCTCGCTCACATCGCTGATGAGCACCTCAAAACGGGTGTCGGGCTTGTCGCTGCCGTAGCGGGCCATGGCGTCGCGGTAGGTGATGCGCGGCATGGGCATGGGAATCTCCACCCCCAGCACCTGCTGGAAGATCGCCTTGAGCAGCCCCTCGTTCAGGGCCATGACGTCCTCCTGCTCGACAAAGCTCATTTCCAGGTCCAGCTGGGTGAACTCGGGCTGCCGGTCGCCCCGGCCGTCCTCGTCGCGGAAGCAGCGGGCCAGCTGGTAATAGCGGTCAAAGCCCGCCACCATCAACAGCTGCTTGAAAATCTGCGGGGACTGGGGCAGCGCGTAGAAGCTGCCGGGTTGCTTGCGGCTGGGCACCAGGAAATCCCGCGCGCCCTCGGGGGTGGAGTTGATGAGCATCGGGGTCTCGATATCCTCAAAGCCCTGGCTCTCCAGATAGCTGCGCATGACGCGCTTGACCTGGTTTCGCACCCGCAGGCGGCGCTGCATGCCCTCGCGGCGCAGGTCCAGATAGCGATGCTTGATGCGCAGGGGCTCGGCGGCCAGGTGCTCATCATCCACCGGGAAGGGCAGCACCGCGCTGCGGCTGAGGACGCGCAGCTCGTGGGCTGCCACCTCCACCTCGCCGGTGGGCATGTTGGGGTTGCGGTCCCGCTCGCCGCGCAGGCGCACCGTGCCCACCAGGGCGACGCAGTCCTCGCTGTGCAGGCCCTCGGCCTGCTCAAAGAGCTCCCGGGGCGTTTTTTCGTCGAAGATCACCTGCGCCACGCCCATCTTATCGCGCAGGGTGACAAACACCATGCCGCCCAGGTTGCGGCAGCGGGCCACCCAGCCCATCAGGGTCACCTGCCGCCCGGCGTGCTCCGCCCGCAGCTGTCCGCAGAACAGGCTGCGCTTCAAGCCATGAATACCCTCCATCTCGTCTTCCTCCTTCTCTTTACCGGCGAATCCGCTCGGCCAGCTGGTCAAAGGGCACATCCTCCTCGGTGTGCGCCGCCATGTCCTTGAGCTTGATCACGCCGCGGTTCATCTCGTCCTCGCCCAGGATCGCCGTGAAGGGGCAACCCTGCTTGTTGGCATACTTGAGCTGCGCCTTGAGGCTGCGCCCCATCAGGTCGCACTGGGCCCGGACGCCCTGCCGGCGCAGCTGGTCGGTCAGGGTGAAGCACTTGGCGACCGCCGCCTCGCCCATACCGCAAAGAAATACCTCGGTGAGCACCGGCTTGTCGATGGCGATGCCCAGGGTATCCATGGCCATGAGTAGCCGCTCGATGCCCATGCCAAAGCCCATACCCGGCAGGGCCGGGCCGCCCACCTGCTCCATCAGCCCGTCGTAGCGGCCGCCGCCGCACACCGTCAGGGGGCCGTTTAGGTCGGCCACGAACTCAAAGACCGTGCGGGTGTAGTAGTCCAGGCCCCGCACGATGAAGGGATCGACCACCGCGGGCTGACCCGCGGCCGCCAGCAGGCCCTGGAGCTTGTCGAAGTGGGCCTTGCAGTCGTCGCACAGGTACTCGAGCATGGTGGGCACGCCGTCCAGCTGGGCCTGGCAGGCGGACTCCTTGCAGTCCAGGATGCGCAGGGGGTTGCGCTCAAAGCGCTCCTGGCAGGTCTTGCACAGGCTGTTCAGCCGCGCGCCCAGGAAGTCCTTCAGGGCCTGGTTGTACCGGGCCCGGCACTCGGGGCAGCCGATCGAGTTGATCTTCAGCGTCAGGTTGCCGATGCCCAGCCGGCTGAGCACCGTGGCCGCCAGCAGAATGACCTCCGCGTCGCAGGCGGCGTCCTGCGCGCCGTAGACCTCCACGCCGAACTGGTGATGCTGGCGCAACCGGCCGGACTGGGGATTCTCATATCGGAAAACCGGGTAGGACAGGTAGAACATCTTCGCCGGCAGGGGCTCGTTGAACAGCTTGTGCTCCACAAAGGCCCGCGCCACGCCCGCAGTGCCCTCGGGCCGCAGGGTGATGGAGCGCTCGCCCTTGTCAGTGAAGGTGTACATCTCCTTCTGCACGATATCGGTGGTATCGCCCACCGAGCGCAGGAACAGCTCGGTGTGCTCAAAAATCGGGGTGCGGACCTCCTCAAAGCCGAACTGTGCGGCCACTTCCCGCTCTATGGCCTCCACATGGTGCCAGCGGTAAGCCTCCTGGGGCATCAGGTCTCGGGTTCCCTTGGGCGCCTGTGTCAACATACGAACTCCTCCTTCGGATAAAAATGATCATTCCCCTCCGCGCCGGCCGCGCGGAGAAACAAAAAAGCCCGTCCCCGAAGGGACGAGGCTTTCCTCGCGGTACCACCCTGCTTGAAGGGCCGACAGAGCCCCTCCACTTGTGAACCCCGCTAACGCCGGGGATACGGCGCGCCTTGATCAGCGCGCGGCTCACGGGTGTCCTTCCTTCACCGGCAGCGCAGCCGCTCGCAGCCCAGGCGGCCCTCTCTTCTCGCGCACACGGGGAAATACTCTCCCGATCATCACCATGAATTTTGTCTAGTATAGTCGCTCGGCGGCCCCGCGTCAAGTCCACAGCGTTATTTTTTGCAGGGGCCGCCCAAATATGCAGCCAGGCTGGCTAAAACCGGTCCAGCAGGGCGCGCCAGCTGCCCGAATGGTAGCGAATGACCGAGGGGATCAGGCAAAGAATCCAGCCGATGGGCGTGGCGAACCACACCCCCATCGGCCCGATCCACCCGCCCAGCAGCACCGCGCCGCCCACCTTGACCGCCAGCTCGATCAGCGTGGAGGCCATGGGTGGCCAGACATCTCCCAGGGCGCGCAGGGTGCTGTTGTACAGGAAGATCGCCCCGGAGAAGAGATAGAAGGAGGCGCTGACGCCCAGGTAGTCCATTGCGTGGCCGAGCACCACGGTCTCCCCGGAGGAGACGAACAGCCCCACCAGCGGGCCGCGCAGCAGCAGGATCAGCGCGCTCAGGGCCAGGGCGCAGCCATAGGTGATCCACGAGGCTCGGGCAAAGCCCTGGCGGATGCGCCCTTCATCCCGGGCCCCGGCGTTCTGGCCCATGTAGGTGGCCGTGGCCACGCCCAGGTTGGAGAGCACCATGCTGGGGATCTGGTCCACCTTGCCCGCAGCGGCGTAACCCGCCACCACCGCGCTGCCAAAGCCGTTGATCACCCGCTGAATGACCATCATGCCCGCCGAGAGCACCGCGCTCTGGACGCCCATGGGCAGACCGATGCGCAGCACCCGCGCCAGCTCCCGCCGGGTGGGCAGCATCTCCCGCGGGCCAAAGCGCAGCATGGGGTAGCGCTTGGCGATGTAGGCCGCGCAGCCCACGGCCGAGACGCCCTGGGCGATGACCGTGGCGATGGCCACCCCGGCCACGCCCCAGGGCAGCGCCAGCACCAGCAGCAGGTCCAGCCCCACGTTGAGCAGCGAGGCCAGGATCAAAAAGTACAGCGGCGTGCGGCTGTCCCCCACCGCCCGGAGCACCGCCGAGGCGGTGTTGTAGGCGACCTGGCACAGGCTGCCGCCGAAGGTGATCTGCAGATACAGCGCGGCCATGTCCATCAGCTCCGCCGGGGTGCCCAAGAGCGCCATCAGCGGCCGGGCCAGGGCCACCCCCGCCACCGATACGACCAGCCCCGCCGCGCCGGTGACCGTGACCGCGCCGCCCACCGCGCGGCGCAGGCCCAAGGCGTCCTTGGCCCCGAAAACCTGGGAGATGACGATAGAGACGCCGTTGGTCAGCCCCAGCACCAGCGAGAGCACCAGAAACCCCGTGGAATTGGTAGCCCCCAGCGCGCCCAGGGCGTCCACGCCCACAAACCGGCCCACCACCAGGGTGTCCACCATACTGTAGAGCTGCTGAAACAGGCCGCCCGCCAGCAGCGGCAGGGAGAAGGAGAGGATCAGCCGCGCGGGGTTGCCGCGGGTCATATCCCGGTAGATTGTGCTTGCCATGTTTCTTCATCCTTTCAGAAATAAAGATTCATGGCCTCAGCGGCGCTCGCCGGATCAGATGCGGTCCAGGAGCCGCCGCCAGCTGCCGCCGTGGTAGCGGATGATCGACGGAATGAGGCACAAAATCCAGCCGATCGGGGCGGCAAACCAGATGCCGATGGGACCGAAAAGCGATCCGAGCAGCATCGATCCACCCACCTTCAGGAACAGCTCGATGAAGGCGGAGGATAAGGGGACCCACACGTCCCCCATCGCCCGCAGGGCGTTGTTGTAGAGGAACACCAGGCCCAGGAAGACATAGAACGAGGCATTGACCGAGAGATAGTCCAGCGCGTAGCCCCTAACCAGGGTTTCCTCCGGGGCGACGAACAGGCTGATGATCGGGCCCTTGAACAGCAGGATCACCGCTGAGAGGATCAGCGACGCCGCCAGGCTGATCAGCATCGCCCGTCGAAAGCCCGCTTTGATGCGCCCCTCATCCCGCGCGCCGGCGTTCTGGCCCATGTAGGTAGCCGTGGCCATGCCCAGGTTGGAGAGCACCATGCCGGAGATTTGGTCGGCCTTGGCCGCGGCGGCATAGCCCGAGACCACCGCGCTGCCAAAGCTGTTGATGACGCTTTGGATGACCATCATGCCCACGCCCAACAGCGCGCTCTGCAGCCCCATGGGCAGGCCGATGCGCAGCACCCGGGCGACGATCTGCCGGTCGGGCGACAGGTCCCGGCGGGAGAAGCGCAGGATGGGATACCGCTTGGCCATGAACACCAGACAGCACGCCGCCGAGACCGCCTGGGCCAGGATGGTGGCCACGGCCACCCCCGCCACGCCCCACTTAAAGGCGATCACAAACACCAGGTCCAGCGCGACGTTGAGCAGCGAGGCCAGGATCAGGAAGTAAAGCGGCGTGCGGCTGTCCCCCACCGCCCGCAGGATGGCCGAGGCGGTGTTGTAGGTGATCTGGGCGACAGAACCGGCAAAGACGATGGTCAGGTAGGTCACTGCCATGTCCAGGATCTCCGGCGGGGTGCCCAGCAGGTTCATGATCGGCCGGGCCAGGGCCACGCCCACCGCCGACATGATCACCGAGGCCGCCAGATTGATGACCACCGCGTTGGCCACGGCGCGCTTGAGCCGCGCCTCATCCTTCGCGCCGAAATATTGGGCTACCACCACCGACACGCCGTTGGTCAGCCCCATCACCAGCGCCAGCACGCAGAAGACCGTCGAGCTGGTCGCCCCCAGGGCGCCCAGGGCGTCCACGCTGACAAAGCGGCCCACCACCGCGGTGTCCACCAGGTTGTAGAGCTGCTGGAATACCCCGCCCAGCAGCAGCGGCAGGGCGAAAGCCAGGATCAGTCGGGTGGGGTTGCCCTGGGTCATATCCCGGGTGCGGGTCTGGGTCATGGTTCCTCCTCCAATTCCAAGGTGTTCTCGACGACCCGGGGCAGCACCTGATAGACGCTGCGCCCCATGCGGGCTTCAAAATCGGCCTTGATCGCAAAGAGCTGCCGCCACCGCGGCAAGGTGGACGGGGTCAGCCCGTAGCGCATCGCCACATCCACCAGCCGCTTTTCCATCACGCAGCAGCCCGTGGGCAGCGCCAGGGCGTCGCACAGCTGGATCAGGCGGTCATAGTCGTCGTACCGCGCAGCCCCCACCAGGGTCTCCAGCTCCCGGCCCTCCGCCGCGTCCAGGTCCCACCGCTGCACATCGGCATGCACGTCGCCCAGCAGGTAGCTGTGGGTCAGGCAGACCCGCGCGGCCTCGGGCCAGCCCCGGGCCAGGCAGTATCGGTAACCCGCCAGCACATGCCGCGTGGCGCTGACGCCCTCGCGCCGGCCGATATCGTGCAGCAGCCCGAGCACATAGGCCTTCTCGCCGTCCAGGCCGCAGGCGGCGGCGATGGCCTCGGCTGCCTGGGCCGCATAGCGGCTGTGGGCCGTCCAGAGCCCGGGGTTGAGGCGGCCGGCCCGGTCCAGCTCCGCCTGGGCGTCAAAGCGGCTGGGATATCCGCTCATGCCATCACCTCGGCGAACAGCGCCCGCTTCTCCTGCGCCAACGCGTTCACCCGCTCACCGTAGAGGGGGATATCCCGGGGATTGGCCTGGCGGGTGATCAGCGCCCGGGCGGGCTCAAGCTTCTTGGAGATCGCCCCCGCCCCGTAGGCCAAGATGCTGTGGGTCTCCTCCATGATATCGATGTTGTAGAGGCACTCGGCGCCCGGCAGGGCGTAGCCGACGTTCTCCAGGTTGCCGGCCATGTACTTCTGCCGGTAGAGGTAGTAGGGCGCCATGCCCATGCGCGCCGCGGCCGCAAAGCCCATGCGCACCATCTCCGATACATCCTCCCCGCTGGGCAGGGGAAATCGGTCGGGAAACTCGTGCAGCCGGCTGCCCCGCTTGACCGCCAGGGTGTGCACCGTCAGGTTCTCCGGGGCCAGACGCTCCACCTCGCGCAGGGAGCGGGCCATGTCCTCGGGCGTCTCCCCGGGCAGGCCGGCGATCAGGTCCATGTTGATGCAGGTGAAGCCCACCGACCGCGCCAGCTCGAAGGCCCGCAGGATATCCTGAGCGCGGTGAGCCCGGCCGATACGCGCCAGGGTGGCGTCGGAGAAGGTCTGGGGATTGATGCTCACCCGGCTGACGCCCTTATCATGGAGCATGCGCAGCATGTCCGCGTCCAGCCCGTCGGGCCGCCCGGCCTCGACGGTGAACTCAGGCGCGTCGCCGTAGAGGTCGCGGGCTGCCTGAAGGATCTTGGCCAGCTCCCCCACGGGCAGGGCCGTGGGCGTGCCCCCGCCGACATAGACCGCCCGCACCCGCGCGGGGTCGGGCGCGCTGGCGCGCATCTCCCGGATCACCCAGTCGGCATAGCCCTGGGCCAGTTTGCCGTGCTTGGTGTCCAGGGCGACGGCGGCGAAGGAGCAGTACAGGCAGCGGGTGCGGCAGAAAGGGATGCCGATGTAGACGTCCAGCTTGTCCCGCTGGGCCATCAGGGGCCGCTGCACCGAAGCGATGTCCAGAGCCAGGCGCGCCTTCTCGGGACTGACATCATAGTAGTTCCGCAGGGTGTCGTAGGCCGCCCGCTCGCCCACCTGGTCCGCTAAATCCCGGGCCAGCTTGACCGGCCGGATGCCCGTGAGCGCGCCCCAGGGCAGGGAGCGGCCGCACACGCCGCGCATCAGCTCGTAAACCGCCTTCTTGGCGGCGCGCTTGTAGAGGCGCTTCTGCTCCACCGCCCCCTGACCGACCGCCCGCTGGCGCGCCTCGGCCCGGACCTCGGACCCGTCGGGACGGGAAAGGACCGCGGTGTGCACCACCCCATCCCCATCGGCCCGGGCGTCGTGCACCAAGGTGCAGCCGTCCTCCCCCTCCCGCACGAAGGCGGTAGCGTAGCCGAAGGCCCGCACCACCTCGCACAGCTCGTTCCACAGGCCGTCGACCGGCGTGATGATCTTCATGGCTCCTCCCCCTCCCGAACATAGGGATTGCCCCGGCGTTCCGCCTGAAGGGTGGTCTGCGGGCCGTGGCCGGGCAGCGCGGCCGGATCGCCCGGCAGGGCGTAGAGCCGCAGGATGCTGCCCCGCAGGTCGGCAAAGCTGCCGCCGGGAAAATCGGTGCGCCCCACGCCCCCGGCGAAGAGGGTGTCCCCGCAGAACAGGTGCGCCCCGTCGAACAGACAAACACCCCCGGGCGTGTGCCCCGGGGTGGGGATGACCGTTAGCCGGGTCGCGCCCAGCGCCACCGACTCGCCGTAGGGCTGGGCCTGGAAGGGCTCAAAGGGCAGCCCCATCATCGCCGCCAGGTTGACCTGCCCATCCCGTGCGGCGGGCAGATCAGCCTGGCCCAGCAGCACCCGGGCCCCGGTAGCCCGCGCCAGCTGAGCCACCGCGCCGATGTGATCGATATGCCCATGGGTGAGCAGGATCAGCTCCGGCTTTCGGGGCAGGCGGCGCAGGATCTCCCCCGCCTGGCCGCCGGGATCGACAATGGCGCAGGCGCCGGTGTCCGCGTCCTGGATCAGGTAGGTGTTGACCTGGATCGGGCCGGTGGTCATTCGCTCGATTTTCAGCATGGTACCGCCACCTTTTCGCAGATTTCTCGGGCCACTTCCTCCGGGGCGCGCCCGTCGGTTGCGATCCGCTCGCCGGGCAGGACCTGGTACAGGGGCAGGCGCTCCCGCGCCGCGGCGATGGTCTCCTCATCCCGACCCTGGGCGCGCAGCCGCGCCGCCAGCTCCTCGGCGGTCACCTCCAGCAGGAAATGCTGGGGCGTAAAGCCATATCCCTCCAGGGCGTCGATCAGCTCCTTGAGAATCTCGGGCTGGGCGATCCCCCAGCTGAAGAGCACATAGTCATAGCCCGTGTTGCCCAGGAAACTGCGCAGCAGGTAGGCGATGTTGTTCTCGACCATGGCGATGTTTTCCGGGTTGACCACGAAGGGGTGCATGGTCCAGCACCAGTCCCCATCCAGGTACACGCTGCGCTCCAGCATGGGATAGAGCCGCTGGCAGACCGCGCTTTTGCCGCTGCCCGTGGCCCCGTTGACAATGATGAGCTTTTTCATCCCATCCCCCTAAAACTGTTTCTTGCTCTCCAGCAGCAGGGTGACCGGCCCGTCGTTGACCAGGGCCACCTCCATGTGGGTCTGGAACCGGCCGGTTTCCACCTGCAGGCCTGCCCGCCGCAATAGATCCACATACTGCTCATACAGGGCGTCGGCGGCCTCGGGCCGCTCGGCGGCGATGAAACTGGGCCGGTTGCCCTTGCGGCAGTCCCCCAGCAGGGTGAACTGGCTGACCGCCAGCACCGCGCCGCCCACCTGCGCCAAATCGAGGTTCATCTTGCCGGCCTCGTCCTCAAAGACCCGCAGCCCGGCGGTCTTCTTGGCCATGTAGGCCGCGTCGGCCGGGGCGTCCCCGGCCTCCACGCCCACCAATACCAGAAATCCCCTGCCGATGCTGCCGACGACCTCCCCCGCCACGGTGACCGAGGCCTGGCTGACCCGCTGCACAACCAAACGCATAGAACCGCTCCTCTTATGTCGACGCGCGGAAGACCTCCAGCACGCCGGTGACTTTCTTGACCCGCTTGATGATGCTATCCAGCTGGGACGTGTCGGTGATGGTGACGCTCAGATCGATGCGCACGGTGTTGTTGCGGTTGCGCCGGGCGTTGACCGCGTCCACCTGCACCTTCATGTTGGCCAGCAGGTTGATGATGTCCGCCAGGAAACCCTCGCGGTCCTGGCCGGCAATGCCCAGCTCCACATGGTAGCTGCTGGCCGCCTCGCTGCCCCAAGAGACCTCCACGAAGCGGTCGGGCTCCGAGGCGATGTCCGGCAGGTTGGAGCAGTCCGCCCGGTGGATGGACACGCCCCTCCCCCGGGTGATATAACCCACGATGTCCTCGCCGGGCAGGGGGTTGCAGCACTTGGCAAAGCGCACCAGCATGCCCGGCTGCCCCTTGACCATGACGCCGTGGCTGGTGGAAATCTGCTGGCTCTTCTCCTCCCGGGCCTTGCGCTCCTGCTCCGAGGTCTCGCCCTGCTCGCGTTTCTCCTTGAGCTCCTGCTTTTTCTGCTTGCGGTACTCATCCTTGAGCTTGGTGAGCACCTGGGCGGTGGTCAGCCCGCCAAAGCCCACCGCGGCGTAGATATCCTCGACCGAGGACAGGCTGAACTTCTGGATCATGGCCTCGACCCACTCGGGCTTCATCAGCTGGGTGAGGTTGTAGCCGTCGCGCTTGGCCTCGCGCTCGAGCATATCGCGGCCTTTGACGGTGTTCTCCTCGCGGAACTCCCGCTTCAGGTAGGCGCGGATCTTGCTCTTGGCGTTGCTGGTCTTGACCAGCTTGAGCCAGTCGAAGCTGGGGCCCTTGCTGGTCGGGCCCAGGATGATCTCCACAATGTCGCCGTTCTCCAACTGATAGTCCAGAGGCACGATGCGCCCGTTGACCCGCGCGCCGGCGCACCGATCGCCCACCTTGGAGTGGATGCGGTAGGCGAAATCCAGCGGGCCCGCGCCCTTGGGCAGGTCGATGACCTCGCCCTTGGGGGTGAAGACGAACACCTCGTCGGAGAACAGATCGACCTTCAGGGTGTTGACGAACTCCTGGGAGTTGCCCATGTCCCCCTGCCACTCCATCAGCTGGCGCAGCCAGGACAGTTTGGCGTCCAGGTCGTCCCCCTCCTGGCCCTGGCGGCCCTCCTTGTACTTCCAGTGGGCCGCGATGCCGAACTCGGCGGTGTGGTGCATCTCGTAGGTGCGAATCTGCACCTCAAAGGGCATGGCCCGCTCGCCCAGCACCGTCGTGTGCAGCGACTGATACTGGTTGGGCTTGGGCACGGCGATATAGTCCTTGAACCGGCCGGGGATGGGTTTATACAGGGTATGCACCATGCCCAAGACGGCGTAGCAGTCCTTCTCGGTGGGCACGATCACCCGCACGGCGTACAGGTCGTAGATCTGCTCAAAGAGCTTGTTCTGCTGATGCATCTTCTTGTAGATCGAGTAGATGTGCTTGGGTCGGCCTTCGACCTCGCCGGAGATGTGCATCTCGGTGAGTCGGTCGCGCAGATCGTCCATCACCCGCTGAACCATCTGCATGCGGGCGGCCTGCTCCATGTTGATCTTTTTGGCCAGCTCCTCATAGCCCTCCCGGTCCAGATAGAACAGCGACAGGTCCTCCAGCTCCCACTTGATGCGGTAGATGCCCAAGCGGTGGGCCAGAGGGGCGTAGATCTCCAGGGTCTCCCGGGCGGTAGCCCGCTGCTTCTCCGGCGGGCGATATTGCAGGGTACGCATGTTGTGCAGCCGGTCGGCCAGCTTGATCAGCACCACGCGGATGTCCCGGGCCATGGCCAGGAACATCTTGCGCAGGCTCTCGGCCTGCTGCTCCTCCTTGGTGGTGCCCTCCAGGCGAGTCAGCTTGGTCACGCCGTCCACCAGCATGGCGATATCCGCTCCAAACTGCTCCTCGATCTGCTCCAGGGTGACGGTGGTGTCCTCCACGGTGTCGTGCAGCAGCGCCGCGGCGATGGTGGGCGCGTCCAGCCCCATCTCCATCAGGATGCTGGCCACATGCTCCGGGTGGATCATGTAGGGCTCCCCCGAGGAGCGCACCTGGTCCCCATGGGCCTGCTGGGCGACGATGTACGCGCGCTCCAACATGGCCGCCTGCTCGGGCCCGTAGTATCGGCCAAAGGCCTGGCGAATCTCTTCCATGGTTATGCACCTACCTCCTGTTCGGCGTCGGATACCGGCTCCGCCCCTCGGGGCCGGACCAAGTTGCGGTAGATTCGGCTGTCCAACAGCGACTGGGTCTTCCCCGGGTTGCGCATCGCCACCTCATAGGGCGGCTCGTCGGGGTAGGCCACCAGGCCCAGCTCCCGAAATACCGGCAGCGCCAGGGCCAGCTGATACCGCCGCAGGCCGGGGCAAGCCGGCCGGATCAGCGGGTAGAGCGCCTCCAGGCTGGGCGCCTGCACCGGACAGATGGCCTTGAGCGCCCGGTGACAGGAGAGCAGCAGCTCGCGCCGCACGTCCATCCGCGCCAGGGCCTGGCGCAGGACCTCCTGCTCCCGGGATGAGGCGGCCACCAGCACCTCGGGCGCGCGGCCCGCCAGCGCCGCCGCATAGGCCGACTCCAGCGCGCCGTCATAGAGGATCAGCCGACGGCATCTGAGCGGCGCGCCTCGGCCGGGCAGCGCCGCAACGACACCGTTGTAACCCAGCCGGTCCCCGGGCTGTCCCCAGGACCATGAGACCCGCTCGGCCAAGCCTGAAGCCTGGAGCAGTGCGGTCAGCCGCGCCGCGCCCTGAGGCGTTGACACGGCGATCAGCGTGCCGGACACGTCCCGTTCAAGGGCGTCGGCCACCTGAAAGTCCAGCGCGTCCGCGTCCTGCAGGAGCGTGACATTCCCCGGCAGGGCGTCGTAGCCCCGGGAGTAGATCAGCTGGCTATACAGCCCAGTCAGCAGGCGCTCCCCCGCCTCCTCGCCCAGAAACCGCGCCGCGTGCCCGGCCAGGCTGGGCCGCGCGCCCTTGAGGTAGAGCTTCAGCCGGCTGACCCCCTGCCAGGTGTCCATCTGGGGGGCGACCAACAGGTCCAACAGGTCCTGCTCGCCGTAGGCGGCGAACTGGTCGGCCATGGAGAAGCCCACGGCCTGCTGGTAAGCCCGGCCGCAGCGCACCGTGCCCCGCAGATGCGCGCCGGTCGCCCCCATGGGGGCGCGGTTGTCCACAACCGCGCCCTCCACCAAGAAAACCGGCTGGGGATTGCCCATGCCCGTGGGCGAGAGCTGGGAGAGCTGCTCCACCAGCAGGGGCGTGGCCTCGGAGAGGGGCAGCACCGCGTCATAGCTGGCCTTGGGCGCAAAGACCTCCGCCGGGTATCGCTCGCGGCAGTGGGCGTCCAGCGCCGCCTGAAAATCCGCCAAACGATCGACCTTCAGCGCCAGGCCCGCGGCCATGGCGTGGCCGCCGAAGCGGTCCAGATCAAGCTGGCAGGCGCTGAGCATCTCGTAGAGGTTGACGCCCGGGATGCTGCGCCCCGAACCGTTCAAGGTGTCCCCCTCGCGGGCGAAGACCAGCGCCGGCCGGTGATAGCGCTCCACCAGACGCGAGGCGACGATGCCCACCACGCCCCGGTTCCAGCCCTCGCCGGAAGCGATGAGCACCCGGTGCTCCAGCAGCGCGTCCCCCGCCTCGATCGCCGCCGCGGCCTGCTCGACCATCTCGGCCTCCTGCCGCTGGCGGCGGGCGTTTTCCCGGTCCAGGTCCTCGGCGATGGGCAGCGCCTCCTCCAAGGAGGCTGCGCGGTACAGGCGCACCGCCCGGGCCGCGTCGCCCATGCGGCCGCCGGCGTTGATGCGCGGGGCCAGGGAGAAGGCCACCTGTCCAGCCTCGACCCGCTTGCCGCCGTACCCGGCCACCTGCTTGAGGGCGGCCAGACCCACCAGCGGGTCCTCATTGAGCTTTTCCAGGCCCGCCCGGGTCAGGATGCGGTTTTCCCCGGTCAGGGGCACCAGGTCGGCGATGGTGGCCAGGGCCACCAGGTCCAGGTAGGGCTTGACGGCCTCCACCCCGCCCAGGGCCTGCAGGAGCTTGGCGGCCACGCCGCAGCCGCACAGGTCGCTGTCGGGATAGCGCTCGCCCTCCCGGTGGGGGTTGAGCAGCGCCTCGCAGGCGGGCAGCCGATCCGGGCACTGGTGATGGTCGGTCACCACCACCGCCATGCCCAGCTCACGGGCCAGGGCGACCTCCTCCACGGCGGTGACGCCGCAATCCACCGTCACCAGCAGGCGCACCCCGCGCTCGGCCAGGTCGCGCACCGCCTGGGCGTTGAGCCCATAGCCCTCGCCAAGGCGGTCGGGGATGTAGCAGGTCACCCGCCCGCCCAGGGCCTCCAGCCCCATGGTCATCAGCGCCGCCGCGCAGGTGCCGTCCACATCGTAATCGCCAAAAACCGCGATCTTCTCCTGGGCGCAGAGCGCGGCGCGGATGGCCGACACCGCGCGGTCCATGTCCCGCATCAGGAAGGGATCGTGCAGATGGGACAGGTCCCCCCGCAGAAACAGCAGGGCGCGATCCGGCGTGTCGACACCCCGGCTGACCAGGATATAGGCCATCAGCGGGCTGAGGTTCAAGGCGCGGACCAGGGCGTTGACGCGCGCCTCATCCGCCGGCAGATATTTGGGCACAAACTGCACCCCGATCCCTCCTCTCAAAAATCATCGGAATACTTGATTATATCACACCTGGTTCAAATGACAAGAATCCCCTTGGGGGCCCTGGCGGTTCAGATAGTCGATATATCGGTTGCCGAAGACCTCGAACTGGTCGAGCACCGGCAGGAACGCCTCGCCGATCGGGCTGAGGGAGTACTCCACCTTGGGCGGTACCTGGGCGTACACCCGCCGCTGGATCAGCCCGTAGCCCTCCAGCTCCCGCAGCTGCTTGGTCAGGGTGGCCTGGGTGATCCCGCCCAATCGGCGCTGCAGCTGCCCGAAGCGCAGGGTCCCGCCCCGGAGATGATGGATGATGAGGATCGCCCATTTGCCCGAGAAGATGCGCTGAGCGGTCACATAGGGACATTGGCCGAAAAGATCCTGCGGTTTCTCCACTGTTCGGCCTCCTCTCCATAGTATGCAAAATTTCCTAACGACGAAAAAACAGCTTTGCGCGCGTTGCCGCGATAGCCCCGATTTACTTCGCTAGGAGACATTTTATCACACCCGCAGCCCTCGGACAATCCGCGGCGGCAAAACCCTGACCCCGGCAGGAGCCGCGGCGGCCCGGGGCGAACCTTGCAGAAGCGAAAGGAGGCGGCGCGCGTGCTCAACATCGTCCTGTGCGACGACGATCCCTTCATCCTGCGCCTGGGGGCGGAGCAGATTCGCCAGGTGATCGACCAGGAACGTTTGGACGCCGCTCTGGCCGCGATGGTCCAGGACAGCACCGAACTGTTCGCCTTTGTCCGGCGCAATCCCGGCGAGCTGTTGGTCTTCCTGGACCTGGATTTCGGTCAGGGCAAGCTCAACGGCATCGACATCGCCAAGGCGCTGCGGCAGATGGACCCCGGGGCCAAGGTGGTTTTCGCCACCAACCATCAGGAGCTGGCCATGGAGGTGCTCAAGAGCGGTGCGGAGCCCTTCGGGTTTTTGGAAAAGGGCAGCGATATCGCCGCTCTGGGCGGGGGCTACCGCCGGTACATCCGCATGGCGCTTCGGGCCATCCGCCCGCCGCGCCCGGGGGACGACCTGATCACCCTGCCGGTAGGGCTGGATGAGGAGGTCACCCTGCGCAAGGGAGAGATCGTTTTCGTGGAGACTGAGAAAAACATCTCTCATGGCATCACCTATCACACCCTCAGCGGCTCGCAGATCACCCTGATCGGCACCCTGGAGGAAGCGCAGCAGCGCTTGGGGGCGGATTTCATCCGGGTGCACCGATCCTACTTGGTCCAGGCGGCGCACATCCTGGGCCTGAAGAACGGCTATCTGCGCCTATCCACCCAGCAGGAGGTGCCCTGCGCCCTGCGCAAGCGAAACGAGGTGAAAAAATGGATCGATTCCGCATCCTCCGGGCCGTCCGCTGGGCGCTGACGGCGGCGGTATGCGCCCTGGCGGTGTGGTCCCTGGCCAGGGCGGATTACCACGCCAATTTTGCCGTTAATATGATCCAGCTGGTGCTCATGGCGGTGGCGGTGCAGGCGTTGGGGTTGACCTGCCTCTCGCTGGGGGAGTCCATGATGCTGCTGGCGATGCTGATCGCGCAGATGCTGGAGCTGCCCTTCGCCCGCCTCAACACCGCCTATCTGTTGCTGCTGCTCTTGATCGATCTGCTGGTCATCGTGCTGCTGCGGGGCAAGGGCCTGCGCGGCCAGGGGTTTAGCATTGCCATCTGCGTGCTGACCTGTACGGGCCTGGTCGGCCTGTACGATTTTTCCCGGCGTCCGTTCATGACGCTGTACTATGACTGGGGGCATCTTTACCGCTGGTCCACCGCCGAGCGCGCCGGGGTGATGGTCGCCTACGCGGTGATCTGCCTGGCGGCGGCGGTCTTGATGATCTGGGCGGTGCGCGTGCTGCTCAAGCGGGCGGGTCGCGAGACCGGGGACTTTTGGGTGAAATACCGCGAGCTGGAAAAGCCCATCCTGTTTGTGCTGGGTTTCACGCTGCTGATGCTCGCCTCGATGGAGACCTGGCTGCCCATGCCCTACTTCGGCTACCTGCGGTCGATCTGGTCGGCGGTGCTGGTGCTGATGGTGCTCATCCAGGTGGCCTATATCCGCCTGCTGATAAAAACCATCTCCCTGAAGGAGCGCATGAAAGTCGCCGAGGACAACCGCCAGGCCCTGGCCCTATACAACAGCGAGCTGGAGGACAACCTGGCGGCGCTTCGGGAAGTGCGCCATGATGTCAAGAACCTCTTCTTGACCATGGGCGGCTTCGTTGAGCGCAGCGACGACGCGGAGATGAAGCGCTTTTACCGCGAGCGCATCGTTCCCTTCGTGCAGGACACCCTTCAGCGCAGCGACCTGTACGCCAAGCTCAGCGAGATCCGCGACGAATCCCTCAAAGCCTTCCTCTACTACAAGATCACCCAGATGCTCTCCGGCGGCGTGCCGGTCAGCCTGAAGGTCGAGCTGCCCGACGGCGCGCTGGGCGCCTGGGTGGAGCCCACCGACCTGGTGCGCCTGCTGGGCATCCTGATCGACAACGCCCGGGAGGAGGCCCAGCTGGCCTCGGGCGGGGTGCGCGTTCTCGTCCAGGAGGACGCCTCGCGCTACAGCTTCACCATCCGCAACGCCACCCGACCCGCCACGCGGGACCGGGGCGTCGTCGCCGGCACCAGCGACAAGGGATTGGGCCGCGGCAACGGCCTGATCATCGCCCGGCGCATCCTGGCCAAATACCGCAACCTGGTGCTCAACTCCTACTTTCAGCAGGAGGATTTCGTCCAACAGCTGATTATCGCTAAAGCGTAGGAATTGCCCAAACGCAAAGGGATCTGCCCGAGCGCGGCCCAGCGGCTGCGCTTTGGGGCAGATCCCTTTTTGTATGCGCAGCCATCCCCCATCGGGGCGGCGCGCGGTGCTATACTCCACCCACAGCACCGATTGTGGGAGGAATGAACATGGAGAATCAACGGCCGTACCGGGTCAACGAGGGCAAGCGGGAGTTTGTGGCCTACGGCGGCGTGCACTACGCCTGCTACGCCATCAAAACCAGCGTCGTCACCGAGAAGGACGCCCTGGCCGATATCGTGGCGCAGTACGCCCAGCCCGCCTTGGAGCGGGACGACGTGCTCTTCATCAGTGAGAAGATGGTGGCCTGCACCCAGGGCCGGGCGATCCCGATCCAGCAGATCGTGCCGGGGGTGTGGGCGCGGCTGCTCAGCCGGTTCGTCACCCGGTCGCCCTACGGCATCGGGCTGTCCATGCCCGAGACCATGCAGTGCGCCATCGACGAGTGCGGCCTGCTGCGCATCCTGCTGGCCGCGTTCGCCGGGATGATCGGCAGGCTCTTTGGCCAGAAGGGATGGTTCTACCGGGTTGCCGGGCCGGACGCGGCCTCGGTGGATGGACCCTGCCCCAACACCCTGCCCCCCTACAACCAATATGCGGTGCTGGGGCCCCGACACCCCAACGGGGTCGCCCGGGCGGTCTCCCGGCAGGTGGGCGGCAATCTGGTGCTGATCGTGGACGCCAACGACCTGGGCTGCAACGTACTGGGCGCGTCCCGCAAGGGGATCGATCAGGAGCGCTACCGGGCGCTGCTGGCCCAGAACCCCCTGGGGCAGAGCGCCGAGTGCACGCCCATGGGCCTGCTGCGGCCGATCGTCAAACTGTGACCTCCTGCATGCGCCCGAAGGCCCGCAGCTTGAGCAGGTGATCCAGGGTGACATGCACGCGGCCGTGGACCTGAGCCCGTGCGAAGTCCTCGGGGTAGGCGTTCCACCGCCAAGAAATCTCCCAGCCGCCGTCGGGCTGCAGGGTGTCCAGCATGCGCTCCAAGTCCCGATCCACCAGCTCGCGCAGCGCGCTGTAGGTCGGGTGCTCGGGCGAGGCGGCCACGTCGGTGGGCATCATGCAGTAGCCGTCCCAATTATCCTGATCCCGAAGGACCGCGTCGACCTGGGCGGCGGTCAGATGCGCGCGCAGGGCGGGTAGATCGAACAACGCCCCGGCGGGCGCGCGCTCCAGGGCGTCCAGCAGGCTCTCCAGGCAGAAGAGGTTGTGCATATCGGCGCTGGGCGCGGTCAATAGGCGCTCGGCCAGGCGCTGGGCGGTCCGCAGCGCCCGCTCATACAGGGCGCTGTTGGGATCGGCCGCGTTGAGCGCCCAGCCCGCCAGCACCGCCGTGGGGTTGATGGGGCTGGTCATGCCCTCCTGCCAGTGCCACCAGGGCGCGTGGGGATGGGCATTGTTCTCCGGCACGCAGAAGGGCCACTCCCCCGTCTCGGAGACGGTGTTGCCCAGATAGCGCAGCAGCCCGCGCGTCAAATCATCCTCCGCGCGCCACACGCCCAGGGACTCCAGGATCGCCACCGCCTCCGAGGCGGTGGCCGGATTGCTGTGAGGGCTCCACAGGTCGGCTTCCAAGCCGTGGGCGAAGCCGCCGTCGGTGTTCTGATAGGCGGCCAGGGCTTCGAGAACCGCCCCGGCGTCGCCCCCCTCGAAGAAGTAGCGATAGCGGGCCATGTCCAGCGGGCGGGCATAGCGGTAGAGAAAGGCGCGCACACGGCCCTGGTCATAGCGGGTCAGCACGCCCTCGCTCGCCCAGGCGCGGCAGCGCTCCAGCCGCGCGCCCGCGGGCGTGTCGCCGTGCACCGGGTCGGCGGTATACGATTGTAGCAGCTGGCAGGGCATCTGCTCGCACTGGCCGCAGTGGACCAGCTCCCGCTCCTGGCAGCAGGCCGCCACCGGACAAGCGCCGTGAAAGGGCTGCCCTTGGGTGGCCACGCAGCCGCCGCACAGATGACTCTCCAGGTACGCGCACTCGGCGCAGCACAGTCCGCATCGGGTATCGGGTTTCATGGATGATTCCCCCCTCGTTTTTTTTCCAGTCTACCCGATCGAACCGGACAGCTGTTTGTCATGTTTCCCCGTAAAGGGCACACATTTTTTGCGCGTGCTCGGCCAGGGCGCGGCGCAGCGGTTCCGGCTCGAGCACCTCAACCTGCGCGCCGAAGCTCAGAAACCAGCTGAGCATATTGTTCCAGTCGGTGAAGCTCTGGCGCAACAGCAGCGCGCCATCGGCCTGGCGCTGGCAGCCATCCGGCCCGTACTCTTCCACCAGGCGGTACTGGGTCTCGGGCGCGAAGCGCGCCAACACCTGATAGTTGGCCACGAAATAGTCCGCCAGGGCGCCCGCGCCGCCGGGGCGCGGGGCGAACCCTTGGCCCGTCAGGGATAGCTGCGCCATGCGGCGCAGCTTAAAGCGGCGGAAGTCCCGCCGGAGATGGCAGTAGCCGGTGACATACCAATCCCCGTACTCGTAGGCCAGCGCCTCGACCTCCAGGGTGCGCTGGGTAGCGCCCTTGGGGCTGTAATAGGTGAAGGCCGCTACCTGCCGCTCCTGCTGCGCGCGCCGCAGCAGGGCGATCTTGGCCGCCAGGCCCGCCGGGTCGTGGGCCGCCAGGCTGATGGACATGCGCCCCGCATCCTCGGGCGCCTGGAGCTTGTCCAAAATGCCGGGGGCGACGGGGTGCTGCAGTATGCTCTCCACCCCCATCAGCCCGCTGACCAGGGCCGAGAGTTCCTCCCGGGTCAGCAGCCGGGGGTCGATCCGATAGCCCGGGGCGATGGCGATGCCGCCGCCCGCGCCCTGGGTGGTGACCAAGGGAATCCCCGCCTGGCACAGGGTCTCCACGTCCCGACTGATGGTTCGCCGGGATACCTCAAAGCGCGCGGCCAGCTCCGGGGCGGTCATGCGCCCCCGCTGCAGCAGCAGCGTCAGGATGCCCAGCAGGCGATCCACCTTCATACGCCTCACCTCTCCCCTGACGCTATCACGCGGGGCGCGCCGCTGTCAACCCGACTCATCCGCCGCCCTGCTGGCGCAGGAAGGCGTCCAGGGATTCGGGCTTGGGCAGATAGGGGCTCAGCGACGGCTCATAGAAATCGTAGGTGCGCACGAAATCCGCGCTTCCCTCGGGCCTGTTGACCGCGCTGCGCGAGGAGGCCAGCACCTGGATGATGTCGTACACGTCGATCCAGATTTCCGCCAGGGCCTCCTTCTGGGACTCGTCGAAGACCAGCTGCATGCCAAAGTGCAGGTGGGGCGTGTTGATGTTGTTAACGTTCTCCTTGGTGGAGTAACCGGTCATGCCCAGGTAGCCGATCAGGTCGCCCGCCTTGACCACCTGCCCCTCCTTCAGGTCCGGCGCGTAGGGATGGTCCTTGCGCAGGTGCGCGTAGTAATAGTAGCGCTTGCGGTCCAGCGAGCGGATGCCGATACGCCAGCCGCCGTACTGGTTCCAGCCCACGGCCTCGACGACGCCGCTCTCCACGGCGACGATGGGGGTGCCGACGCTGGCCATCATGTCGTGCCCCAGGTGTTTGCGGGCGAAACCGTAGCTGCGCGAGGAACCAAAATCGTCAAAATCCCCATAATAATACCCCTTGGCAAAGGGGGAGAAGACCTTCAGCCCGTAGCGCTGCTCCCAGCGCACCGCGCCGCTCTCGTCGGCGCATTGGATGTAATAGTCGCCCACGAATCCGTCCAGCACCGCGCCGTAGGCCTCGCGGTAGTACGCGTAGTACTGCATGTCGGCGGTCAGCGCCTCCATGGTCTGCCCCTGGCGCAGCTGATCGACCAGCTTGGCCAGGTCGCTCTTTTTGTAGCGGTTGAAGTTCCCGCCGTAGCGCGCGCCCAGGTAACTGATCATCTCCACGAAATGCAGCGGCGTATCCGAGCCATGGCTCTGGATATCATAGTCCAGGGCGTCCTTCATGGCCGAGGCTGACACCTGGAAATCCACCCACTTGATATAGTCCTTTGACGGCGCTCCCTCGGGCTCCGGCGTGGGCGTGACCACCGGATAGGCCGCGTCGGACAGGGCCGACTGCCCCGCGCGCAGGCTGCAGCTACCCGCGGCGATGGCAGCGATCACCACTCCCGCCGCCGCGACGGCGGCCACCAGCCGTTTTCCGCGCACGACCAGCATCATCATCCGCATTCCCCCCTCGTTTGGCCATTGTATGCCGGACATCAGGGGGACATTCAGCCATAAATGAAACCCTCGGTTGAGGAGAAAAACAACCGAGGGTGACGCGAAAGTGCGCCTGGGGACATGGCTGGTTGCCCCCTTGGCGCGCGAGGCCTGCGAAATCGATCCGCTGAGGCTGCGGCAAACATCCCCGCACGGACCGCCTCCCGACCTTGAACGGTCCTACCCAACCTCATCGCACCTGCGCAATACCTGTATTCATTTGTTATATTCACCATAGCTTATCCTCCGTAAAAAGTCAATGCCTGATTCACAAAAACCAACACTTTTTTTCTATATTCAACGATTTTTAGGCGAAAGGCGAACCTTCCCAGTTGTTAGGGCGACGAACGTTCCGCCCAGTCGTCCGGTTTTTTTGAGAAATGGTTGCTTTTTTGGTTCAAATCGGGATAATATACAGGGAAAGGGAATCAAAGAGGAGGCAAATCGACCGATGTTGGACATCAATTTGTTGCGGACACAGCCCGAGCTGGTCAAAGAGAACATCCGCAAGAAGTTTCAAGACGAGAAGCTCGCCCTGGTAGATGAGGTCATCGACCTGGATCAGCAGTTCCGCCAGGCCAAAAGCCGCGGCGACGCCCTGCGCGCCCAGCGCAACGCCATCAGCAAGCAGATCGGCGCGCTCATGGCCAAGGGAGAGCGGGAGCAGGCCGAGCGCACCAAGGCGCAGGTCTCCCAGATCGCCGAGGAGCTCAGCGCCCTCTCGGCGAAGGAGGAGACCCTCTCCCAGCAGATCCGCGAGCGCATGCTGGTCATCCCCAACATAATCGATCCCTCCGTTCCCATCGGCCGGGATGACAGCGAGAATGTCGAGGTGGAGCGTTTCGGCGAGCCGGTGGTGCCGGATTTCGAGATTCCTTACCACATCGACATCATGGAGCGGCTGGACGGCGTCGATCTGGACAGCGCCCGCAAGACCAGCGGCAACGGGTTTTACTACCTCAAGGGCGATATCGCCCGGCTGCACTCGGCCATTCTCTCCTACGCCCGGGATTTCATGATCGACCGGGGCTTCACCTATTATGTCCCCCCCTTCATGATCCGCTCGGATGTGGTCACCGGCGTGATGAGTTTTGCCGAGATGAGCGACATGATGTATAAGATTGAGGGCGAGGACCTCTATCTGATCGGCACCAGCGAGCACTCCATGATCGGTAAGTTCATCGACACCATCCTGGAGGAGAAGCAGCTGCCCCAGACGCTGACCAGCTATTCGCCCTGCTTCCGCAAGGAAGTCGGGGCCCACGGCATCGAGGAGCGCGGGGTCTACCGCATCCACCAGTTTGAAAAGCAGGAGATGGTGGTGGTCTGCCAGCCCGAGGAGAGCCCGGCGTGGTTCACCAAGCTGTATACCAACACGGTAGATTTCTTCCGTTCGCTGGATATCCCGGTGCGCACGCTGGAGTGCTGCTCGGGCGACCTGGCGGACCTGAAGGTCAAGAGCATCGACGTGGAGGCCTGGTCCCCCCGGCAGAAGAAGTATTTTGAGGTGGGCAGCTGCTCCAACCTGGGGGATGCCCAGGCCCGGCGGCTGGGGATCCGCGTGAAAAACCCCGAGGGCAAGAATTACTTCCCCCACACCCTGAACAACACCGTGGTGGCGCCGCCCCGGATGCTGATCGCTTTCCTGGAAAACAACCTCAACGCCGATGGCACCATCGACATCCCCCAGCCGCTGCGCATGTACATGGGCGGCAAGGAAAAGATCGGCCAGTAATGCCTCCGTCACGTCAAACGCCCGGACCCATCGGTCCGGGCGTTTTTTTATCCGCGGCGCTTGAACCGCGCCGCCAGCAACCGTGCGAAGAGCATCCCTGCCAGACAGACGGCCAGCACACCGGCCGCCCCCGCCCAACCGGCGCTGTTCTCAGTCGGGTCCAGGTCCTGATTAGGCCCGCCCCCTTGACCAGCGCGATCCGCGGACCGGGGCGACGTTTGTCCATCATCCTGGCCGGGGAAACCACCCATCTCTCCCGGCGGCTGTCCCCGCTGTCCATTGGGTTCGTCGGCGGATGCGTTGCCGGGCATCTGATCCCCCCGCTGACCGTCCATGCCGCCCATGGTTCCCATGACGCTCAGGTCAATGGCTGAGGCCTCCACCAGCAGCTCGGGTTGGTCCTGCTGTCCCTGGGTGGTCGCCGGAATCTCCCCGGCCAGCTGTCCGGCTACGCTCTCGGCCCGCAGGGAAAGGGTCTGCTCCAGCATAGCCACGGCCTGCTCATACTCCGCCTGGGTGTAAAAGGCGGTCGGGTCCTGGGCCACCAAATCGTCGATCTGCTGTCGGATGCGCGCGATGACCGAGGACACCCGCCCATCCTGAACCGCTTGCACCAGTTCACCCAGATAGGCGTGATACTGCTCGCGGTAATCGTCCACCTCCAGCAGCGCCGTGAAGAACTGCCGGTCCTCGGCGTCCACCTCGGAAAACGGCGTGTCGATGGGCAGATTGACGGTCACCGACGCGTCGCCGGACATGAACCCGCCAAAGGCCAGGTTGTAATCCCAGGGGATCAGGTTGAGCCGCCCATCCTGCTCATAGAGATAATAATTGTGGGCCATGTTGCCGGTCAGGCTGTCCAGGTTGACCACAAAGGTGTGTACCGCCATGTAGCGCAGCAAATTGTCCACGTCCATGACCGCCTCGAGGTTCTCCCCCTCGGCGATCTCGGCCAGGGCCGCGACCAGGCGCCGGTGGTCCGCGTCGCTGCTGCCAAAGACCGATGCCTGCCAGATGGCCTCATAGCTGCTGAGCGCGTCGTCGATATAATTGAGTGAGGACGCGCTGTCGCCGCCCTGACCGGGAGCGCCGCCAAAGCCCCCGCCCGCGCCGGCGGGGAAACCACCGCCCGTATCGCCAAAGCCCTCGCCCGCGTTGCCAGGGAAGCCTCCGTCCGCGTCGCCGGGAAAACCTCCCCCCTCGCCATCCCCGGACTCCTGCGGCGACTGCCCATCGCCGGGCGGCGTCAAGCTCTTGGCCTCATCCGGCGTCGTCCCCTCCTCCGGCAGGCCGAGCATCTGCTGCAGCGCTTCCTCGTCCACGCCGGCCATCTTGCCCGCGCCGCCCATACCCATGCTCTCGGGCTTGTAGAGCTGGCCGTAGTGGGCGCCATAGTTGCGCATGGCGAAGGATTCCTCCACCGCCTCCAGCGCCAGATAGACCCCCCAGTACTGCCCGTTGACGCTGACCTGCGCATAGTTGTACAAGCTGGCGTCAGCCCCCAGCAGGGCGAACAGATCGTAGGTGAGCGCTTCCTTCATCATGGTAGCGTCTGCATAGTTGTTGTTGAGCACCAGTTTGTCCAGACCCATACAGGTCTGCCCGGTCACATACTCGTCGAACTGCACCTTGAAACTATAGCGGTCTGAGTCGCTGGCGGCCACCATGGACAGGCTGGTGTTGCCCTTGGCGCGGATGCCCACGCTGGAGTAGGTCTGCCCGTTGATGCGGATATCGCATCGGTAGTAGGTCTCGTTGATGGCCGTGTCCAACAGCTCCTGCCAATCCTCCGGGTCAATCAGGATATCCACCGATAGAATCTGCTCCGTGTTGAAGAGTGCTTCCTCATAGGTGAAGCTGACACCCATGTCGGCCGTCGAGGCGAACACCCCCACCGCGCCGATCGCGGCGACCGCCAGGATGACCAGCACGGCCACGACGCGCCCGATGTGCTTGTAGGCAATCATCGCTCATCCCCCGATCAGGACATATATTCGCCGTTGTAGCTGACCAGCGCGGCGCTGCTGACGCCCTCAAGGGCTGAGAGCTGGTTGACAAAGGCGGTGGAGGCGTCCTTGAGCTTGACCTGAACGCTCAGCTCGATGCCCTCGGCCGTGACGGTCTTGGCCTTGACCTTGGCGAAGCCCTGTCCCTGCAGCAGCGCCATGGCCGCCTGCTCACCTAGCTCGTCGGCGCAGCGCAGCACCAGCATATAGGGGTCGTCATGCTGCTTGCGGTTGGCCAGCACCATCAGGATGAAGCCGATGATGACCGATCCGATGACCGCCAAGGGGATCATGCCCGCGCCGATGACAATGCCGGACGCCAGCGCCCAGAACAGGAACACGATCTCCATGGGCTCCTTGATGGCCGCACGGAAGCGGACGATGGACAGCGCGCCCACCATGCCCAGGGACAACACCACGTTGGAGGTGACTGCCATGATCACCAGCGTGGTCACAGTGGTCAGCCCAACCAGGGTCAGCGCCAGGCCTGAGGAGTAGAGCACGCCGGTGAGGGTTTTCTTGTAGATGACAAAGATAAACAGCCCAACTACTAGGGAAAAGATCAGGGCGATCAGGGTGTCGATGAGGGAGAACTGCGTCACGCTCTCCAGGAAACTGGACTTGAAGACATCGTTAAAAGACATGGGAATCCTCCTTTATTCATATTGGCGGCAAGCCGCGTATTTTGAGAACGCTCCAACCCGCAGCACGCCCACCTGCAGGGCGTCGGCCACGGCGTCCGGCAGGAACCCGTCGTATTTGATCTCCAGGATCATGCGACCCGGCCTTATCGCTGGAACCATTGCCCCCGCCTCACGCAGAAAATCCGTGCTGCTCATCCCGGTGCACAGGTTCATGTCAAAAGTGACGCGCACATTGCCCGGCCCGTAGACGTAGGGCTCGCGCACATAGTGCACCAGGGTGCGCGGGCGCAGCAGCTGGGTCTTGATCTTGAAATCCAGCTCCCGAAGCAGCCCGTCGGCGTCCTCGGGCAGCCAGTCCGCCTCGCCCAGCAGCAGCCGCTGACAGCAGACCCGGCTGATGAGGGTCGAGCTCTTCAGGCATAGCTGGTTTACTTTCTGCTTTTTCTCCAGGGTGATGTGGGAGAGGTCGCCATTGTAGCGGCGCAGGCGGAATTTCTCCCGGCGGTTGACGCCGTCCGCCTTTTCCCGAAGCGCCCTGTCGAAACAGTTGTCAAAATACAGGCTGGTGATGGCATAGCGCCCCGCCGCGCCCGCATGGGCGTCCCGCCGCAGCAGCGGGCCCAGGCGCTGGCGTAACATCAGGTATTCTGGGACCCCAATTTCGTACTTGAGTTCATGTCGATAGGCAGGTTGCTGCTGCAAGATGCGCGCCTCCTTTCGATTCGGCGCGCTCATCATATCGCGTAAAGCTGAAATTACCCTGAAGGAAAGCTGGTCGGACCCGAAGTTCGCAATTTGTTCACAAAAGACAGGCTTGAGGCGCAACAAAAAAGCCGCGGACATCTCCGCGGCTTTTGGCGATATCGTTTAGCCCTGGGGCAGCTCGGCCACCGGGGCGCTGAGGATGTTCATGAACTCCTCGCCGGTGATGGTCTCGCGCTCGAGCAGGAACTTGGCCAGCTCGTGTAGCTTGGGCAGGTGGCTGCGCAGGATTTCCAGGGCCTTGGCGTGGCAATCCTGGATGATGGTCAGGGTCTCGCTGTCGACCTGGGAGGCCGTCTCCGCCGAGCACATCAGGCTGGCGTCGCCGCCCAGATAGGGGTTGTTGACGGTCTCTAAGGCCATCATGTCGAATCGGTCGCTCATGCCCAGCCGGGTCACCATGGCCCGGGCCAGCTTGGTGGCCTGCTCGATGTCGTTGCTCGCCCCGGAGGTGACTGAGCCAAAGATAATCTCCTCCGCGGCGCGCCCGCCGGTGCAGGTGGTGATTCGGGCCAGGGCCTCCTCCTTGGACAGCAGCACCGTGTCCTGCTCGGACACCTGCATCGTATAGCCCAGCGCGCCCGAGGTACGCGGCACGATGGTCACCTTGCTCACCGGCGCGGAGTGCTCCTGCAGCGCGGCGACCAGGGCATGGCCGATCTCATGGTACGCCACGATCAGCTTCTCCTTGGGGGTGAGCACCGCGTTTTTGCGCTCGTATCCAGCGATCACGGTCTCCACCGACTCCTGCAGGTCCCGCTGGTTGACGGCCGAACGCCCCTCGCGCACGGCCCGAAGCGCGGCCTCGTTGATGATGTTGGCCAGCTCCGCGCCCGACGCGCCCGAGGTTGCCCGGGCGATGGCCCGGTAATCAATACTCTGCTCAGTCTTGACATCCTTGGCGTGCACCTTGAGGATATCCTCCCGGCCCTTCAGGTCCGGCAGCTCCACGGGCACCCGGCGGTCGAATCGACCGGGGCGCAGCAGCGCCTGGTCCAGAGACTCGGGTCGGTTGGTAGCCGCCAGGATGACCACGCCCTTGCCGCCGTCAAACCCATCCATCTCGGTGAGCAGCTGGTTTAAGGTCTGCTCGCGCTCGTCGTTGCCGCCCATGACCCCATTGTCCCGGCGTTTGCCGATGGCGTCGATCTCGTCGATGAAGACGATACAGGGGGCTTTTTCCTGGGCTTGCTTGAACAGGTCGCGCACCCGAGCCGCGCCCATGCCCACGAACATCTCCACGAACTCAGAGCCGGAGATCGAGAAGAAAGGCACGTTGGCCTCGCCCGCGACCGCCTGAGCCAGCAGGGTTTTGCCCGTCCCGGGAGGGCCCACCAGCAGCGCGCCCTTGGGCAGCCGCGCGCCAATTTGCTTGTATCGGCCAGGATTATGCAGAAAGTCCACGATTTCGGTCAGCGCATCCTTGGCCTCATCCTGCCCGGCCACGTCGGCGAAGGTCTTACCGGTCTGCGCCTGGACATAGACCTTGGCGTTGCTCTTGCCGAAGGTCATGGCGTTGCCGCCGCCCATGCGCTTTTGCATCGAGCGCATCAGAAGCTGGCCGCCAATGATGAAGATGGCGATGGGGATCACCCAGCTGAGCAACATGCTGATGATCGGCGAGGTTTCCTTGGGGATCACCGCGCCGTATTTCACATCCCCCGCCGCAATCAGGCGGTCCACCAGGTCCGGGTCGTCGAACCGACCGGTGCGGTAGATATACTTATCCTGCTCATCCTTGGGCGAGAAGAGAATCTGACTCTCCTCGGTCTCCACCGCCTCAATCTGTCCCTGCTCGAGCATCTGCAAAAACGTGCCGTAATCCACGTCCTTGATCGGGGCTTTGAACAGCGCGGGGAAGACGAAGGCATTGAGCAACATGAGGATGATGAGCGCCACCATGTAGTAAAAAACAAGTGGCTTTTTCGGCGTCTTCGCATCCTGCATCGGTTCTGTCCTCCTTCATCACTACGAACAGTGTTCCTTCATTGTAACACTGGAATCCGTCATTTGTAAAACAAAATGATGGCAATTCTGACAAAATCTTGTACGTGAAGGATTTCAGCTTAACCTTCAGGCATAACGACATTCATTGCCCGATCGATTTAGCACGGGATAAGCCATAAATCGCCGCTCGAGAGAAGCCTCGCTCTCCTTGCGCTGCGCAAAAAGCAGGGCCATAGAGATTGTGCCCTATGGCCCTGCTCATACACTTTAGGAGCTGGATTTCGATTGGATCTGCGCGCTGCGGACCTGAGCTTCCAGGCTCAGTCGCTTGCGGGTCTCGGGACTGACATAGTTGTTGCTGTACTGCTGCAGCTGGTCATACATCCCCCGGTGTCCCTCGTCATAGACCGCCTGACTGTCGAAGGGGTCCTTGGACGTGTAGACCGTGACGTACTGGGTGCCCCCGGTGCTGCTGGTCTTCCCGCCGCTCTTACCGCGCGAGGAACCGCCGCCGCGCCCGGAGGAGCTGGCCGCCCGAGCCGCCGCGGCGATTGCGTCCTGCTGCCTCTGATAGTCAAACTTTTCCCGTTCCAGGGCCATCTGCTCCTCATAGCGCTGCTGTTCCTGCTCGGCCTTGAGCAACTGGGCCTCGAACTGCTTGATGCGCATCTCGTTGTCGTACCGCTCCTGGGTCAGCTCCCCCACCCGCTTGACGATGGCTTGCCCGCGCTCCTGGCTCAGCCTCCGGTTGGTGTCGTTGTAGGTGGCCAGCAGCCGCCCCAGCTCATCATCGATCTCCGCGCTGCGCGCCTGTAGGTCCTGCATCATGCCGGCCAGGTCGCGGTTGAGGTTGACGTCGCTCTGGCGCAGCGCGTCCATCACGTAGCTGGAGCGGCCCATGCCCCGGGAGACAGCGGCCTGCTCGATGCGCCGCTGCTGCTGGGCGTATCCGGTCTGGGTGTTCTGGCGATCCTGCTCATACTGGGCTCGATAGCGGCTGAGCAGCCGTTCGTTGGCGGCTACCTCCCGGTCATAGTTCTCCTTGGCTGAGGCCATCTGTCCGCCGTAGAGCAACTCTGCGTAGGCGTCCGCCTGCCTTTGGATTTCCTCGTCGCTCATCACGGGCAGGTTCGGCAGGGTGATCTTCTTCTCCGCCATGGTTCCCCTCCTTATGTGTAGATGACGGTCAGCGTCGGCAGGTCCTGGACGATCAGGTAATTGTAGACGCTCCCGCTCTGGTCATAGAGGCAAAGATTCTTGGCGCTGCCGTTGGCGATCAGCTGCACCAGCGCCGTCACATTGTATCCCCGCCGCTCGTTCCACGCCAGCCCGGGCGATAGGGTGGTCACCTGTGAGGCGGTCGGCGCGCCGTCGGGGGTGCTCAGGTTGTGGACCCCCAGGCGGGGATTGACCGCGGAGCTGTATCCGCCGCCGTTGTACCGGTGCAGGTTGAGGATCGCGCTCTTGATGGTTTTTCCCGACAGGGTGCTGCCAAAGGGGAAGAAGAAGCATCCGATATTGTTGCTCGATCCTGCGGTCCAGAGCGACTGCACCGCCCGATCCGCCCCGGCGGCGTCCTCGCGCCATCCCCCGTTGCGCCAGGTGGCGTTTCGCGTGGCGGTGAAGGTGGTCGTCACCTCGCGAATGGTTGGATTGATGGGCTTTGAGGGCGATTGGGTGGGGGTTCCCGCGTTGAGGAAGACCCCGCCGGCCCAGGCGGTTGTCGAGGCGTTGGCCCCATAGGGGCAGGCTCCCTTGAAGTGGATCACCGCGCCGCCGTCAGCCAGGGTGCCGAAGTTGTCGCAGGAGCCCTGGGTGTTTTCGATATAGACCTGGCTGTTGCCCTCGGCCCAGATACCCACCCCCGTGGTGCTCAGGTCGCAGTTTTTAATGCGCGCCCGCACGCAGTCCAGGATGTCCACGCTGGTGACATTGGTGTTGGTGGCGGCATTAAAGAGAAAGGCGTCCACGCAGCGGTGCAGGTTGAAGCGCTGCGCCACCACGTCCGCAATGATCAGCTCCTGCAGGGCGCAGTCCGTCGCGTCCACGATCCCGCCCACCTGGTAGCGGGCCGCGTCCGCGCTGTGCAGATACAAGCTGCCTCCCCCGTAGAACCCCGACGCTTTGAAGGGGGTGTAGGTTGACCCGCTGGCGATGTTGATCTCGACCGACGCATTGAGGCATTTGGGCAGGCTGTCCAGGGCCGCTTGGATGGTCAGAAAAGCCCTGGCGGCGCTGGCGCCGGAGTTGCTGTCGTTGCCGCTCGCGCCGTTAACATAGAGATTGACGGTTTCCTCCTGCCGCCAAGGTCGCCCGTCCACCAATAGCTGGGTGGTTTGGATGTGCTGCGCCCGCAGTTGCTGGAATCCGCCGATGCCCGCGGCGCTCATGGACAGGACGCTCTCCCCGGTGTTGTCCAGCAGGTTCAGGTCGAACCGATTGGTGTCGATGAACACACCCTGGCTGTTGATGGTGATGCCGTTGCTGGTGGTCAGGGCCGCCACCGGGTCCTCGGGTGCGGGGGTCCAGTCGGTGCGCTGCAACCCTTTCTCGAGTTGCACCCGCTCAAAGCGCAGCACATTGCCGGCCGTCTCGCCGTTGAGCCCGATATACATCAGCAGCGACCAGGTTCGCCCGGCCTGCGTCGGCGGGGTGATCTGCACCTGCTGCAGCGCCTGGGTGACGCTCAGGGTGTAGCTCGGCCCGGCTGCGCTGGCTGTCAGGTCGTAGAGCATCGCCTGCACCTGGCTCGCGCGTCCTCCCAGCCGGGTGATGCTGCCCACGCTGAGCACATAGGGTTGCCCCTGCTCCAGCCCGGTATAGAGGGTCCAGTAGTGATTGTTGCTGTTTCCGGCCGCCAACAGTTTGTTGGCGCTGTCGCGCACATAGTTGCGCCCACCCACCTGCACGTCGTTAACCACAACCCAGATTGAGCCGTCGAAGCGCTTCATCTGGTTGGGGGTCAGGGAGGTGTCCAGCCAGAGCTGATCCTGAGCCGGATCGGCGGGCGCGCTGGCCGATACCGTGATGTCCGTGTCGTCCCGGATGGTGTATTGGGCGACGATCTTGCTCATGCTCAGCCCACCTCCACGCGAAAGGTCGTTTTCACGTCCACATCCTCGCTGTCCACGAAGAGGATTTTGCCGGTGCGATAGGGCTCGTCAGGGTCCAAATCACGGCCCTGCTTGTCCCGGCGGTACCAGCTGTAGGGATAATCCGCCGCCGGCTCCACCGCGCTCCAGGTGCCCGCTTGGTAGCGCTTCAGGGTGACCAAGCGGGCGGCGCGGTCGAGCTGATACCAATAGCTCCCGTCAACCGCGTCCACCGGGGCGTCCGGCCCGATCACGCCGCTTCTGAGGGGATCGACCTCCTGACCCCGCTGGAAGAGCCGGGCGATCAGGTAGGATTCGCCCGCGTTGTTGCGAAAGATATCGCCGCCGGTGGACTCAATGACCGCCTGAAAGCTGTCGGCCCGGTCCACCAGGGAGATGGCGTCGGTGTAGCGCCTGCCCCGGAAGGTCATCGTGCAGCGGAAGCTCGCCACCCCCTCCACCGAGCTGCCCGCAACGGTCAGGGTATCCCCCGTCTCGCCCGCAAGGGTCTGCCAGACGCCGCCCTCCAGTCGCTCCCAGATATAGCTGGCGCCCTCGGCGATGGGCACGCCGTTCAGGTACGCCGCGGTCGTGATTCGTCGCTGTCCCCCGCCGTTGTCGAACACCGTGCCGTCCGGCGCGTATAGGGAGAAGACCACCGCGCCCTCGCCGTCCGCGCCGGTGTTGATCTTGCTCCAGGTGATGTGCAGCGTGGTGCACACCGGGGCGATCACCGGGATGTCGATGCTGCCCTGGGTCGGCCCGCTGCCGCCCAGGGTCGCCCCTTCGGCCACCTGCAAGGTCAGCGGCAGCTCCCGGTCCGTCAGCGTCCCCCGCGTCACTTGCATCCCCGGGGGAATGCCCGTGATGGTCCCAATGTCCGGGGATACCTTGGTCGAGCCCTGGTAGGCCACTATCTGGCATTGCCGGGCGGTCGCGCGCACCGCGCCTTGGGCGTCGGCGGCGAAGGTGATGTTCTCGTTGGTCAGAAAGGCGATTGGGGTCGCCCCGCCCGCCGCCCCGTCGCGCACTTTATAGAGCGATAGGATGTCGGTGACGGCGCTGTCGTTGGTCACCACCCGCAAGGTCGCCACGTCCGCTACAAAGACGTCGTCCGTCGGCCGTACGGTCAGCACCGCCTGGCCCTCTGGGTTGTCCGCGCTCTCGGGGTAGTTGACCCAGGCCCCGCTCGCGCTTCGGTATTGCCAGCGGGAGAAGGCCACTTGGCTCAGGTGCGCCGTCAGCTCGATGCGCTCGGGATGAACCGCGCCGTCGCCGGTGTATTTGAAGGCCTGCTCGCCGGAAATCCATGCGCTGGGCGTCTGCACTGCGGTTTGGATTTGGGAGAAGCTGATATCGGCCGATACCCGAGCGGTAGCGCTGGTGATCGGGTCGGTGTAATCGGCCCGCACGCAGTAGGTGATGAGGCCGCTTTCCACCTGACTGAGGGTGTTTTCGTCCACCCGCAGACGCCCGCCCTGCGCCTGCTCGCCCGGCCCCAGGCTTTCCACCTCGCCATCGCCACTTCTGCGCGACCAAGCGATGACCAGCGCTGGGTCGCTCAGCAACATCGCTTCGTCGTTGGCGTAGATTTCAGGGGTCAGCAGCAGTGGCGTCCGGCTCCAGTCCGGGGTCAGCGCGCCGCTCGGCCCCGCGCCGCGCACCTGGGTCTTGGGCAGGTTGCTGGCGATGGTTATGGCCAGCCGCCTGTCGTCGGTCAGGTCCAGGATGGTTTTCTGTCCGGTAGCGATTCTAGCCATGTGATCCCCCTATGCTGTGGCTTGGTCCACGTCGCAGCGGAACGTGGCCTGGTAGGGTACGTCCTCGGTGTTAACCGTGACCTGTTTCATGCCCTGGTGCGCGGCATTCCAGCTCGCGTCGCCGATGACGTCGGCGCTGTGCCGGGTCCAGGTGAATCCGCTCTCCGGCAGTGTGTCGGTGATGTCCTCGCTGCCCAGGTATACCCGCGCGGACAGGGTGGTCTGTTGCTGAGCCTTGGCCAGGATCGTCGTGTCCGACAGGATTTCGACCTTGTAGAGCACTGCGCCCTGGTACTGGGAGCTGTTGACCACCTGCAGCACGATCTCATCCATGCTCTGGGAGATCAGGCTGCCAAAGTTGTCGCTGCCCACCTTGGAGTTGATCAGCTGTTTGAAGTTGCGCTCCAGGTCCTGGGTGCCGATGCCGCCCATCACCTTGGCCCAGAGCGCCCGCAGGGTGTCGTTGAGCTGCTTCAGGCCTAGACTGTCCATCTGGAAAATTTCGCGGAACCCCCAGTTTTCGCTGCTCATCGTCCGCCTCCTTCAGTCCGCGTCGCTTTCCAGCGACAGCCCGATGCCGCCCTGGAGGGTGAAGTGTCGACCCTGGATGTTCTCGATGCGCAGACGGATGCGCCTGCCTCGGATGCGTAAACTCTTGCGCTCGACCTTGCCGTCCCCAGAAAAATGGATCTGTCGGGTCTTGATTCGGCTGCTCCGGTCGGATTGGAGGCTGACCTGCATCTGTGGCTGATCCCCCTCGCCCGTTCCGCTCAGGTAGATGCGCCCGGTGATTTTGGTGTTGTTCAGGCCGCTCAGGTCAACCCATGGGCTCTGCCAGTGGCAGGCGAGGGCCTGTCCCCGATCGTCCTCTCCCCTGCCATAGTAGCAGGTGTTGCCCGCATCGTCGGCAAAGAGCAGCGCGCCGTCGAACACGCAGAAATCCTGGACCGTCACGCCCCGGCGCAGCATGAACTGCTGCTGGCGCAGATCATATTCCAGCACCAGGTTGTTGACCGGGCTGTCCCCCTCGGGCAGGGCGAAGTAGAGCACGCCATGGTGGTGCGCGGCGCAGATGCCCTCAAGCGCCTGGGGGTGAACGCGCTGAACCAACTGCCCGATGCGCGCCTCATAGACTGGGGCCGCGCTGTTGCCGTCGAAGACGCACAGTCCCTCTGTGCTCCAGAAATATACCTGGTTCTTGACCTGTACCACCGATCGGGGACTGACCGTCCCGCAGGTGCCATGCACCCGTACCAGGGCGTACTCGCCCGGATAGGTGCCCACCACCCGGTGGATGCTCTGGTCCTTGAAGAGCACCACGTCGTCAAAGAGGGTGGCAATGCCGCGGATCACGCTCCCATCCCAGGTCGGCACGTCGTGGAATCCACCAGCGATCTCGGGCAGGTCGGTGGCGTCGGTTGCGTCATAGCTGCTCCAGTCGCTCGGGTCCATGGCTCGGGAGTGGTAAACTCGATCGGGATAGCTCCCGTTCCCGGCCGCCCATACCCGCTCATAGTGCAGCGCCAGATACTGGCAGGGCTCGATGTTGGCGCCCTGTCCCAGCGGGGCGAACTGCGTCCCATCATAGGTCAGGGTGTCGTCCTTCCCGTTAGCCAGGATCAGCATGTCGCGCTCCCCACTTTGATAACCGATGTGGGAAAATCGATCCGAGGTCAGGTTCTGCCGCAACTGTGTGAATCGGCCGGGCTCCAGCTTGTAGATTGAGTCGCCCGCGGCTGCCAGGAGCATCGCGGTGATGGTGCCGTCGGCGTTGCGCCGGTGGTAGGGCATCAGTGTGCCGATGCTGTGGGGCAGGGTCGGCGCATAGGCCGTGCTGCCCCGACCGGTTGACAAGGTTCCCCCGCCCAGGCGCATGTTCTGGGTGTCCGGGCTCATGGCGATGCTGCCGCCGTAGCCCTCGCTGGATTGATCCAGTCCGCCGAAGGCGGGGATGTTCAGGGTCTGCTGGGCCAAGGGGCTCCCTCCTTATCGGTTGTAGGCGTTGTGGATCTGCTGGGCGCTGCCGGCGCGATCCACCCGGGACATCCCCTGCATGAACCGCGCGTAGAAGAATTCCGCCCGGTTCTGCCTGGCGGCGGAGCCCGTGCCCAGGATGCGGAAGGTCGCCCAGTCCGCCAGGATGCCGTGCAGCCGTTCGCTGTGAAAGGCGGGCTCGTCGTCCTCCTGCGTCAGGCTCTCCCCCTGCCAATCCAGGCCCTGGGCGTGGCGCATCACGCGCTCATAACCCTCGTTGACATACTGGCGCAGCATGGGCTGATACTCCTCCAGGTCCTCCACGTCCTCCTGCAGTTGGGCCATGGTCAGCTCCTCAATATCCTTGAGCGTCATCTTGCGCCCCCCTTAGAGCATCCCGGCGTGCTGGAGCACCTCCACCAGAGGTAAGGGCAGCTCCAACGGCACCCCCCGCTTGATTAAGAAAAATCGTCCGTTCAACCCAACCTCCACCTCGTTCTGTCCGGATACGCTGGGCAGTATTACTTTGACCGTCTCGCTGGCGGCTACCGCCGCGCGCGCGTTCTCCTCCGCCTTGGCAAAGGCCCTGGCGGCCCGCTGCTCATCCTTTTTCATCCGCGCTCCTCCTATTTGGCTTTTCCCACCCGCCCACCCGTCGCCGTCGACTTGGCTTAGTCGCTGATAGCGTGCTCGATGCGCACGATCCAGGTGGGCTGCAGGATCGTCGCCGCATATCCGTTGACTTTCCACGCGCTGGTCGATACCTGATCCAGGGGATCATAGGCGCCGCCAGAGCCCGCGGGCTTGATGATGGTGTGCACATTGCCGCCGTCGAGCTCCACCACGCCGAAGGCATTGCGGCCCAGCACCAGGGTGGCGGCCACCTCGCAGCCGTTGAGCCCCTCGCCGACCGGGGCGATGAGGTCCCCAACCTGCATCTGCGAGTCGATCTCCTCTTCCACCAGAAACGCGCTGGTGAACATCGCGCTGACGCTGTAGATTTTTCCGGCGATGCGCACTTTGCGCCCCTCGATGTCGCCTAGGTGTTCGAAGTCCACGGTCTCGCTGATCGAAATCTTCTTCAATGAGGGCTCGATTTTTGAGACCGTTAGGGTGCGGCTTTCCGCGCTCAGGGAGGGACTGCGGTAGTCCAGCGCTTCTGTGGACTCCACAAAGATCACGCCGAACAGCCGTCCGATCTCGCCGGAGAGGATTTGCTCGCTCATCTGGTATTTGGATACGTCCTGCCAGAGGGTGTCGTTCTGCAGGTCGTAGGTGGTGTCCGGGCTGACGATGGCCACGTAATAGGCTTTCCCGCCCCGCTCGAACATCGGCGCGCGGGCTTTCTTCAGGGCGCGCACGGCCTTTCGGATTTCCGTGGTGGTCAGCACATTGTCCTGGGCGATCTGGCCGCGGCCCACCACGCCTCCCGCATACTGGACATTGGTGGTCTGGGCGATCACGTCTCTGGTGAGGTGGTCGATGGTCAGGGCTCCCTGGTCGGCCATCAGCTCAACGGAGTCGTTGATCACCGGGTCCAGCGCGGTCATGTCCAGCATGTCGGTCACCCGCACATACCCGCCGTAGGCATCGATGGTCGCCTGCACACTGGTCATGGTCAGGTCCTGCCCGTTGGGGACCTCGCCCTCCGCCAACGGCTCCGTCAGGGGCGGAAAGGGCGTCCACTTGCGGAAGTTGACGGTTTTGCCTTGGTTTTTGGGCAGCGGTCGCTTCTGTCCCAGCTCGTAGTGCACCAGTTTGGGCTTCATGTCCTTGAGCAGCTTGCGGTCGTAGTAGGTCTGCATCGTTGCCGATAGCGATGGGCTCAGGGTGGTCATGGTGTTCTGTTCGGACATTGAAATCCTCCTTTATCGGTCGAGATATACCTTTTCCCCGCGCGCGAGGCGTTCCTCGATGCGGGCAAATTGGTCCTCCGGCATGGTGGCGAAATCCATCCCCGCCTCCCCCTTGCCCAAGGCCTCGGCGGTCTGGGGCCGCGCCTGCCGTCGTGTCTTCTGGCGTTGGGCCTGTTCGGCCGCCAGCCGCCGGGGTAGCTGGGTCATCTCGTAGGCCTCCAGGGCGCTCACGCCGGAGAATATCAGGCGACGAAAGTCCTCGTCCTCCTCCAGCGCCTGGGCCAGGTCGAAGCGTCGGTCGTATTTCACCTGAATTTTTGCCATGTCCGCCGTGATCCGCCGGGCAATCTGTCGTTGCTCCTCGTCCAGGGGTGTGCGTTGGGGTTCCGCTACCGCCTCGTTCTCGGTTGTCGCAGGCGCGTCAACCGACCCTGTCGGCTCGGGCTCGCCAACCGGCGTCCCCGCCTCTGGGTCAGCATCGGCCTGGGTCTCTGGATTCGCCCCGGACACATGCGCCCGCGACGGCTGCGGAGAGTCCGGCGTCTCGCCGGCCATCCCCGGGCCTTCCCCGTCGCGCGCCTGCTGCATCCTTTCCTCGTTTAGGTTCTCGCCCTGCTCTGCGTTCATTTCCTGCTCCTCCATCTCGCTCCTCCTTGCTCACCCGTTGGGAAAATTGGCCGGTAGGGTCGGCTCTTGAGGGGGCGCCGCCTTTTCTCGTAGCCGCTCCAGCTCCAATCCCTGCATTTCCAAGCGCTCCTGTTGCTGATTGCGCTCGCGCACCATCTCTAGTACCCGGTCTTTCTGAGGGATATCCATCAGGGTCAGGGCCTCCTCCGCGGTCAGGATATTGCTCTGGGCCAGCTGGCTGACCAGCTCGTTGACATAGGTCGTCCGGTAGGGGTTCTGCTTCTGTGCGTGAACCTGGACGTCGAACTCGACGTGATTGAGCCGTCCATCCAGGTCGTGCCCAGGCAGCAGTCGCAGTCGGCTGGCGCTGAAGGGAACCATGTGCCCCCTCTCGCCCAGCACCCGCACGTAGCGCACCTCGGAGTAGTTCTCGGCGATCAGTTCTACCACCATGCGCACCAGCTGTTCGAATCCGTCGTAAAACTGATCCACCAGCAGCCGTGTGCGTTTGTTTCCCGCCTCCTGGAGCGCCAGGATACCGCTGGCCGCGGTCACGCCGCCCATGGTCTCGCCCCGGGTGAAGGCGTTCTGCCCGCTGTCTCGCTCCAATCGCTCGATCTTTTGCGCCTGCACCTGGGCGGTCTTCTCCGACAGGGGTTGGGGTTGAAACCAGCGCACCGCGCCCTCGTCGATGCGCGATCCCTCCACGAAGTTGCGTTCCCAGTCCGCCAGGGCTGCCATGTCCAGGTCCGCTGATCGGTTGACCAGCATGCGCGGCGAGGCGCTCATCAGAATGTTGCGCAGCATCAACTGATCCAGTTTGTCGATGTAGTGCTGTAGGTCGCCAAAGATGTCCGCCATGCCCAACCCCACGGCCTCTCCGGCGATGGGGTATAGCGGCTCGACGATAAAGGGATAGCAACCGTGCTCATAGATGCCGCGCTCCCGCAGCGCCTCGTCGTCCTCGCTGCGGAAGAGGATCACACCCCCTGCCAGCAGACCCATGTGTACGCGGTAGCGCTCCTGCTCGGCGTCCCACACCCGGTACCAGTGCTCCAACATCAGGACCTGCTCTCGCTCGTCCAAGGGGTCCAGCCGCACATAATCCGCTCGGGTGAATCCACCGTAGTCCGGCTGGATATAGCGCCATTGATCGGGATAGCGCTGGCGAAAATAGCTCAGCGGTTGAAAAGTGGCCTTGAACACCGCCCGCCCTTTTTGGATGTCCTCCTGTGCCGGATCCCAGTAAAAATCTCGGATGTCCACCGTACGGATGTTGACATCCCCCAGACTGCCGTAGAGCTGTTTGTCCCAAAAGACCTCCAGAACGCTGGTGCCGGTCTTGAGCGCCTGGTGTACCTTGCGCCGATAGATGCTGCGGAACCCTCGGCGTTTGAGGATGTAGCGCACCACCGCCTGCAAGTCCTCCGCCATGGGGTCGTCGTCCATCTCCTCCCCCACCAGCACCGGTTCAGGATAGTTGTCCATAATGTCCGCCAACATGTTCTCAACCGTGGAGAAGAGGATCGGCGTCACCGGCTGGGGATCTCCTGGCTGTTTGCGCATGTTGCGCCAGTGCTTGCCGCGCCAGAGGGTCTCGTTGTCGCGGCATTTGTTGTGGTAGGCCTGGGTTTGTTGCTGAAACTGGCGAAATAGATCGTACGCGTGCTGCACATATTGCTCGTCTTGCTTGAGAAATCGTGCAGGCTGCTGTTGGTCGGTGGGCGCGATTCCGCGCTGCCAGATGGCTTCGGCCATGAACATGCCTCCATTCTCCCGCTTGCGGTGTCTACTGCTTACCATATCCAGCTCATTCATGCCGATTGGAGAAAGGCGAGGATTTCTTTTGTCAAAACCAGCTCTTTTTTCGCTGGGAATTCCCCTTGCATTCTCTTCGTTTTTGTGCTAATATCTGTAAGTGTCAATTCTGATGCCAATATAGCTCAGCTGGCAGAGCAGCAGTTTCGTAAACTGCAGGTCAAGGGTTCGAGCCCCTTTATTGGCTCCAACCGCCGAGGTGTAGCGCAGTTTGGTAGCGCGTTTGGTTCGGGACCAAAAGGCCGCAGGTTCAAGTCCTGTCACCTCGACCAATTCAACAATGAGGCTAGACCGTACGGTCTAGCCTCATTCTCTTTTCCCCGCCCTGACATACCCCTTGTCTTATCGCAGTTGTGCTGCACAAACAGATCAAGCGATAGATCGGCGCGCCCTTCTCTAGCGACGCTTGCGTGTGTAACAATCGCAGCGTGTAGTGGCCGGTCGATTCCCGCACGGGCATGGAGATCGCTATCGCTGGACAGAGCCACAGAGAGCGCCCGGAAACGTTATGTTTCCGGGCGCTCTCTGCGTGATAATCGTTGCGCATCGCCGCTCTTGGATGGAAGGCATGCTACCTGCTACGACCCCTGGTCGATGACCGCTGTGCGGCGCATTTCGTCTGTCGGGTTCCCGCTCATCCAAACGCCTCGTGCGCGGTTCGATCGATGATCTCCTGCTGTAGCTGGGGCGTCAGGTTGTTGAAATAATCGCTGTACCCCGCCACCCGGACAATCAGGTCCTGATGGGCTTCGGGATGCGCCTGGGCGTCCAGCAAGGTCTGCCGATCCACCACATTGAACTGAATATGGTGTCCATCCATGTTGAAATAGCCGCGCACCAGCGCCATCATCCCTCGGATACCCGCTCCGTCAGCCAGGAGTTTTGGGGTGAATTTCAGGTTGAGCAAAGTTCCACCGGTGCGCAAATGGTCCATCTTCGCCGCGGATCGCACAACCGCCGTCGGCCCATTGCGGTCCGCCCCCTGTACCGGTGAGATGCCCTCGCTCAGCGGCTGCCCTGCGTGCCGCCCGTCCGCCGAGGCCCCCATCACCGCCCCGAAATAGACGTGGCAGGTAGTGGGCAGCATGTCGATGCGGTAGACGCCGCCCTTGCGGTTGGGCCTGCCGTTGACCGCCTGATAATATAGGTCAAAGACCCGCTGCATGATATCGTCCGCGGCCTCCTCGTCATTTCCATACCGAGGCGACCGGTTTTTCAGCAACAGCCTGAGCGCCTCCTGGCCCTCAAAGTTCTGGGCCATCGCTTTCATTAGCGCCCCCATGGAGAGCTCTTTGCGCTCAAATATATGGGTTTTGATCGCAGATAGCGCGTCGGTGATCGATCCAATTCCCACACCCTGGATATAGCTGGTGTTGTAGCGGGCGCCGCCGGCGTTGTAGTCCTTGCCCTTGGCGATGCAGTCGTCCACCGTCACCGACAAGAACGGGCAGGGCATCTGCCGCGCGAAGAGGGTTTCGGCCACATGGTTGCCCGCCATCTTGATGTCGATGAAATGCCGCACCTGCTGAGCGTAGGCATCCATCAGCGCGTCAAAGTCCGCGAATGTCTCCGCCTTTCCGGTGTGCGGCCCCAACTGTTTGCCCGATATGGGGTCGAAGCCGTCGTTCAGGGTGATCTCCAGCACTTTGGGCAAGTTGAAGTATCCGGTGAGGATGTAGGCCTCCTTGCCAAAAGCGCCGGCCTCGACGCAACCGCTGGTCCCCCCGCAGCGGGCGTCGACGATGTCCTTGCCCTGGCGCAGCAGCTCCTGCACCACCGCGTCGGCGTTGAAGACCGAGGGCTGACCCCAGCCCCGCCGGATGACCTTAGCGGCGGCCTCCAGAAAAGCGTCCGGGCTCTTGCGGGAGAGCTGGATGTTGGTGGAGGGCTGCAGGATGTGCATCTGCTCGATGGTCTTGAGCAGCAGATAGCTGACCTCGTTGACCCCATCGCTTCCATCGGCCGTCAGCCCGCCGATGTTGATGTTGGCAAAATCCGTGTAAGTGCCGCTCTCCAGCAAGGTGATGCCCACCTTGGGGGGCGCGGGCTGATTGTTGAATTTGACCCAGAAGCACCCCAGATATTCCAGCGCCCGCTCCTCGTCCAGGGTGCCGGCGGCCACCTCGTCCCGGTAGAACCCAATCAGGTGCTGATCCAATCGGCCGGGGTTGAAACTGTCCCAGGTGTTCAGCTCCGTGATGACCCCCAAGTGCAAAAACCAGTAGCTCTGCAGCGCCTCGCGGAAGGATTCGGCCGGATAGGCGGGCACCTTGGCGCATACCCGGGCGATCTCCTTAAGCTCGGCTCTGCGCACCGGGTCGGGGCACTGGTCGGCCAACTGCGCCGCATAGTCGCTGTAGCGCTGGGCGAAGCCAATCATCGCGTCGCAGCAGATGTCCATCGCCAGCAACTCCTCGCGCTTATCCAGCGCTTCTGGATCGTTGAGCAGGTCCAAGTTCTCCAGGGCCCTGGCGATCTGTCGCTTGAACCCCCAAAAACCCTGGCGGTAGATTTTCCCGTCGGCTACGGTGTGCCCGGGCGCGCGTTGCTCCATGAACTCGGTAAAAATGCCTGCGCTGTAACAGTCCAGCCATTGGGGCGACACGCCTGCGAAAAGGCGGTCGCGGATGCTCCTGCCCTGCCAATAGGGGATAATCCGCTCGGCATATAGCAGCTTGGTCCGCTCGTCCACCTCAAAGGAAATTTTCTCGCGCGAAGCAATGACCTCCAGGTCCTCCAAGGTGTGGCAGCACAGCTCCGGGTAGGTCGGCGTGGCCAGCGGGGCCGGACCCCGCTCCCCCACGATCAGCTCATCCTCACCGATGTAGAGCGCCTTGTTGGCCAACACATGGGCAAAGATTTTCGCCCGAAGCACGGGCTCGGATACCTTGCCGACCCACTGCTGATGGGCCTGGGTGACCAATTCGGCCCGCTCCACCGACAGGCTGGGCCGCGTCGTCAGGCTGCGCTCGCGCAACCGCATCACGCGCTGGTTCATGGTATTTCTCCTCCAATCATCGTCGTCACGCCGTGCGCCGCGAAGAGCTGGGCGATCCGCGCCATGGTCTCGTCGGTCGGCGGCTGGATGCCTTCCAAGGCATATGCCCGGTGCATTTTTCCGTATTTGTAGCTCCCCGTGGCATGGTAGGGCAGCAGGTGAACGCTCCGCAAGCGCAGCCCCGCGGCAAAGTCCGCCGTTGCCGTCAAGTTTTCCTCGTCGTCGTTGCACCCTGGGATGATCGGCAGCCGCAGCCGGACCGAGGCGACCTCGCATAGCCTGCGCAGATTCTCCAGAATCCGTACATTGCCCACTCCTGTCAGTTCCCGATGCACCGTGTCGGACATATGCTTGATGTCATAGAGGAACCCGTCGCAACGGTCGGCGACCTGGGCGAGCAGCTCCCAGGGGGCGTCGCCGCAGGTGTCAACCAAGGTGTGGATGCCGCGCGCCCGGAGCATCTCCAGCGCCGCGCACAGCGCCGCGCTCTGGCACAGCGGTTCTCCCCCGGAGAAAGTTACACCGCCGCCGGATTGCTGAAAAAATGTCCGATCCTTCTCCGCCTGCTTGACCAGTTCAGCGATGGACATTGCCCGGCCCCGCAGCACCCGCGCCCCGGTAGGACATACCTGCTCACAAGCGCCGCAACCAACGCACGCGTCCCGCGTGCATACCGAGCGGCAACGCCCACAGCCCATGCAGGCCTCCTGGTCGATGAAAATCTGGCTGCCCATGGGTTGGCTTTCCGGGTTGTGGCACCACAGGCAGCGCAGCGGACATCCCTGGAGAAAAATCGTCGTGCGGATGCCGGGCCCATCATGTAGGCTGTATCGCTGGATTTGAAGCACCTTGGCGGTAACGTCTTGCATGTTTGCTCTCCTTGCCGAATTGCTTTTAGTTTATCACCCCCATCCCCCTGCTCGCAATCCCCCATTTCCCCCCGCGCAGGCGTTTTATCCTGGACCTCATCATAATTTGGAACGGATTTGATTACTTTCTGTTTGTTTTCTGATACGTTTGTGGTATGATGAGGACAGTTCATTTTATTGTAAAGGAGAATCGCCATGGCCAAAGATTTCCTCTGTTCCAAGACCGCGCCCATCGTCCAGACTCAGGAAGGTAGGTTGCGGGGCTTCCGCTACGACGGCACCTATATCTTCCAGGGGGTGGACTACGCCTGGGCTGATCGGTTTGAGCAGCCCCAGCCGGTCAAGCCCTGGGAGGGCGTCAAGGACGCGCTTTCCTACGGCTATGTCTGCCCCCTGCTCGACCAGGAGGTCCCCCAGGGGGAGATCATGATCCCTCACCGCTATTGGCCCATGGACGAGCACTGCCAGAACTTGAATATTTGGACGCCCACCCTCGACCCCGCCGCGAAAAAGCCCGTCATGGTCTGGCTGCACGGCGGCGGATTCTCCTCGGGCTCGGCCATCGAGCACGTGGCCTACGATGGGGAGAACATGAGCAAATTCGGCGATGTGGTCGTGGTGTCCATCAACCACCGGCTGAACATCCTGGGCTATCTGGACCTGTCCCCCTTCGGCGACAAATACCGCAACTCCGCCAACGCCGGCAACGCGGATATGGTTGAGGCGCTGCGCTGGATTCGCCGCAACATCGAGTCTTTCGGCGGCGACCCGGAGAATGTCACCCTCTTTGGCCAGTCGGGCGGCGGCATGAAGGTCTGGACGCTGATGCAGACCCCCGAGGCCGACGGCCTCTTCCAGAAGGGTATCATTCAGAGCGGCCTGGTCGATGGTTTCATGGAGGATGCGCACCCCGATACCACTCAAATTATTGACGCCATGCTGGATCAGCTGGGGCTTGACAGGGACCAGGTCGATCAGCTGGCCTCCATGCCCTACGCTCAGCTGGCCCAGGCGTACAAACAGGTCGCGCCCAAGCTGGACGAGCAGGGCGTCTATACGGGTTGCAATCCCTTGCCCAACGATTTCTACCTCGGAGATCCCCGGCAGATCGGCTTTACCGATCACGCCAAGACCATTCCCGTGATGATCGGCACGGTGTTGGGTGAGTTTGCCTTCGGTCCGGGCGTCGCCGATAAGTATTCCTTGCCCGATAAGGCCATGCGCGAGATGATCGCTCAGAAATATGGCGCCGCAGCGGAGGAGCTGATTCGCCTGTTCCAGGCCACCTACCCCGAGAAAAATCTGACGGATCTGTTGTTCTTGGATTCGGTTTTCCGCGCCCCCACCCGGGATTTTATCGCCAAGAAGTCGCAGCACGCTGAGGCGCCCACCTATAGCTATCTGTTCACCTATGAGTTCCCCTATGACGATGGGCACATCGCCTGGCACTGCGCGGAGATTCCCTTCTGCTTCCACAATATGGACAAGGTGCCGGTTTACAATACCCCCGGCGTCACCGATCAGCTGCAGGAGCAAATTTTCGGCGCGTGGATCAACTTCGGCCGCTATGGCGATCCCAACTATGTGGGCCTACCCCAGTGGCCTGCCTGCGCCCCCGGCGACGAGGCGACCATGATCTTCGACACGCACTGTCAGGTGCGCCACAACCATGACGGCGCGCTCATCGATTTGCATGCCAAGTCCACCCCCGCCTTCTTTGCCCGGAAGGACGACGAGGACGAGATGTTGCTGCACTGACGCAATCCCCTCCAGCGCGCGGTTTCCGCGCGCTTTTTGCGTGCCCTTCTTTCTGGACATTTGTTTGTGCCGGACGTATAATCGATTCATCTGACAAGGAGGGATCACCGTGACCGATCTGATCGCGCTCTCGCCGCAATCTTGGGGCGTTTTGCTGCTCTTTGGCATTCTCCCCGCCCTGGCGCACTGCTTTTTTGGCTATCGCCTGCTCAAGCTGTGGCTGTTCCTGGCCGGTCTGGCGCTGGGCCTGGCCTCAGGCTATGGCGCGGGCATGCGCATGAACCTGGGTCAAACGCCCTGTATCCTCATCGGCGTGGTCCTCGGCCTGGCGCTGGGTTTTCTGGCCTTCAAGATTTGGAAGCTCGGCGTCTTCCTGCTCTGCGGCGGGATGGCCTATCTTTTCGGCGCTGTCTGGATTCCCCAGTGGTGGCTGACGGCGTTAGTGGCGATCGCGGTGGGCATTTTGGCGGTCAAGTTCGTGCGCCCGGTGGTGATTCTATCCACGGGGCTGAGCGGCGGCAGCTCGGCGGTGCAGGCCCTGTCCTGCGCCCTGGTCAGCCTGGGAGCGTTGCCGACGGTGAATTTTCTCTCGGGCTGGCTGGCCTGGGTGTTGGGGATCGTGTTGGCTGTCGGCGGCATCGCCTATCAGTTCAAGCACAGCCCCAGGTCCTAACGACCGTATGTGTTAAGGAGGGCTTCCTGTGGACGCTTTTCTCGAATCCTTCTGGCGGGCGGATGCCGCCGCTCATCTTGACAACTGTTTTAATCCCGCCGCCACTCAGGTCGCCCTGGGGATTCGCATGAGCGATGAGTGCGTCTTTGCCGAGCTGGGCGAGGCGGGTAATCCTTGGGGCTATACCCCTCGTTCGCGTCGGCTGGATCTCAATCGCCGCTACAACGACCTGGCGGAAAAGATCGTCGGCCTGCGCCTGCTGCGCGAAGAGCTGCCTCCGGAGGACGCGGCCTTCCCCGCCTATCGCCAGATCGGAGAGGTGTTCGGCGGGGAATACCGCTTTGATGGCAATACCACCTGGCTGCACGGTACCCTGACCACCCTCGAGGCCCTCAGCGCCCAGCTCGACCGCGTGGAGGCGATGGATGATCAGGCCCTGCGGGATTTCGTGCTGCCGCCCAACTGGGCCGAGGAGAAAAAGCGCATCTATGAAACCTATGGCATCACCCCGCCGGTGTGGCATCACGTCCGCGGCCCGGTCACCTTGGCCACCTCGATCTACGGCGTGGAGCGTCTGCTCTTTCTCTACTATGATGATCCCGATCTTTTCGTGCGCCTGCGCGATGCCATCGCCAAGATCATCCTGGGATATATCGACCTGTTCCATCGGGAGGCCGGCTACTGCCCGGAGAGCGCGCCCCATGGCTTCTCCTTCGCCGATGACGACTGCAACCTCATGACCCCCCAGATGTATGAGTTGTTTGGCTACCCCGTGTTGCAGCGGGTTTTCAACGCCCAGAGTCCCGATCCGGGGGATGAGCGCTACCAGCACTCCGACTCGGCGATGGGTCATCTACTGCCCATCCTGGGCCGGTTGAATCTGACAGGGTGCAATTTCGGCCCGACGGTCACGGTCCAACAGATTCGGCAAGCCATGCCCCGCACCCGCATCGATGGGCAGCTCGCGCCCTTGACCTTCATGCGCAACGATCCCGAGTCCATCACCGCCGAGGTCAAGCGCGATTGTCTGGCCATCCGCCAAACCGGTTCCCGGGGCCTCAATCTCTCCACCGCCGGCTCCATCAACAACGGCAGTTCCCTGGCCAGCATGCGGGTGGTCATGGAGGCCGTCGCCGCCTATGGGCAGTATTGATCCTGCAGAACTAAAAGAGGGGACGCGCGCTGCGCGTCCCCTCTTTTAGTCGACCTCAATTTGAAGCGTCAGCGCTTCCTCCGCCCGCAGCGGTGCGAGCACATGCAGGGTCTCGAACCCGCCGATGGGGTGGAACACCCGCCTGTCCAGCGCCGGCTCCACGGACAGCGGCGCGTCGGCGCGCAGCCGGATGTGCACCCCGTCGATTCGATCGATCGACAGATTCCCGTCGGCGAGCGTCGTGCGCGCGTCCCCGGGCGCGATCAAGGGCAGCCGATACACCCCATTCCCTTGGCAGCGCACCTGGAGCGTCACCCGCTTTTCCTCAAAGGCGATGCGCGTGCGCAACGCCCAAGCGCCGACACGGCCCTCCACCTCGCCCGTGCGCCCGTCCACCGGCCGCCAATGCGCCTCGGGGTCTAGATCGCTGCGCGCGCCTTCCACCTCCGCCCGGGGCGTCTGACAGATGTTGTCCAGCGCGTCGGGCAGCTGCATGTTGTTGGGCTCAACCAGCTCATATTCCGGCATCGTAGCCGCGATCAGGGGCCCCGCCTTCCGGTGCCAGAGCAGGGTCAGGCCCGCCGTGGGGTGCAGATAGGGATCATAGTCGTAGTCCGACAGGGTTGCCGTCCACGGCCCCCGGGTGATCAACCCCACCCCCACGCTGGGGATCTGTCGCCAACCCTGCCGCGTTTCCCGGGGCAGCGCCAGCCCGGGCCGCGCGCACACCCCGTGGTCCAGCCAAGCGGCCAGCGCCTTGGCGTGGCAGAAGGTGTGGTGGATACAGGGCGCCTGCCCCGCGCGGGCATACATCGGCCCGCCGTGGAGCAATCCCTCCTCGGTGCAGGCGCGGTAACTGTCAAAGTTCCGCCAAGCGGCCTCGGCAAAGAGCGGGTCGCGCCCCGCCAGCAGCCCGTAGGCGATCTGACACCCGTCGGAGGTGCGGCTGCCCCAATATGTCCACTTGGCGCTGCGGCTGCCCCAGCTGTTGTCCCATCCGCCGTCGGGCAACAGAAAGGGCAGATGCCCGCGCATCGCCCGCTCAGTCTGTTCCAGCACCGCGTCGTCCTCCATCAGCAGCCCGTAGGTGGCAAGCGCGCCCAGGGATTCCTCGACGTTGTAACCTAGGTCCACCGCGCGATAACCCTTGGCCGTCACCAGATCATTCGGCTTGCCCTCGCCGAAGATCAACCCTTCGGCCGTCAGATAACGGATCGCCCGGTTAGCCAGTTCCCGCGCCTTGCGGCCGTCCGCCTCGCGCCCCAGCACCCGGTAGCCCACGGCCATGGCCGCGGCGCAGGTGATGGGGTAGTTGATGTTGGCCTGGGCGGTATCGATGTATCGGTGCAAAAAGTCCAGCGCCCGGGCCATGCGCGCCTGCCACCGGGCCCGGGCCGCCTCGCTGAGCGCCTGTCCGTGGTAGAGCAGCGCCTCCCCCTGGGCGATGACTGAGAATACGGTGATACCCTGCCAGGTGGCGTTGGTGTCGTTGAAATAGCTCCCGTCCCTTCGGCTGGAAACCTGCTCGGACCATTCGTACACGGCCTCGGCCGCCAGGCGATATCGGTCCTCCCCTGTGGCCTGGGCCATATACAGCAACGGATAGACCGCGTCGGCGCTGCGCCCGTGCACCCGAGCGCAGGCCGGGCAGAGAAAACCGCCCGCCAGGCGCGCACCCGCCGCCTCCGGGATCTGGTGGGCCAGCAGCCCGTCGCACCACTGCTTCAGCAGCGCAAAAACCGCCTGCGCCCCGCCGTTGTCCGGTTCGTGTGTCGAGATCATCTGCGTCTCCCCCTTTGACAAGGAGGACCCGCTCCCCACAATGGGGTTCGGGTCCTCGGTTGATCAAGCCGTTTTCATCTCCTCGCGGATGCAGCGCACCTTCAGCACCCGACGGGCGTCCGCCTGATCCACGATAAAGCGCAGGCCGCCCTGCCGATACTCCTCGCCGACCTTGGGGATGCGCTCGAGTTTCTCCACCAGCCAGCCGTTGAGGGTGTTGTTGTCGCACTCCTCCTCCGGGATGCCCAGCACCTGGCAAACATCGTCCAGGTCCGCGTTGCCCGCAAAGCGGTAGCTGTTGGGGGAGAGCTGTTCAACCTCGATGGAAACCTCGTCGTGCTCGTCGAAGATATCGCCCACCAGCTCCTCCAGCACATCCTCCATGGTGACCACGCCCATATTGCCGCCGTACTCGTCGGTGACGATGGCCAGGTGGGTCTTTTTCTGTTGCAGGAGCTTGAGCAGCTGGGAAATGTGCATCCCTGCTGGCACGAACAGCGCGCTTTGCAGCACCTCGCTCAGGGGCTTGCCCTGCTCGAGGGCCTCGGTGTAGAAGTCCTTCTGGTGCAGGATGCCCACGACCTCGTCGATATCCTCCCCGTAAACGGGCAGGCGGGAGTGGCCGGATTCGCGGAAGGCCGCGGCGATCTCCTCCAGGCTGTCGTCCAGGGCCACGGCGGTCTCATCCACCCGGGGGGTGAGGATGTCGTCCACTTCCAGGTCGTTGAACTCGATGGCGCTGCGGATCAGTTCGCTCTCCTGGGGGTCCAGACCGCCCTCCTGCTGCGCCTCATCCACCAGGGTCAGCAGTTCCTGCTCGCTGATGCCGCGGTCGGATTGCACTTTGACGATCTTGCTCAACAGCTTCTTCCACTGCATGAAGATGAAATTCAGCGGCGTGAGCACTTTGAGAAAGATATTCAGAATCGGCGCGGAGAACATGCAAAAGCGCTCCGGCGCTTCCTTGGCCAAGCTCTTGGGGGAGATTTCACCGAAAATGAGCACCAGTACCGTCATCACCACCGTGGAAACCGTCACGCCGATATCCCCCAGGAATCGGACAAACAGCACGGTTGCCATGGACGCGGAGGCGATGTTGACAATGTTGTTGCCGATCAGGATCGTGGAGAGCAGTTTGTCGTAGTTCTCCGATAGACGCAGCGCCAGTTTGGCGCGGCGGTTCCCCCCATCGGCCAGGCTCTTGAGTTTGATGCGGTTGAAGGTTGAGAAGGCGGTCTCAGTGGCTGAAAAGTAGGCCGACATCATGATGAGGGCCGCGAGTACGATCATCAGCCCTATACTGTGACTGTCCATGAAAAGGAATCCCTCCAATTAAGTTGTCGATGGACACCCTGTCCTCGGGCAATTTCCCTACGCAAAAAAGCCCACGACCTATCTCTCCCGGCCAATTGGCCGCAAGGATACGCGGTGAGCAACGTTTCGCTTTGCAAAGCGAGGACTGGGGTCCTCGCATCTAGGTCGACCGTCCAGGACGAATACCCTCTTTCTCCGAAAAGACATTCGGTAAGTTTAGTATACCATAGCATCGCCGCTATGGCAAGGGTTCCTCCTCCAGCAGAACGCGCAGCATGCCTTGCGGGTTGTTGAGGAATGCCTTGGTCACGCGCACATGCTCGGTCTGCTCGTAAGGCGTTTTGATCGGTCCCGCCTCCTCTAACACATAGATATCCGCCCTCGGGTAAGCCATCAGGATTGGCGAGTGGGTGGCGATGATCATCTGCGCCCCTTCCCGGGCCAGCTGGTCCATCCTGCACAGCATGGCCAGCTGCCGCTGGGGGGAGAGGGCGGCCTCGGGCTCGTCGAGCAGATAGAGTCCTCCGCCCCGAAATCGATTGAGCATCAGCGCCATGAAGCTCTCCCCGTGGCTCTGGGCGTGCAGGCTGCGTCCGCCGTAGCTGCGCAGCAGATCGCCCGGCGCCTCCTGTTGCAGCCGGTCCACCTCGGTGGCCACGTTGTAGAAGCTCTCCGCCCGCAGAAAGAATCCATCCTGGGGCCTTCTGGGGCCCCGGATCAGCGTCAGATAGCCGCCCAGCGGCCCGTGGGTGTCCTGGGAGGAGAAGCGGAAATTGGCGCTGCCGCCCTCGGCGTTGAGTCCGGCGGCCACGGCGAGCGCCTCCAGGATCGTGGATTTACCCATGCCGTTCTCCCCGACCAGGAAGGTTACCGGCTGCTCGAATCGGATCCGCTCGATATGGCGCACCGCCGGCAGGTCAAAAGCGTAGCGCTCCCCCCTCGGTTCAGGCCGATCCGGCTGTAGCCGCGCGCCCCGAATAAAGAGATTGTTCACGAGTCGCCGCCGTCCCTGGGCAGCAGGTACCGCTCCAGATAGCGAATCGGCTTGCCCTCGTAGGCCTGGCCGCCGGGGAACTCCCAGCCCCTGTAGAAGCTGCGCACCAGCAGCACCTGGCCGTCCTCCCGCTCCACCAGGCCGCCCACCGCGACAATGTGCATTGGATGTGGCATGTTCATCGACTCCTTTTTCGGCCATTGTACCATACCCGGCGCGAGATAAAAAGATGGGGGGCGATCCCTCGATCGCCCCCCTAGGTCGCGCGTCTTAGCTGCGCAGTTTGGCGTTCATCAGCCGCTCGGCCGCGCCGGTCATCTTTTTCATCGCCCGGGTGATCTCCTCATCCTTGAGGGTGTGGTCCTCCGCGCGGAAGGTGATCGAGAAGGCCACGCTCTTCAGGCCCTCTCCCACCTGCTCGCCCTGATATACGTCGAACACGCTGATGGACTCCAGATACTGACCGCCCTGCTTCTTGAGCAGCGCCATCAGCGGGCCGACCGGGGCCTTGGCGTCCATTACCAGGGCCAGGTCGCGCTGCACCGCCTGGAATTTCGAGGGCGGGGTCACCTTCTTGGCGTCGCGCACCGCGTCCAGCAGGGTCTGCACGTCCATTTCCGCCACGCAGGCGCGGCTCGGCGCGTCATAGGCCTTGATCACATCGGGATGCACCTCGCCCATGACGCCCACGGGCATATCCCCCAGGGTGATCTGCGCCCTGCGGCCGGGGTGCAGCCAGTCCGGCCCGCCCGCGGTGAAGGTCAGTTCCGGCAGGTCCATGTGCCGGGCGAAGGTCTCCAGAATGCCCTTGAGGTGGAAGAAGCCGTCCTTGACGCCGTACACGCCCAGGCAGAGCTTGCGCACCTCGTCGGGCAGCTCGGTCATGGGTAGCGCCTTGGGGATGAACACCCGATCCAGCTCGTAGAAGCAGCCCTTGGCCAGCTTGCGGTTGGCGTTCAGGGCCAGGGTCTGGAGCATATTGGGCGTGAGCAGGGTGCGCATTTGGTTCTGCTCCTCGCCGAATCCGTTGTACAGCGGCACGCTCACCCGCTCGGGCGCGTCCTCGGGCAGGCCCAGCCGGTCGAACACGAAGGAGCCGGTCATGGAGTTGGTGTAGATCTCGTCCATGCCCAGGGCGCATAGGGTGTCGCGCATCTTCCAGGCCAGCTTCTGCTCCCGGCTCAACCCGCCCTTGGCCACGCCGGTCATGGGCAGGCTGGGCAGGGCGTCGAACCCGTGGATGCGCAGGATTTCTTCGGCCAGGTCGGCGTAGGTGTCCATATCCTGGCGGTGGCTGGGAATGCGGCAGACCAGGCTGTCGCCCTCCACGGTCACGGCGATGCCCAGCCGGCTCAGGATGCTGACCATCTCGGCCGTCTCCACCGTCACGCCCATGTAGCGGTTCAGGCGCGAGGCCGTCGTAGCGATCACATGGTCCCGGGGCACCTGGGCGCGCACGTCGATCACCCCGCGCACCACCTCGCCCGCGCCCAGCAGCTCGATCAGCTGGGCCGCCCGGTCCAGGGCCAGGGCGACGTTCTCGATGTCCAGCCCCTTCTCAAAGCGCATGGAGGCCTCGGTGCGCAGCCCCAGCCCCCGAGCGCAGCCGCGCACCGCAGCCTGGTCGAACACCGCCGCTTCCAGCAGCACGTTCTCGGTGTTTTCGGTGATTTCGGAGTTCTCTCCGCCCATCACCCCGGCCAGACCCACCGCATGGATCGGGTCGGCGATGACCAGCATCCGGTCGGTCAGGACCCGCTCGGCGTGGTCCAGGCTGATCAGCTTCTCGCCCTCCTTGGCCCGGCGCACCACGATGGTGTTCTCCCCCACGGTGGCTAGGTCGAATGCGTGCATGGGCTGGCCCATCTCCAGCATCACATAGTTGGTGATGTCCACGATGTTGTTGATCGGGCGCATGCCCGCCGCGGTCAGCGCCCGGCGCATCCAGCGCGGCGAGGGCGCGATCTTGATGTTCTTGACCACCCGGGCCATGTACCGGGGGCACAGGTCCGGGGCCTCCACCTGTACCTTGGCGATGTTATGGATGTCCTCGGGGTAGGTCTCGGCCACCTGCACCTCAGGCATCTTGAAGAGCGCGTCGAACACCGCGGCGCTCTCCCGGGCCAGTCCGATCACCGAAAGACAGTCCGGCCGGTTGGCTAGGATTTTGAAGTCGATCTGCGCGCCCTGCCAGTCCAGGGCCTCGTGCATATCGGTGCCGTTGATGGTGTCCTCGCTCAGGATCATGATGCCGTACACGCCCGCGCCGGCCTCGTCCTCCTCGGTGATGCCCATCTCCTCGCCCGAGCAGAGCATGCCGTTGGAGGCCACGCCGCGCATCTTGGTGGGCTTGATGGTCATCTCGGGCAGCTTGGCCCCGGGGGTGGCCACGGGCACATGCGCGCCCTCGAAGACGTTGTCCGCCCCGGTGACGATCTGCAGCACCTCGTCGCCCACATCCACCTGACAGATTTGCAGGTGGTCGCTGTCGGGGTGCTTTTCGATCTTCAGGATGGTACCGACCACCACGCCGGAGAAGTTCACCCCCAGGTAGGCGACCGACTCGGCCTCGGTCCCGGTCATCACCATGCGCTCAGCATAGTCCTCGGCGGACAGCTCGGGCAGGTCCACATATTGCTTGAGCCAATTGTATGGCGTTAACATGCTCGTATCTCCCCTTTCATGCGGCTTAGAACTGCTCCAGGAAACGCGCGTCGTTCTCCAGGAACAGGCGGATGTCAGAAATGCCGTATTTGATCATGGCGATGCGGTCCAGACCCAGCCCGAAGGCGAAGCCGGAGTACTCGTTGGGGTCGATGCCGTTGAGCTGAAGCACCCGGGGGTTGACCATGCCGCTGCCCAGCACCTCGATCCATCCGGTGCCCTTGCAGATGTTGCAGCCCTTGCCTCCGCACATCGCGCAGGACAGGTCCACCTCTGCGCTGGGCTCCGTGAAGGGGAAGTAGCTCGGCCGCAGGCGGGTCCGGGTCTCCGGGCCGAACATCGCCCGGGCGAAGGCGTCCAACGTACCCTTCAGGTGGCCCATGTTGATGCCCTTGTCCACGACCAACCCTTCCATCTGATGGAAGATCGGCGAGTGGGTCGCGTCCACCTCGTCATAGCGGTATACCCGGCCGGGCACCACGATGCGGATGGGCAGCGGGTCGCGCTGCATCGCCCGGCTCTGGGTGGGCGAGGTGTGGGTGCGCAGCAGGATCTGAGGATTGATGTAGATCGAGTCCTGCATGTCCCGGGCGGGGTGATTTTTCGGGATGTTCATCATCTCAAAGTTGTAATAGTCCAGCTCCACCTCCGGGCCGTCCTCCACGGTGAACCCCATCCCGGTGAACACCGCCTCCAGGTCCCGCTGCACCTGGCGCAGGGGATGGATGCGGCCGAACTCCATGGTCTTGCCCGGCAGGGTGACGTCCACCGCCTCGGCGGCCAGGCGCAGCTGTTGCTCCTTGGCGGCCAGGGTGCGCTTGCGCTCGTCGAGCAGCTGGGTGATCTGCTCGCGCACCTCGTTGACCATCGCGCCCATCTTGGGCCGCTCCTCGGCGGGCAGCTGGCCCATGCCGCGCAGCAGACCGGTCAGCTCTCCCTTCTTGCCCAGGGCCCACACCCGCAGGTTCTCCACGGCCTCGGCCCGGTCGGCCTGCTCCAGGCTCTCCCGGGTGCGCTGCAAAATGGCGTCCAATTTCTCTCGCATGGTATCCTCTCCTTTACCCTGATCGGCGCGCCGGGCCATACAAAAAGCCCCCGCGCCAGCTGTTTGCTGGGACGGGGGCATATCTCCCCGTGGTACCACCCACATTCGCCGATTGCTCGGCCTCATCTTCGGCTGTATCGGGCCGGACCCGCCGCGCCTACTGCTGTTTCAGCGCGGACACTCCCAGGCGAACTTCCCCCGATCCGCTGCCAGCCGCGCTTTCAGCCGGTGACGCCGCCTCTCTACCGCATAGGATTTCGGGGTACTCTCCTGTTCTTCGTGTAAGTTAGAACATAGTATACCACATTCCTGCAAAATTGCAAGCAAAAAGCAAATTTTCCTGCCCGTGTCAGCCGCGCGCGTCCAGCTGCCTCCGCGCCTCATACAGCAGGATGCTGCCCGCCACAGCGGCGTTGAGGCTCTCGGCCGCCCCCGCCATGGGGATGCGCACCCCCGTCACCAGCGATCGCAGCGCCGGATCGATGCCCTGAGCCTCGTTGCCCACCACCACCGCGCAGTCGGGCCGCACCGCCGTCTCGTAGAGGCAGCCCCCCTCCAGCAGTCCCCCGATCACCTGCCCGCCGGCCTGGGCGAATGCCGTCAGATAGCCGGAAAGCTCCACCTCGGCGCACACCGGCAGATGAAATAGCGACCCCATCGCCGCGCGCACCACCTTGGGCGACCAGCAGTCCGCGCAGCCCGGGGAGAGCGCCACCGCCCGCGCGCCCATCGCGTCGGCCGAGCGAATCAGGGTGCCCACGTTGCCCGGGTCCTGCACCCGGTCCAGCGCGAGCACCAGCCCCTCCTGGGGCAACGCCGGCTGCTGCGGCAGGGCGATCTGCGCCACCACCTCCGGGGTGTTGCGGGTGTCCCCCATAGCCTGCATCACCGCCTCCGGCGCGCAGTACACGCGGCAATTGACGTCCAACCCGGCCAGGCGTCCCTCCCGCCCTTCGAGCACAAATAGCGTCCGCACCGCCACCTGCGCCCGCAGGGCCTCCTCCAGCAGGGTGAACCCCTCGATCAGGCAGCTGCTCTGTTCGCGGCGTCCCTTGCGCTCCAGCAGCGCGCGCATCGCCTTGACTGTGGGGTTGTTTCGGCTGGTAATCTGCTCCATCCTGTTTCCTCCGTCGCATGCATATCCGCGGCTCACTTGTCGGACGACCGTTTGCGCCGAGGCGTCCAGCGCCGCCATCGCGAGCCTGCGCGCCATCGGCCGCGCCGACCCCGTCGCGTGTCCCCGTCCCTTCATCATAGCCCATCTCGTCTCACTTTTCAATGCCAGCGCGCTGCCCGCGCATGTGACAAATCCCGCCTTCCCCGCCGCTCAAGCCTCCACTTCTCGCGGCTCCCGCGCCGTTCTCTGCGCTTTTCCACGCCGTTGCCTGCGCTTTCCCGCGCCCAGCGCCCGCTTCCACAGCGCTTTTCGCGCTTTTCTTGCCCCCAACGCTGTGATATGATAAGAACAGTCTTTCGTGATTGGAGGTGATGCGTCATGATATTTAAGCGCTGGTCCCCCCTTTGCATCGTTCTGGCTCCATGTGCGGTCTGATTCCGGACGGAACCCCATGGAGCGGTGACCAACCGTCCGCTCAGGCTTTGCACTTCTGATGTGGTTAACGCGAATCAGAAAAGGAGCAAAGTCTCATGAAACAACGACAGACGCTTTTCGCAGGCCTTGGTCCCTTCCTCCTGCTGTGGGGTGGGCAGGCCGTCTCCTCCCTAGGCAGCGCCATGACTAGTTTTGCGCTGATCATCTGGGCCTATCAACAGCAAGGAACCGCTATGAGCGTTGCGCTGCTGGCCTTTTGCACCTATCTGCCCAGCATCCTGTTCAGCTTCGTGGCTGGCGCGTTGGCGGATCGGTGGAATAAAAAGGCCATCATGCTCATCGCTGACACTGTCGCCGCCATGGGCACCCTCGCGGTGCTGCTGCTCTATCGCGGCGCCGTCCTGGCGGTCTGGCACCTGTATGTCATCAACCTGCTGCTGAGCCTGATGAACGCCTTTCAGATTCCCGCGGCCACGGTGACGGTCAGCGTGCTGGCCCCACCGGAGCAATACACCCGCGTGGGCGGGCTGCAGGCGCTGTCCAACTCCCTGGTCACGCTGCTCACCCCCGCCCTGGCCACCGCGCTGCTGGCGTTCGGCGGTCTGGAAGCCGTGTTGACGGTCGATCTGGTCAGTTTCTGCTGCGCGTTCATCTCCCTGGCCTTTTTCATCCGCATTCCCCATCAGCCGACCGTGTCCGAGCGGGAGGGTTTCTCCTGGCGTAACTGCCGCGAGGGTTTTGCCTTTCTCAGGAGCCATGGCGTTCTGCTGCGCATGATCCTGTTTTTCGCCTTCATCAACCTGCTGGCCAGCATGGCGGGCAACGGCCCCATGGTGTCGGCGCTGATCCTGGCGCGCACGGGCAACGATGAGGTGATCCTGGGCATGGTGTCCTCGGCCATCGGCCTGGGCAGCTTGACGGGCAGCCTGTTGGTGACGGCGCTGCCGCCGCCCAAGAGCCGGGTATGGGTGATCTTTTTCTCCTGCGGCGTGTCCTTTCTACTATGCGATCTGGCTTGGGGATTGGGCCGCCAGCCCTGGTTCTGGGTCGTCGGCGCGGCGCTGGGCAATCTACCATTGCCTTTTCTCAACGCCAACCTGACCACCATCATGCGCACTCAGGTGCCCATCTCCATGCAGGGCCGGGTCTTCTCCGCCCGCGATACGCTGCAGTACTTTACCATCCCGACGGGTTACCTGCTGGGCGGCGCGCTGGCCGATCAGGTCTTTGAGCCGCTCATGGCCAGTCAGGCGGGCGCGTCCCTCACCCCACTGGTGGGCGTCGGTCCGGGTTCAGGCACCGCGCTGATTTTCATCTTCACCGGGCTGGTCGGATCGATCACCAGCTTTCTCTGCCTGCGAAACGCTCGCTATAGAATCTTGGACGATTGAGAAACCGGGACGCGCGTGCGCGTCCCGGTTTCTCACTTTGTGCCTGACGGGAAAAGCTGAGGATCACATCTGACGGAGCCGTCCGATCCAGACCGGCGTCGGGCTCTCCGAGACCACTGCACGCGCCGGGATTGCCCCCGTCGAGGCGAGGCTGCCCATCCCCCGGTCCGACGGCGCATTGATCAGCAGAAAGATGGTCAATGCCGCCAGCGCCGCGCCCACGCAGATCGCCACCCAGCGCGCGGGTCGTTTGGCGTGCAGCACCCGGCGCACCCGATCGCCGATCGGCGGCTCGGCGAAGGCCAGTCCGCCGAAGAACCCCTGCCGCCCAGCGGCGCGGACCAATCCCTCGGCGTAGTCGCATCGCGCCTGCCGGTCCATCCGCCGCGCCACCCGCTCATCGCAGCTGATCTCCATATCCCGCCGCATCCGGTTGTAGGCCAGCCAAACCAGTGGATTGAACCAATGCACCCACCTCAGGACCCAGCCGATCAGCGATACCCAGGGGTCTCCTCGGGCAATGTGCGCGCGCTCATGTATCAGCACCAGGCGCCGATCCGACTCGGCCATGCCCGTTGGCAGGTAGACGCGCGGCCGAAATAGCCCCAACACGAAGGGCGTCCCCACCCGCTCGCTCTCGTACACCCCGGGCTCCAGGATCACCGCGCCCCGCAGCCGCCAGCGCAGCCGACCGTAGCCAATCAGCGCCGTCCCCAGACCCACCGCCAGGCCCGCCGTCCATACCAGCGCCGCCAGAAAGAGATAAATCTGCATCGGGTTGGCGCTGGCATAGGGCGTCGCCGCCGGCAGGCTGCCGTTCACCGCGGCGTTCAGGCCGCTGATCCCCAAATCCACCCGCGGCTGGGCCATATAGGCCAGGTCCCAGGGCACCGGCCGCCCGTTGATTAGACCAAAGGGCGCGCTCAGGGATACCGGACAGATCAGTCGCAGCCCGACCGCCGCCCACAGCGCATAGCTGTAGCTGCTGGGCATCCGCCTCAGGCACAGTCGCGCCGCCAACACCGCCAGTATCACGGCGCTGGCCGTCACGCTCATGCCCAGCACAACCACAAAACCCTGACTGATGACCTCACTCATCCGGTTTCCCTCCCCTGCGATAGTTGTCGATCAGCGCCTTGAGCTGCTCCGCCTCCTGATCGCTGATGCGCCGGCCTTGCATGAAGGCGGTCAGAAACCGCGGCAGCGAACCGCCGAAGGTGCGCTCCACCATCTCCACGCTCTGCTGGCGCTGAACCTGTTCCTGGCCAACCAGGGCGCGTACCTGGGCGTTCTCGTTGGTCAGGATGCCCCGCTGGCACAGCCTGCGCAGTACCGTGTAACAGGTGGATTTTTTCCAGTCCAGCCGCCGCGCGCCCTCCTGGGCCAGGTCCCCCGAGGCGATCGCTCCCCGCTCCCACACAATGCTGCAGAATCGGTACTCTCCCTCGGCCAAATGCAGGTCCATTGCGTTCCCTCCAGTCTACATTCGTCAACCCTCACCATGAGTTTACATCTGTAGACCCAAACTGTCAATAAAAAAAGCGCGAACCATTTTGGTTTGCGCTTTGGGATGGGTTTGTTTTACGCCAGGGCGGCCTTAGCCTGCTCCGCCAGCGCGGTGAAGGCCGCGGCGTCGTTGACGGCCAGGTCCGCCAGGATCTTGCGGTTGATCTCGATGCCGGACTTCTTCAGGCCGTTCATCATGCGGCTGTAGGAGATGCCGTTGATGCGGGCGGCGGCGTTGATACGGGCGATCCACAGCTTGCGGAAGTCGCGCTTGCGCAGCCGGCGGCCGATGTAGGCGTACTGCAGGGACTTCATCACCTGCTGATTGGCAACCTTGAACAGCTTGCTCTTGCGGCCATAATAGCCCTTCGCCAGCTTCAGAACTTTCTTGTGATTCTTCTTGGCATTGACAGCCCTCTTGATGCGAGCCATAGGGTACTACCTCCTCATGGTAGGGGAACCGCAATCCGTCCCCCCGAAATTATCTTTCGTTTCGGTTTACTTGTAGGGGATCATCGCCTTGATGTTGTTGGCAAAGGCGGGGGACAGATAGGCCGGGGTGCGCAGGTGGCGCTTGCGCTTGGTGGTCTTGGAGGTCAGGATATGGCGGCGCATCGTCTGCTGCATCTTCACCTTACCGGACTTGGTCACCTTGAACCGCTTGGCAGCGGCGCGGTTGGTCTTGATCTTAGGCATGGGGATGGTCCTCCTCTCAAACTAATTCTTGGGTGCAAGAATCATGAACATGTTGCGGCCTTCCATGCGCGGCGGGCGCTCCACCGTGCACTCTCCGTCCAGCAGCTTGAGGAATGCCTGCATCACCCGCAGGCCCACCTCCGAGTGGGTGACCTGGCGGCCGCGGAATCGGATATTGACCTTCACCTTGTCTCCGTCCTTCAAAAACTTCACGGCATTTTTGAGCTTAACCTGCATGTCATGCTCTTCAATGGTGGCAGACAGGCGCACCTCCTTGATGGTGATCACCTTCTGATTGTTCCGGACTTCTTTCTCCTTCTTGGCGGCCTCAAAGCGGTATTTGCCATAGTCCATGATACGGCAAACCGGGGGCTTGGCCGTCGGGGCGATCTTGACCAGGTCCAGATTCAGCTCCTCCGCCATGCGCATGGCCTGCGCCAGAGACATGATGCCCAGTTGGGCATTGTCCGGGCCGATCACCCGCAGCTCGGGATCACGAATTTCATCATTGATCATCCATTCTTGTGCGATGGTTAAGCACCTCCGTGTCTTTATTAGGAACAAAGAAAAGCGGGCAGTTCCCTGCCCGCAACGCAATCTTCCACCTGGGAAAATTTTGTTTTTTCACGACCATGCCTGGCTCATGCCGGCAGGTGAGAGACGGACAGTCCCTGCTTGACTTAGTTATTCTACCATACCGCATACTCGCCGTCAAGGATCATTTTCCGGTATTCTGTGCTCGCGGCCTCGGGTTTATGCGTCCTCCGCTTGACCTTGATAGAGCGCGCGGTTCTGGGCGCGGTAGTCCCGCTGCATGTTGTAGTCGTGCTTGTGGACGTAGGCGGCGGCGAACTCCTCCGGGGCGACCCCCATGCAGAGCAGCACGTCTGTAAAATACATGATTACATCGCCCATTTCCTCCAGGAAGGCCGCCCGCACCGCGGGGTCCTCCATGATGGCTTGGGCGCCCTTCTTCTTGAAGATAGCGATGACCTCGCCGACCTCCTCAACCATCCAGAGCAGTTGGCTGCGGCCGACCTCAGGCGTCAGCGTATCCCACTCCCCGGCGTGCAGCGCCTGCAGTTCGCGCTGCATCCGCATCATCTGTTCAAAATTTAAATCTTGCATGCGCGTATCCCCCTACACGAAGCGCACGCGCCCTGGTTTGCGCGCAGGCGCCTTGGGCGCTTCGCCGGCGGCGTACCCAAGCACCGCCGCCCCACAGATCACCCGGCTGCTGTCGACGCCCATTTTGGACAGCGTCTGGCGCAGGGCGGGTTGCTCGCCCATCCAGCGCGGCTGGTTGACATAGCAGCTGCCGACGCCCAAACTGTGGGCGGCCAGCATCAGGTTTTCCAGCATGCAGGCGCTGTCGGCCATGGCGTTCTGGTTGTCCCGCCTGCCCGCGGCGATGACCAACACTGGCGCCTGGAAGGTGAAGCAGTAGTCATCGGCCCGGGCGGCCCGGCAGCCCGCGGCGATGGCGGGATAGGTCTCCTCATCCAAGGGGTAGCGCAGGTATGCCTGACGCACCGCCTGGTTGATGGTTTCCAAATCCTCGGCCCGGGTCAGCACGATCAGCTCGGTGTCCTGGCGGTTGCTGCCGCTGGGCGCCCACTGGGCGGCGTCCAGGATGCGCGCCAATACCGCCCTGGGTATCGGCCGTTGCTGATAGGCGCGCACGCTGCGGCGGGTCCTGATCGTCTCCAGCGCCGGATGATCCCCGATCTCCCGGTTGATGACATGGATGTTGAGTCCCTCGAGCACATCCAGGGCTTTCTCGTGCAGCGCCGGGTCGTTGCTGGCGCAGCAGGCCGCGTCCACCGTGATGGGGATGTCCGGCAGCGCGCTCTGGCAAAGGATGGCGTTGGAGAGCACGCAGATGTGGGTAACCACCCCGCCGAAGAGCACCGCGTCATACCGTCCCTGCATCAATCGCTCCCGCAGGTCCTCCGAGCCGTAGCAGTTCTTCTCCACCATATGCACTCGGCCCTCCGGGGCCTCGGACACCAGCTCGCCGACGCGGCCGTAGAGCTTCCAGCCGTCGGTGCCGGCGAAGCAGTGCCCGATGGGCAGGGCTACCCCTTCCCGGGAGGTGAAATAGCGCCCCTCGTCGTGGGTATCCAGGGTGCAGTAGATGTCCCAGCCCTGCTCCAAGGCGGTCTGCAGCCGCGCCGTCAGGGCCTGCTCGATCGCAACCGCGCCGGGGAACCCCAGACTGCCGGTCACGAAATCCCGCTGATAGTCGACGATCACCAGACACTGCTTCATGGCAGTTCCTCCTCATATGCGTAGCCCCCGCGGCTGCGGGGGCGATGATTCACTCGACAGTGACGCTCTTGGCCAGGTTGCGGGGCTTGTCGATATCGCAGCCCTTCTCCAGCGCCATGTAATAGGCCAGCATCTGCATGGGGACGATGGTCAGCACAGGGGCCAGGTCCGCGGGCACGCCCGGGATACGCCAGACCACGTCCACCTCCTTTTCCACCTCGTCAGCGGTGTCCGGCGTGCACAGCGCCAGCACCTCGGCCCCGCGCACCTTGACCTCCTTGATGTTGGAGATGGTCTTCTCCATCAGCTGCCGCTGGGTCACCAAGGCGACCACCAGAGTTCCCGGCTCGATCAGGGCGATGGTGCCATGCTTGAGTTCGCCGGCGGCATAGGCTTCCGAGTGGATGTAAGAGATTTCCTTGAGCTTCAGGCTGGCCTCCTGAGCCAGGGCGTAATCCAGCCCGCGGCCCAGGTAGAAGACGCTGTGATGGTCATAATGGGTGTGGGCGAATCGCTGGATGCGGTTTTTCTGATCCAGCAGGTCCTTGGCCTTGCTCGGCAGGGCCATCAGCTCGCCGATGAGCCCGTGCGCCTGCGCCGCGTCCAGCCTGCCGCGCTTGAGGGCAAAGTCCAAGGTCAGGATATAGAACACCATCAGCTGGGAGATGTAGGCTTTGGTGGAGGCCACGGCGATCTCCGGGCCCGCCCAAGTGTAGATGACGTAGTCCGCCTCGCGGCTGACGGTGGAGCCCACCACGTTGGTGATGGCCAGCACTTTGCATCCCTGGCTCTGGGCCTCGCGCAGGGCGGCGATGGTGTCGGCGGTCTCGCCGGACTGGCTCACGACGATGAACAGCGTGTTGGGCTGGATGATGGGATCGCGGTAGCGGAACTCAGAGGCCACCTCGGCGTCCACCGGGATGCGACAGATTTTCTCAATCAGCGCCTTGCCCACCAGGCCCGCGTGGTAGGCGGTGCCGCAGGCCAGCACGGTGATGTGCTCGATCTTTTGCACGGTCTCAGCGTCCACGGGCATGCTGTCCGCGTCCAGATCGCCCCCGGCGGTCACATGGGGGGTCAGGGTATCCTTGAGCGACAGGGGCTCTTCATGGATCTCCTTGATCATGAAGTGCTCATAGCCGCCCTTCTCCGCAGTCTTGATGTTCCAGTCTACGTGCAGGGGCTCGCGGTTGAGCTGGTTGCCGAAGGCGTCGAGGATTTCCAGCCCATCCTTGCCCAGCACCGCCACGTCCAGATCATCCAGCAGATACACGTCCCGGCAATACTCCAAGATCGCCGGGATGTCCGAGGCCATAAAGCAGCCGTGGTCGGTGTGACCCACCACCAGCGGGCTGTCCTTGCGCACGGCAAAAAGCTTCTCGGGCTGGCTCTTGCACAGGATGCCCAGCGCGAAGGAGCCCTTGAGCATCGGCAGCACCTTGTAGATGGTGGCGAGCATGTCGCCTTCATAATAGTAGTTCAGTAAGTGGGCCACCACCTCGGTGTCGGTTTCCGACACGAACACGCAGCCCTTGCCCTGGAGCATCTCCTTCAAGGGCAGGTAGTTCTCAATGATGCCGTTGTGGACGATAGCGATCTCGCCCTTGACGTCGGTGTGGGGATGGGAGTTGATGTCCGAGGGCTCGCCGTGGGTTGCCCAGCGGGTATGCCCGATGCCGATCGAGCCCGTCAGCGGCGCATCTTTCAGTCTCCCCTCCAGGTTGACCAGCCGCCCTTTTGCCTTGGTCACGGCGATGTTCTCGCCATTAAAAATCGCGATACCCGCCGAGTCGTACCCGCGGTATTCCAGCCGCTTGAGTCCCGAGATCAGGATATCCATCGCCTGGCGCTGTCCGTTATAGCCAACGATGCCACACATGGCTGCATCCTCCTTCCAATCCCGGCGCACACCGCGCCGAGCCGGTTGCTTGCACAGATCGTAACGAATCCATTATAGCACACCCGCCCAATTTGTCAAAATTGCCGACGCTTGCCATCCCGTTTTCCGCCCTCTCTCCTCCACAAAAAACGCCCAACGTCGGCTTTATCAGCGCTTTCGTCGGGTGTTTTTGATTCGACAGCTTGCTACCGCCGTCATTTATGGCAACAAGATACGGCTATTTTGATAAATCCGTTTGCCTTTTCCCCAATCCACATCGCCCGAGGCGCCTTCATCCCGGATGTTGACATTCCCTGCGCTGCGCGCCGGATGCAGCGCTCTCCCGTCCGTTCGCCGCAACAGGGGTCCTCTGCTCGACACGGTTGTCATCGCTTCCCGAGCCCTGAGGCATGTACTGCGCCAGGGCCTGCATGGCCTGGTTGAATCGGTAGCGCACCTGATAGTCGTTCATCGGCAGCACCGCCTGGCCGGCCTGACCTTGCTGGAGAGCGTACCAGTGGGCGATGCGATGAAAGGAGGGCTTTCCAGGGACGAGGCAGCGCTGCTCAACGATGAAGCGTTGCTCTTCGGTCAGCATGTCCATCAACAGATCGATGGTCTCCAGCTCGGTTTCCACCTGGGCGCGCCGCTCCATCAGCGCGTAGTCCTCAGGCGTCTGCGGCAGGGGTTCCCCCGCCGCCTGAGCCCTGCGCCGGGCCCATCGGCCCGCGAGCTGCTTCTTCTCCAGCATGAGCTGCGGCTTGCGCCGCAGGTAGGTCTCCATCTCCTGCTCTGTCAACCGGTCCGTCTCCTTTCGCCCTACACATCTCTGCGGCCCATGCGGCAGCTCATCAGCGACAGATACCATAGCAGGGAGCAGGGACGCAGCCGGTGGTTGCGCAGCGCGCGGTTGACCACGTAGATACATCCGTAGACCAAGGCCAGCGCCATACTGACCACCAACGCCGAGCTCCACAACAGCAACAACCCATCCAACATACCGGCAACCTCCTCTGTTCCATGTTCAGCTCTGCCCATCCTATGTCTGCAGCCCGCGAAACATGTGCATATTCCGGGATGCGGAACATTTGTTCCCCTCCCTTTGTGTACCCATCTTAGCAAACATTCGTTCTACTGTCAAGGCGTTTTTGCAATTTTTCTGTGGAAATTTCGCGCTTCCAAAATGGTGGGAGAGTGCTCATCGAGCGCCCTCCCACTTCGATAGCCAAGCGGCCATCTGGTTTTGCCGCAAACGCGGGACCCTTGCTCCATGGCGTGCCGGCAAGCCCCGCGCCGCAGGCTTTTACGCCTCCTCGTCGCAGTGCTGGTTTTTCAGCGGCCGCTTGACGTCGGTGTGCAGCGGTTGGGTGCGGTATCGCGGCGTGGGCATACGGTCGGTGGTGGTGTAGCCGCTGGGCGCGTTGATCAGATCGGGCAGACGGTTGACCACCGTCGCGCAGGTCAGCTCCACGGTGTTCGGCCGGTTAATGACCGCACGCGTGTTCGGCTCCCCTTCCAGGGTCCAGTCGTTTTGGTCGTACTCATCGGGGGCGTACACCTTGCCAACGCACTCCGTGATCAGGGTGACGCCCTCCCAGGTTTGGGTGGTGACCACGGCGCTCATGCCCGTGGCATACCCGGCGGGGATTTTCATGCCCAGGGTTTCGGAGTAGAGTTCATTCGTGTAGGTCTGGGGAACGCACTGTTGGCGCTGGCTGCGCACCGTCAGGCCAAGCTTGCCGCAGAGCCATCCGTTGACATTCCACATGTACGACGGCAGGAAAACACCCTGCTCAATGCGCTCCTGCCGCTCACTGTCGGTGAGGGCATCGGCGGCCGCGATCTGCTTCTCGAACTGCTCGAGGGTCAGCCCCGCGCCGTGGGCCTGCGCCAAGGCAATGCCGTAGTCCTCCACGTTGTAGGTGCTGCGCCCGCGGATGGTGTCCAGCCGGTGGGTCGCTCCCGCCAGCGTGCTGATCAAATTGCCCCAGAACACATCCTGATACCCGCTGCCGCACAGGGTGCAGTGATGCTCCCGGGCCAAGGCGTCCAGGTGTTTGGTCAGCTTGGGGGAAGAGTTCCCCGGGAAAAAAGCTTCCTCGCAGGTGCTGATGGCATTGACGCCGTTGCGCGCGCAGACCTCAAAGGCATCCGCCACATCCTGCATCAGGCTCATGGTGGTGATGATGCAGGCGTCGGGGCGTACCATGCTCAGCACCTCATCGGCCTGTTTCGCGTCTCGGATGACCACACCGGTTCGCTCCCCGCCCATCACCTCGGCGATGTCCTTGCCGATCAGCTCGGGGTTGACGTCCAGGGCGGCGACGATCTGCGCCCCCTTCTCATAGACGTAGCGCATGGTGTATGCGCTCATTTTTCCACACCCATACTGGGCGATCCGCAGTTTTCGCTCCATCCGACAAACCTCCTACGCATATTTCCTGCCCTTATTTTGGATGTTTTGCGGCATTCTATACCCCTCTGCGCACACCTAGAGCGCTTTGCTTCATAGCGTAGTAGCATGAGAGAGGAGGGTTCCCAATGTGTTTTTGTCCATGGCCTTGCCCGGCTCCCAAATCGCCGCCATCCCCTGGACCGACCGGCCCTACCGGCCCAATCGGACCCATTGGACCGACCGGCCCCGCCGGCCCAATCGGACCCATTGGACCGACCGGGCCCACCGGCGCAATCGGCCCAACGGGTTCCACAGGGCCACAGGGCCCCGCAGGGCCGCGGGGAGCAACCGGCCTGCCCGGCCCCACCGGTGTGCCGGGCCCAGCCGGCCCGACGGGCGATCCCGGCCGACAGGGCGACACAGGACGCCCGGGAGATCAGGGGCCGATGGGACCGGCTGGACCGACCGGCGCAACCGGCTCCCCTGGTCCGATGGGCCCTCAGGGCGAGCAAGGACCGATCGGACCGACGGGGCCGGCTGGCGCGGCGGGACTGCGGGGACCAACGGGCGCGACTGGCCCAGCCGGCCCCATTGGCCCTACGGGCAGCGATGGCGCGCCCGGGCCTACCGGACCTACCGGGGCGACCGGCGCGACCGGTACCCCTGGCGCGACCGGCTCCCCTGGCGCCACCGGGCCCGCCGGACCCACTGGAGCCACCGGACCCACTGGCCCCACCGGACCCATCGGCCCAGAGAACAATGAGTTCGCGCAGTACTATGTCTACCCATACACCGCCAGCAACGAGGACATCCTCACCTGGAACCAGAACTTCGGCCAGGGAAGCGGCATCGTCTTACAGCCGGGTGAACAGGTGATCTCTCTGCAGCCGGACCGGCCGGGCATCTACTTGATCAACTATGTCTTTCAAGCGCAGCTACCCGTGGGCGCAAGCCTGCGGATTGTGCCCGTCATCGGGGTGTCCAACGAGCTGTTCTACAGCGTGTACGCCCAGAATCATCTATCCGGCGAGACGGTTTCAGCGGCGGGCAGCTTCACCCATTACGCCACATCGCTAGCTGTCTATCTGCGCTTCCGGCTCACCACCACAGCCACCGGCCCGATCAATATCGGCGGCAGCCTGTCCATCACCCGAGTCGCGGCGCTGGGATAAAAAAAGGGAGCCAATGCATCTGCATTGGCTCCCTCAGATTGTGGAACTTAAGCCTTGGCTTTCTTGACCGCGCCGACATAGCCGGAGGCGGTCTTCTTTTGGCCCTTCTTCTGGCCCGAGGCGTGGTGTCCCTTGCGCTTGGCCGCGAAATCGCTCAACACGGCCCACAGCGACGGGGCGATGAAGATCGACGAGTAGGTGCCCACCACCAGGCCAGCCAGGATCGGAATCGTGAACTCACGGATGGAGTCCACGCCCAGCAGCGCCACCATGCCGATGGTCAGGATGGTGGTCACTGAGGTGTTGATCGAGCGGGTCATGGACTGGTTGACCGACAGGTCCACGATCACCCCGCGGTCCAGCTGGGCGGCCGGCGTGCGCTTGAGGTTGTCGCGTATGCGGTCGAAGATGACGATGGTGTTGTTGATCGAGTAGCCGATGATGGTCAGGCACGCGGCGATAAAGCTGGAGTTGATGCGCAGCTGGAAGAGCGAGACCACCGCGACCATCAGGAACACATCATGGATCAGCGCCAGCACCGCCGTCACGCCGGACATGAAGGTGAACCGGAAGGAGATGTAGATCAGCATCAACACGCAGGCGATGGCCACGGACAGGGCGGCGTTGCGGATCAGGTCCGCGCCGGCGATCTCGCCCACGCGCTCCACCTGGCGCACCTCGGCGCCAGGTGCGATGGCCTTGAGGTCCTCGAAGATGGCGTCGCGCACGTCGCTTTGGTCGTTAGCGTCGCCGGTGTCCTGCATGCGGATGACCGCCTCGGTCTCCCCGCTCTTGCTCACGGGCGCGTCGTTGACCTTGTGATCAACCAGCACCTGGCGCACGTCGCTGACGTCGAAGGGCTGGTTCATGTCCACCGTCATGATGACGCCGCCGGTGAAGTCGATGCCCAGGTTGAGGCCCAGGGTGCACAGCGAGATCACGCCCACCAGAATCAGCGCCAGGGAGATGGCAAAGCAGAACTTGCGGTTCTTGGTCACCTTGATCTTCATTACGCCTCACCTCCCTTGGTCTGAAGGGCAGCCGGCTTGAGATTCTTTTGGGAAACGAAGAGTTTGCCATTGTTGCCGCAGATGTTGATCAGCAGCTTGAGCAGATACCGGCTGATGACCAGCGCGGTGAACATGCTCGCCAGGATGCCGATGATCAACGTGATGGCAAAGCCTTTGATGGAGCCCGTGCCGAAGAACAGCAGCACGATGCCCGCGATCAGCGTGGTGATGTTGGAGTCCAGGATGACCACGAAGGCCTTGCTGAAGGAGGCGTGCAGCGACGCCCGCAGGGTCTTGCCCGCCCGGATTTCCTCCTTGAGCCGCTCAAAGATCAGCACGTTGGCGTCCACCGCCATGCCGATACCCAGAATGATACCGGCCACGCCCGGCAGCGTCAGCTGCACCCCCGGCACGATGGCCAACGCCAGGAAAACAATCAGGATGTAGGCCGACAGGGCGATATCCGCCATCAGGCCCGGCAGCCGGTAGATCAGCAGCATGTACAGCATCACCAGGATGACGCCGATAATACCCGCCTTCAGACCGGTGGACAGTGCGTCCTCGCCCAGGGTGGCGCTGATGGTCCGCACCTCCAGCTGCTCCATCTCGATGGGCAGCGCGCCGGAGGTGATGAGCATGGCCAGGTTCTGAGCCGCCTCGATGGACTCCATGTTGGTGATGGTGCCCTCGCCGCCCGTGATAGCGGTCTGAATGGTGGGCTTGGAGATGGTCTCGCCGTCCAGCTTGATGGTGATCTTCTTGCCGATGTTCTCGCTGGTGGCCTTGGCGAAGGCCTCAGCGCCCTCGCTGTTGAGGGCAAAGGCCACGACGGGCTGATTGCCGTCGGCATAGGCGGCCTGAGCCGACTTGATATCCGCGCCCTCCATCAGAGGGGTGTCCTCCCCTTGCAGGAAGAACTCCAGTTTAGCCGGCGTGCCAATCAGGGTCAGGATTTCCTCCGGATCGGCCACGTCGGGGATCTCCACGCGGATGCGGTCATTACCCTGGCGGGTGACCGTGGCCTCGGTGTACCCCTGGCCGGTCAGGCGGCTGGCCAAGATCTCCCGAGCGCCGTCCATCTTGGTCTCCAGGTCCGGATCGCTGGGGTCTTTGGCCTGGTACACGGCGTACACGCCGCCCCGCAGATCCAGGCCCAGGGAGATGGCGCTGCCCAGCGGCTTGACATCATAGAACCCGACCACGCGGCTGATGGGCAACCCACAGATCGCGATGCTACCCAGGATGCCGATGACGAGGATGATGGCGGCCATTTTGATGGCGCTGCGCACTTTCATGTGCTTCTCCTCCTTCAAGTGCTTCGGTGCTTTTCCCAAAAAGCCCAACGGCTCAAACCGGCGCGTTTCTGGTCTGTCTCACCGGTTCACAGTCATGCCTACCATTATAAGGCAGCGGGCCGAACCCGTCAATAAATACGGATTTTTGTTTACATTTCTCGCGTCACTGTCCGGGCCGAAATTTGGCGGTTTCAGCGCCCTTGTCGCGGTAGAAGGCCGCGTTTTCGGCGATCATCTGGGTCTCCTCGGGACGAATCGGCCGGGCGACCTTGCCGGGGTTTCCCATCACCACGCTGCCGGCGGGGATGCGCTTGTTCTGGGTGACCAGCGCGCCGGCGGCGATGATGCTGCCCGTCTCGATGTGCGCGCCGGTCAGGATGATCGCGCCCATGCCGATCAGGCAGTTGTCCTCCACGGTGCAGCCGTGCACGATCGCTCCGTGGCCGACGGTGACGTTCCTTCCCAGGGTGACGGCGTTGTGCAGCACCGCGTTGTCCTGCACGTTGGTGTTCTCCCCCAGGGTGATTTTGCCGTTGTCCGCCCGGATGACCGCGCCCGGCCAGACCGTCACGCCGTCGGCGATTTCAAGGTCCCCGTAGACCACCGCCGCCGGATCAATCCACGCGCTCTTCGAGATGCTCATCGGATACCAGTCCTTTCTCCAGGGCGTAGATGGCCAGGGCGCACTCCAATCGCTTTTTCTCCATCTCACAGCCCATTTTGTAGGGCTCGATGATGTCGCCGGAGAAGCTATGGGCGTTGGCCGCGCAACCGCCGCTGCAGTAGTAGCGCGCCCAGCACTGCTTGCAGGTGGGCTTGCTGAGCACGTGGGCCTTGGCAAAGCGCTCCTGGATGGCCGTGTCGAAGGTTCCCTCGTTGACGTTGCCCATCTTAAAGCCCTCCCGACCGACAAACTGGTGGCAGGGATAGATATCCCCCTCGGGGGTGACGGCCACGTACTCGTTGCCCGCGCCGCAGCCAGTCAGTCGCTTGACGATGCAGGGACCCTGAGACAGGTCCACCATGAAGTGGAAGAAGATGAAGCGCCGCCCGGCTTTGCGCCGGCGGTAGAACTCCCGGGCCAGCTTTTCATACTGTTCAAAGATTTGGGGCAGGTGCTCCTCCCGCAGGGCGTACTTGGTGTCCGGGTCGGATACCACCGGCTCGATGGACAGCTGCTCCAGCCCCATGTCGTGCAGCGCCAGCACGTCCTCGGAAAAGTCTAGGTTGTTGGCGGTGAAGGTCCCGCGCACGTACCAGTCCCGTCCGGGCCGGGAGGCCGCCACCTTTTTCGCGCCCGCCAGGGAGGCCTCGAAGGAGCCGCTGCCGTCGGCCATGGGGCGCATCCGGTCGTGGACCTCCTTGCGGCCGTCCAGGCTGACCACCACGTTCTCCATCTCCCGGCTGAAGAAGGCCGCGTCCTCGTCAGTCAGGCCCACGCCGTTGGTGGTGATGGTAAAGCGAAAGCGCTTGCCGCTGTCCTTCTCCAGCTCACGCCCGTAGGCCACCAATTGTTTGACCACCTCAAAGTTGAGCATGGGCTCCCCGCCGAAGAAGTCCAGCTCCAGATTCTTGCGGTTACCCGAGTGAGCCACCAGGAATTCCAGGGCGCGCTTGCCGGTGTCCAGGCTCAGCAGGCCCCGGGGCCCATGGTAATCGCCGGTGGAGGCGAAGCAGTAGCGGCAGCGCAGGTTGCAGTCGTGGGCGGCGTGCAGGCACATGGCCTTGACCACCTTGGGCGCCTGGCGGTTGTGGAAGCGCTCGGCGTAGTCGTCCTCGGCGAAAAGCAAGCCCTGGGCCCTGAGTTCGTCAATCTCCCCCATCAGTTCCTCCGCGTCCCGCCGGGGCATGTCGGCGCAAAGGGCCTCGACCGTCTGCTCAGGGGTCATCCCCTGCTCCAGGCGGCGCAGCGCCTCGTAGGCGGGCTTGTCCACCGCGTGGACCGCGCCCGAGGCCACGTCCAGCACCATATAGACCCCCAGGGCTTCAAAGGCATGTATCAAATCGATCTTCCTTCCTCGTCTATCAATTCCCACAAAGGAAAAAGCAGCGGTGAAAACGCTGCTTTTTTGCCATGGGCGCCGGTTTAGCGGTCCTGATTCTGGCAGCTCTGGTTGGCCACGGTGCAAGAGGTCTTGCAGGCCGACTGACAGGAGGCCTGGCACTCGCCGCAGCCGCCGTTAACCGACTGCTTCAAGCACGCGCCCGCAACGGTTTTGATATGCTTCATGGTTTTCTCCCTCCAAACGCTCAAATTCTTGGGATAGTATAGCAAAAAAATCCGCTGCGCGCAACTACCTGACGATGTTCTTCCTGGCTTAGCGCTTTTTGCGCGCCCGGCGCAGGTTGACGGTCAAGGCCCCTGCGATGCCGCCGGCTACCAAGCCGCTGCCCAGGTCGATCACCCAAGTCAGCGGCGCGGCGGACGCCCCCGATGACAGGCAGAACATGCCCAGACCCAACCCCATGTACACCAGGCCGATCAGTCCCCCCTTGGCCAACCCCTGGTCGCTGCCGCGGCCCAGGCCAAACCACACGCCCACCACGATGCTCAGGATCTTGATGATCTGGTTGACCATGGGAATCTGGCTCTCGGCCAGCCAACCCATCTTCAGACACAGCGCAAAGATCAGCACCCCCAGGACGCTCACGCCCACCGCGATCAGGATCCCCCGCAACAGTTGGAGGATGAACAGGCTCGCACCCCGCTCGGGCGCGGGCTCAGCTTTTTTTTGCAGATGCGCCACTTGCTCCTGCCCCCTTTCGCTGCTACCCTATGCGCGCGCGGGGGCCGATAGTACACGCCTCAATCCGGCTGCTGGTACTGCTCGACAACCACCTTGGACTGGGCGAAGATTTCCCGGGAAAAGGGATCGGGGTACGGGTTGCGGTAGACCACCCGGGCGATGCCGCTGTTGATGATGATCTTGCAGCAAATCGCGCAGGGCTGATGGGTGCAGTACAGCGTCGCCCCCTGCACGCTGATGCCCAACTTGGCCGCCTGCAGGATGGCGTTCTGCTCGGCGTGGATGGCGTAGCAATACTCATGCCGGGTGCCCGATGGGATGCCCATGCGCCTGCGCATGCACTCCCCCCGCTCCACGCAACTGGCGACCCCCTCGGGCGCGCCGTTGTAGCCCGTGGTCAGAATGCGCCGGTCCCGCACCACCACCGCGCCCATCTTGCGGTTCTCCTGGAAACAGCTGGACCATTTCGCGATCTCTTCTATTAAAGACATAAACCGATGATCCCACTTGTCGAACATCGCGCATCCTCCTCTATTTGGGCCGACCCCTATGCCCCCCATTGTACGAGCATCCCCCTCCGGATGTAAATAGATGAAAAATGGAGAAAACAAGAGCATTGCCCGCAAAGAATCCTCAAACCGCTCAAAATCGCCGATTTTTGCCCAACGCTGAATTTGATATAAACCCACAAAATGGCTACACTTAGCAGTGTTGATTAGCACTCATCGTGTTTGAGTGCTAACAGCCCTCAGATCGTCCATCATGAACATTCGTAAAGGAGGTTCTCATCATGAAAATTCATCCCCTGGGCGACCGCGTCGTCATCAAGAACCTGGAGAGCGAGGAGACCACCAAGGGCGGCATCATCCTCACCAGCGCCAACAAGGAGAAGCCCCAGATGGCGGAGGTCCTGGCTGTGGGTCCCGGCGGTATGGTCGACGGCAAGGAAGTGAAGATGGAGGTCCAGGTGGGCCAGAAGGTCATCTTCTCCAAGTATGCCGGCACCGAGGTCAAGCTGGATGATGTGGAGTATATCATCGTCCGCCAGAGCGATATCTTGGCGGTCGTGGACTAATCATCAGCGCAAAGCGTAATAGAGGAGGAATTTGCAAATGGCCAAGCAGTTGCAGTACGGCGAGGAGGCCCGCCGCTCCATGGAGAAGGGTGTCAACGCCCTGGCGGACACCGTCAAGATCACCCTGGGCCCCAAGGGCCGCAATGTCATGCTGGACAAGAAGTTCGGCGCTCCCCTGATCACCAATGACGGCGTGACCATCGCCAAGGAGATCGAGCTGGAGGACCCCTTTGAGAACATGGGCGCTCAGCTGGTCAAGGAGGTCGCCACGAAGACCAACGACGTCGCTGGCGACGGCACCACCACCGCCACCCTGTTGGCTCAGGCCATCATCCGCGAGGGCATGAAGAACGTCGCCGCTGGCGCCAACCCCATGATCCTCAAGGGCGGCATCCAGAAGGCCGTGGACGCGGCGGTCGAGGCCCTGAAGACCATGGCCAAGCCCATCTCCGGCAAGCAGGCGATCGCTCAGGTCGCGGCGATCTCCGCCGGTAACGACCAGATTGGTCAGCTGATCTCCGACGCCATGGAGAAGGTTGGCAACGACGGCGTCATCACCGTCGAGGAGTCCAAGACCATGAAGACCGAGCTGCAGGTGGTTGAGGGCATGCAGTTCGACCGCGGTTATGCCTCCCCCTATATGGTCACCGACACCGAGAAGATGGTGGCCAACCTGGATAACCCCTATATCCTGATCACTGACAAGAAGATTTCCAACATCCAGGATATCCTGCCCGTGCTCGAGCAGATCGTGCAGCAGGGCAAGAAGCTCCTGATCATCGCTGACGATGTGGATGGCGAGGCCCTGCCCACCCTGGTGCTCAACAAACTGCGCGGCACCTTCACCTGCGTGGCCGTCAAGGCCCCCGGCTTTGGCGATCGCCGCAAGGCCATGCTGCAGGATATCGCGATCCTGACCGGCGGTCAGGTCATCAGCGACGAGCTGGGCATGGACCTGAAGGAGACCACCCTGGATATGCTCGGTACCGCCCGTCAGGTCAACGTGGACAAGGAGAACACCACCATCGTCGAGGGTGCTGGCGATCCTTCCGAGATCAAGGCCCGCATCTCCTCCATCCGCGCTCAGATCGAGGAGACCACCTCGGATTACGACCGTGAGAAGCTGCAGGAGCGCCTGGCCAAGCTGGCTGGCGGCGTGGCGGTCATCCAGGTCGGCGCGGCCACTGAGGTCGAGATGAAGGAAGCCAAGCTGCGCATCGAGGACGCCCTTTCCGCTACCCGCGCTGCGGTTGAGGAGGGTATCGTCCCTGGCGGCGGCACCGCGCTGCTGAACATCCTGCCCGCGGTTTCGAACCTGGTTGCCCAGACCTCTGGCGATGAGAAGACCGGTGTGTCCATCGTGCTGCGCGCCCTGGAGGAGCCCGTCCGTCAGATCGCCTGCAACGCCGGCGTCGAGGGTTCCATCGTCGTGGAGAAGATCAAGGAGGCTAACAAGCCCGGCTTCGGCTACGACGCCCTGCGCGATGAGTACGGCGATATGTCCGACAAGGGCATCATCGACCCCACCAAGGTCACCCGCTCCGCCCTGCAGAACGCGGCCAGCGTGGCCTCGATCCTGCTGACCACCGAGAGCTTGGTCACCGACATCCCCGAGAAGGAGCCCGCGGCTCCCGCGGCCCCGGCCGGCGGCATGGGCGGCATGTACTGATCCCTGTCTCGCTTGAGGAGCAACCGAAAGGTTGCTCCTTTTTTGTTTGCATGCGCGGCCCCGCTATGGTACAACAGAACCCGAAAGGAGCTGTATGCCAATGGAGAGGGTTGTCGGCGTCAACCTGGGCAATTGGCTGGTGCTGGAGAAATGGATGTATCCTGATCTGTTCGCGGGCACCACCGCCCGGGATGAGGATGAGCTCTGTCGTCAGTTACCCCGGGAGGAGCTTTTGCGGCGACTGTCCGCCCACCGGATGCGGTATATCACCCGGGAGGACTTTCGCTCCATCAAGGCGCATGGGATGAACGCTGTGCGCATCCCGGTGCCGCATTTCATCTTTGGGGACGATCCCGCCTTCTGCGATCCCTATGTGCCCTGTGTGGAGGAGTTGGACCGAGCGTTCGACTGGGCGGATCAGACGGGCCTGATGGTGCTTATCGACCTGCACACCGCCCCGGAGAGCCAGAACGGCTTTGACAACGGCGGCATCTGCGGGGTGTGCAAGTGGGCCCAGTCCCCCGCCCGGGTCGACCGGGTGCTTCAGGTGCTCGAGCAGTTGGCCCAGCGCTACGGTCAGCGCGACAGCCTGTGGGGGATCGAGCTGATCAACGAGCCAGTCTCCGAGGCGGTCTGGCAGGGCATTCAGGAGCGCTACCCGCCCCACGATCCCGCTCGGGCTCAGGGCTCGGACTTCGTGCCCCTAGCGACGCTGCGGGATTTTTACCGCCGGGGGTATGCGGCTGTGCGGCGGCATATGGGACCGGAGAAGGCGGTGGTCATTCACGACGGTTTTCGCTTCGATGCCTGGCGGGACTTCCTGGCCGACGGGGAGAACGTCGTGCTCGACGCTCACTGGTATCTGGGCATGGCTGGGGATCCCACCCTCACAGCCGCGGACTATATGCATCGCATCCTGGCCGAGCATGTGGACAGGCTGCGCGCCGCCACCTTGCCGGTCATCATGGGCGAGTGGTGCCTGGCCCATCGGGCGCCCGAGGGCCTCGCCCCCCGGGAGCGGGCGCTGCTCTACCGCCTGATCGCCGACGCTCAGCTGATCGCCTGGGAGAGCTGCCTGGGGCATTTCTTCTGGAGCTACAAGCTAATCTCCCAACCCGACGGATGGGACTTGCGCCGGTGCATCGACCGGGGCTGGCTGCCCGAAAATCTCGCGTTTGCATCGAAGGAGGAAGTTCCATGAAGATTCGCAACCAGCTCTGCCTGACTGGGGTGGCCGCAACCGCCGCATCCCTGCTAGGCGTCCCCGCGCCGGCGCAGGCCGCCGCCCCCCTGGAACCCGTGCTGGCCCTGGCCCGGCGCGCCTGGGGAGAGGCCCCGGCCGACCGGGTGCTGCTCTATAACCCCGATGCGGTCGCCCTGTGGCTGTATCAGAAGTACACCACCCGCTTTGCGACCATGCTGCCCGAGGTGCAGCTCTGCCTGCCGATGCGCTCGGTGATGCCCTCGGTCACGCCGGTGTGCTTCGCCTCGATGTACTCCGGTCTGATGCCCGAGGATCATGGCATCACCACCTATGAAAAGCCGGTCCTCCAGTGCGATACCCTCTTTGACGCCTTGCTGCGGGCGGGTAAGCGGCCCGCCATCGTCTCCACCTGCAAGGATAGCATCTCCAATATCTTTCTGGATCGCAAAATGGACTATTTCATCCTAGATACGCCCCAAGCCTGCAACCAGCAGGCGCAGCGCCTGATCGCCGCCGATCAGCACGACCTGATCGTGGTCTATAACGCCGATTACGACGCCGCCATGCACCGCAACGGTCCCGAGGCGCCGGTCTGTCTGAACACCCTCTCGGGCAATGCGGCGGCTTTTGCGGCCCTGGCCGACGCTGCCGCCTGCTGCTGGGCGGCGCACCGCACGGTTTTGGGTTTCCTGCCTGATCACGGTTGTCATGAGATCGACGGCGGTTTGGGCAGTCATGGCTTGGACATGCCCGAGGATATGCAGATCGTCCATTTCTGGGGAGTTCAGCCGCCCCGTCCCAACGCCTGATATCCCGTGGCAGCCCGCAGCCGGAGGCAACTCCGGCTGTTCATTTTTCTAATTTTTCCGGAAAAGGTTGCAATTTTGTCTCCGATTGCCTATACTGAATCTGGGTCTGTATAAAACAGTCCCATTCATCAAATTTTGTCAAAAAGGAGGGAATCCCAGGTGGATCATTGTGGCCGAAGTATAAATGCGGACAAACCTGATCCTGGCCGACCTAGACCGTTGGCCGCGATGGCCGCCGGTTTTCCCCGCTCATAAGGCATCCCGCTAGGATCATGGCCGCGCGCGCAGAGAAACCCTCTGCTTATTTGTGTTGCGGCTTTTGTCCGTTTTTATAGCCTTCCGGCAATGAAGGAGGTTATAGAAATGGAAATGGAAAAGATTGCCCAGCTCAACCAGCTGGTCGGCTCGCATCAGTACCAGCTGGTCCAGCAAAACCTGTTGGCCTACAACGCCGTGGACATCGCCGCGTGGATGGAGGAGCTCTCCCCCATCAGCGCCGTGCGCATCTTCCGCACGCTGCCCAAGGAGGTTGCGGCGATGGTGTTCACCAAGCTCCCGCCTGAATCTCAGCAAGACATCATCGGGGCCATCAACGATCGGGAGCTGTCCACGATCATCGACGACCTGTTTGTGGACGACGCGGTGGATCTGCTCGAGGAGCTGCCCGCCAACGTCGTCAAACGGGTGCTCACTGTCGCGTCCCCAGAGACCCGCCGTCTGATCAACCAGTTCCTGCAGTATCCGGAGGACTCCGCCGGCAGCATCATGACCGCGGAGCTGATCGACCTGAAGGCCGCCATGACCGTAGCCGAGGCCTTTGCACACATCCGCCGCACCGCCATCGACAGCGAGATGATCTATACCTGCTATGTCATCGACGAGCGGCGGCGCCTGCTGGGCACGGTTTCGGTCAAAGACCTGTTGTTGGCCAAGTATGAGACCCCGGTCTCGCAGGTCATGCACACCCCGGCCCTGTGCTGCACCACCACGGACCCGGCCATCGAGGCCACCCAGATGCTCAGCCGGTACGATCTGCTCTGTCTACCCGTGGTCGATCGGGAGCACCGCCTGGTGGGCATCATTACGGTGGATGACGCGATGGATGTCATGCAACAGAGCGCCACCGAGGATTTGGAAAAGATGTCGGCTCTGGAACCCTCGGATAAGCCCTATCTAAAGACCGGTGTGTTCACCCTGGCTCGCCATCGCATCCTCTGGCTGTTGGTGCTGATGGTCTCCTCAATGATCACCGGCGGCATCCTGGCCAAGTACGAGCACGCCTTCGCGGCCCTGCCGCTGTTGGTCACCTTTATCCCCATGCTAACCGATACCGGGGGCAATGCCGGCTCTCAGAGCGCCACGTTGATCATCCGGGGCATGGCGCTGTCGGAGATTCGCGGGCGGGATTTCTTCCGCGTTCTGTGGAAGGAGCTGCGGGTCAGCCTGCTGGTGGGCGTCGTGCTCTGCCTGGTCAATTACGTCCGTCTGGCCATCATGTACCCTGGCAACACCGCAATGTATATGACCGTTGTGTTGGCTCTCTTTGCAACGGTGGTGCTTGCAAAGTGCATCGGCGCGGTTCTTCCCATGATCGCTAAAGCGCTCAAGATCGACCCGGCTATCATGGCTTCCCCCTTGATTACCACCATTGTGGATGCCGTGTCGCTGATCCTGTACTTCTTCATCGCTCAGCACCTATTGGGTATCTGAATCGAAAATTCCCTTTCCAGCCGAAATGCATGCGGTTGCATGTCAGTTCGGTTGGATTTTTTTCGCAAGACCAATTTTTGTCGATCATATCCAAACTGGAGGCGGAAAATCTCTTGGTATTTACAAATTATTCATGCTTTTTTGTTCAAATGCCATTGACAGAATTTGAGAGGGGACGTATTATGATATTGGACATATCATCATTTGATAGGACCTTCTGGGGTCTTTTGTCGGATGATCAGATGGCCAGGTGATATGACAGAGACGATCGCAGATCATCGAGGGAGGGTTCGTGATGCAATATCTTTTAGAGAACGTCATGCCCGTTGGCTCCCCCTGGGGCGGAACTGAGAACATCGAATATCTATCCTGCTTTTCGAGCATGCTGCTGCACCTAGAGGATTACGACGGCACGCGCAACTTCATGCAAAAGATGCATGAGGACACTTACCACCTTTACCTGACGATCTCCGGACTGGGCTTGTCCTCGCTGTTCAACGAGTCGTTTACCCCGATAACCCGAGGGGTGCTGGTCGATCAGCGCTTTGAGGAGGTCGTGCATTCCACGATGGAGTACGCCGGATGCCTCTACCGAGTCTATGAACATTCGCAGCCGACACAGGCTCAGGAGCAAATCGTCGAGGCGCTTAAGAAGAATATCGCCCCTCTGCTCTACGATGCGCGCACTTCTCAGTGGCGCATCGTCACCGGCTATGATACCGACACCGGCGCGCTCATGGGCTATGATGGACGCAATACCCAGTGGGCCGTCCGCCAGCCCCAGCCGGATTTCTACCTGGATAACGGCATGTTCGTGCTGAAAAAATGGCAGGATTCCTATACCCATCTGATCGCTGTGTACGACAAGCAGCGTCGCCCCGGCCCCTATCCGCACCTGCTCAATCGCTTGATCAGCGTGTTGGAGAAACAAATCGGCTCGGATGCGCCGCTGCTGCATCGGCTGGGCGACCCTGAGTATTTTCATCATGTGTCTGACGCCGATCTGGAGGTATTCTACGAGTATCTCTACCTGCATATCGGCTATTACGCCGACGCGCGCAAGTTCGCCGCCGACGCCTTCCGCAACGCGCCCCATACCCTGCACGAGCTGCACAACGGGTACGTCTACAACTGTATGAAGGCCGCCGCCCGTCAGCTGCAAAAGAGCCATGAGATCGCCATTGAAGCCTGGGACGCTATGAACGTGCTGGCAGATGGCACCTGCCACATTCAGGAGAACGCCGGCAAGCTGCGCAATGTCCAAACCCGCATCGGGATCACCCGCTTTTTGCAGAAGATCGCCTTGAACGACCAGCTGGCCATGCTGGAGCTCAAGAGCAGCGTGAAGATTCTATCGAGTAAGCCCCGGCATACCTGGCCCTGTCTGACCTGATTCTCGCGCTGCAAAGCGCCCGCCCTTTTCGGGCGGGCGCTTTTGAGGTTCATCCACTCGCCGCTCAGCGATACTGAGCCAAGCGCTTGTAGGTGTCGATGATGTGGGTAAAGTCCTCCAGGCTGACCGTGTCCGGGATGGAGTGGTCCGAGGCGAAGATATACCCGCCCCCCTGCTTCATGATCGGGATGACCCGCTCCATCTCGGCCTCGATCTGTTCCGGGTGATCCCAGAGCACCGCGTTGATCCCCCCGTGGAAGACCAATTTATCCCCCCAGGCCGCTTTCAGGGCCACCGGGTTCATCCCGGCCTTGACCTCCAAGGGGTTGAGCGCGTCGATGCCGATCTCCACAAATTCGGGCACGAACTTGTCCACCAGCCCGCAGGAGTGCAGGTGCGCCTTCATGCCGCGCTCGTGGATCCAGTCCACGGCTCGCTTCTGCACCGGCTTGACCAGGTTGCGATACATGTTCAGCGAGAAGAACTGGGTATTTTTGTAACCCATGTCGTCCGGCCAGTAGATTTCATCCACCGTGTAGCCCGCATCGAGCACCATCTGCATCATGGCGATGTTGATGTCCAGATAGGTATTGAAGATGTCCGATACCCAGTCCGGATTGTCGGCCATGGCGTAAAGCAGCCGCGTCGTGCCCACCGCCCAGGAATGCGCCACGTCGAACCCAAACCAGAAATCCCCGACGATCCAGCGGCCCTCGCGCTGCCAGATCGGCGCGTTGCGCTTGAGATAATCCCAGTCCACGCGGGAGGGGTCGGGTTTCATGCGCGCCTTGGCCTCCTCCCAGCTGGCCTCGTCCTTGATCTTGAAGTCGAGGAACTCCGGGGTGGAGGTCATGTGCCGCCAGGTCTTGAGGGTTGCGCCCCAGCCGGTCGTATGGATGGTATATTCCGGGGTCTCCTCCAGCACCTCAACCGGATAGCGGGGTGAGTAATCGATGCCGATACGGCCGATCTGATCCAGATCGAAGTAGGATACGTAGTCGTCCGTGGGCATGCCCTCCCTGCGCCAGCGAGCGATGGTGGTATCCCAGGGGCTGTCCATCATGGGAATCCGGTCCGCCTCCTGATGCGCGTAGATGCGCGCAAAGCGTTCACGGGTGTTCATGAGCTGATCCTCCCTAGCCGATGTGATCTGATATAACATTCTCTGCCCTTGAGAAAAGTCCTGCGACCGCAACGCATTTGCGCCCGGCGCTCACAGCATCCGCTCGTCCTGTCGGCGCACCACCCCGCAGGTGTAGGGCGCAAAGCGCTTGGGCCAAAAGTGCTGCGCCGTAGGGTTGAGGCTCTCATAGTCCACGCCCAAGTAGCGCGTGCCCAGGGCCCTCTCCCAGGCGAACACCCCGCGCAGCAGCGCCGCCATACGTCCACCGCCCCGGTACTCCGGTTTCATGTAGCCCGCGCACACATGGGCGTATCCAGGCGCGTCGCACACCAGGGTCTCCCCCTCCCCGCACACCGCGCAAAAGCCCACCAATTGCGCACCGTCGAACGCGCCATAGGTGCGCACGCCCTCGGCCCGGCTTTGGTTCACATACGCTTCCAGGCTCTTGTGGGGGCGGGGGCGCATGTAGCAGGGACTCTGGGCCATGTGCTGGGCCAGCGCCTCCTCCAGGGGGTAGGCCCACGCCGCCTCCTCAAAGGGCGCCAGCCGCACCCCACCCCAAGCACCTGGCGTTTCCGTCGCTTCAGGCGGACCCAGGCGCACGATCCCATCCACCGTACGCCCGCCGAAACCGTTGTAGAAGAAGCTGGATAAGAGCTCCTGATCGTGGGCGTACAGGGCGATGGCATGGCCGCTGATGCCCCGTTCCATCCACCGCCGCGCGGCCTGGGCATAGAGCAAGCTGGCCAGTTTGCCCCGCTCCGCGCCGCCGAACCCGTGACCGTGCATCGGGGAGAACACCCCCTGCATCGGCCCGTATCGCGGCACAAAGGGACCCTCCCCGGTCAAAAAGCCCACCAGCTCCCCGCCGTCCAGGGCGGCCACGCCGTTACCATTGTCCATCAGCGGCATGAGGTTGCGCAGAAAGACCTCCTGCGTCAGCGCCGGCAGATCGGGCGTGCTCGCCCGCTCCCGCTGGTAATCCGCTAAGGCCAGGCGCGCGGCGCTCAGGGCATGCCGCGCCTGCAGAGGCTCAAAACTCAGGTTCATGGATGCACTCCTCTCAAAACAAACGGATGCGGGTTACCCCGCATCCGCGTTCAGACCAGATTTTTTCCAGTTGCCGCCTCCAGCGCCCGCGCCATCCGCAGCACGAGGTGCAGCGGCAAGCCGATGACATTGTTTGGACAGCCCTCAATTTTGGGGATGAACGCCCCCGCGCGCCCCTGGAGGGCATAGGCCCCGGCCTTATCCATGGATTCGCCGGTGGCCAGATACGCCTCGATCTGCGCGTCGCTCAGCGGCTGCATGTAGACCTGGGTCATGTCCGCCGACAGACAGCGGTAAGAGCCGTAGCACAGGCAAACGCCGGTATAGACTCGATGCGCCCGGCCGGACAAGCTGCGCAGCATCCGCCGGGCTTGCGTCTCATCCTGGGGTTTACCCAAAATCACCCCATCCAGGACGACCACGGTATCCGCGCCGACCACCAGGCATTCCGGATGCGCCTGGGCGATCTGCGCGGCCTTGTCGTGCGCCAGCTGGATCACCGCCCGCTGCGGGGGCGTGCCCGGGGCGATGCGCTCCTCACCGGTCGCGGGGAGTACCTCAAACTGCCAGCCCAGACGGGCGAGCAGCTCCCGCCGCCGCGGGGATTGGGAAGCCAACAGGATTCTGGTCATGGTCCCCTCCTATCGCTTGCAGTAGAAGAAGACAATCGCCCCGATCAGTCCCAGGGCGCTGCCCAGGTTGAACTTGAGCACCAGGGCGAAGGTGATGCGGATAAACTCCAGGTTGAACACCACCGGGCCGCCCGTCATACCGATCTCATAGCTGTTGGCCAGGGCCGCGGGCAGCACCGGCGTAAGAAACCCCCAGATCGCGCTGCCGATCAGCGCGCCGGCGACCATCAGTAGGATCAGCAGCCAAGCCTTGCGCTCTCCGCGCGCACGGGTCGCCATTACGCCTCACCCCGCTTGCGGTCCACCAGGGTAATCGCTTCCTTCCGGCAGGTCGCCGCGCACACGCCGCAGCCCGCGCACTTGTCCGCGTCCACCACATGGGGCCGCTTGAGCTCCCCGTCGATGGCCTCGAAGGGGCATTTCTTAGCGCACAGGGTACAGCCCACGCATTTTTCCGCATCGATGCGCGCCAGCTTCCGCCGGGACAGATCCCCATGCATGGCGTGGGTCGGGCAGACCTCCACGCATTTCTGGCAGTTCACGCACTTGCTGTAATCGGTTACCGGCAGATTGTCCTGCATGGTGATCGCGCCGAATTTGCAGGCTCGGGCGCACAGCCCGCAGCCGATGCAGCCGTTCTCGCAGTTGACCTTGACCAGCTTGCCTCGCTGCAGGCTCCGGCAGGAGATCAGCGCCTGGCGCGACTCAGGCACCATGCGGATGATGCGCTTGGGGCAGGCGCCCAGGCATTTGCCGCAGCTCTGGCATTTGTCGGGGTCGACTTGAGCCACGCCGGACTGGTTGATGGTAATTGCCCCGAAGGGGCAGGTCTTCACGCAATCGCCCAGGCCCATGCAGCCGAAGGAGCAGGCCTTGGGTCCGCCGGCGGCCAGCATCGCCGCAGCGCAGGAAGGCAACCCTTGGTAGCGCATTTTGTCATGGCAGTTCTCGCCCCCCTGGCACTGGACGTAGGCCACCCGGCGCTCGCCGGTTTCAGCCTGAACGCCCATCACCTCGGCGATCTTGCCGGCCAGGGCCGCGCCGCCCACCGGGCAGGCGGACACCCCGGCCTCCCCCTGGGCGATGGCCGAGGCGCAACCATCGCAGCCGGGGTAGCCGCAGCCGCCGCAGTTCGCGCCGGGCAGCAGCTCGCGCACTTGGTCGATCTTGGGGTCCCGGGCCACCGCGAACTTTTTGGAGGCAAAGGCCAGCCCCAGGCCAAAGATCAGCCCCAGGCCGCCCAATATGACGATGGGCCACAGCATCTCTTGAAACGGAAACACGTCATTTCCTCCTTAACCGAGCAGCCCCTGGAAACCCAGGAAGGCGATGCTCATCAGTCCGGCGGTGATCAGCGCGATGGGGAAGCCCTTGAAGCACTCGGGGATGGGGGCCAGTTCCAGCCGCTCCCGGATGCCCGCGAACAGCACGATGGCCAGCATGAAGCCCAGCGCGCCGCCCACGCCGTTGACCACCGACTCGATCAGGTTGTAGCTCTCGGTGATGTTCAGGATCGCCACGCCCAGCACCGCGCAGTTGGTGGTGATCAGCGGCAGGTACACGCCCAGCGCCCGGTACAGGGTCGGGCTGATCTTTTGAATCACCATCTCCACCAGCTGTACCAGCGCGGCGATGACCAGGATGAAGGCAATGGTCTGCATGTACGCCAGGCCCAGTTTATCCAGCACATAGACCTGCAGCAGGTAGGTGATCGCCGAGCTGATGGCAATGACGAAAGTCACCGCCGCGCCCATGCCGATGGCGGTCTCCACCTTTTTGGACACGCCCAGGAAGGGACAGATGCCCAAAAACTTGCTCATCACGAAGTTGTTGACCAACAGCGAGCTCAGAAAAATGATGAACAGATTCATGCTTTGGCCTCCTTCCGAGCCTTCCAGCGCTGAAACATCTGGGTCAGCTTGTTGATCAGAGCCAGCACCAGACCCAGGGTCATGAAACCGCCGGGGGCCAGGATCATGATGATGGCGGGGTTGTATCCGCCGGGCATGATCTGCAGGCCGAAGATGGTGCCCACGCCCAATAGCTCGCGGATCGCGCCGATGAGGGTCAGCGCGGCGGTGAAGCCAAGCCCCATGCCCAGCCCGTCAAAGAAACTCATCGCCGGGTTGTTCTTGGAGGCGAAAGCCTCGGCGCGGCCCAGGATGATGCAGTTGACCACGATCAGGGGGATGTACAGGCCCAGGGCGCTGTACAGGTCGGGCAGATAGGCCTGCATGACCTGTTGGGTCACCGTCACGAAGGTGGCGATGATAACCACGAAGGCCGGGATGCGCACCTTGTCGGGGATGAAGTTCTTCAGCAGCGAGATGAGCACGTTGCTGCAGATCAAGACGAAGGTCGTCGCCGCGCCCATGCCGATGCCGTTGACCGCGGCGGTGGTCACCGCCAGGGTGGGGCACATGCCCAGCACCAGGCGGAAGGTGGGGTTCTCGTCGAGCAGACCGTTTTTAAGCACCTTGAGCACCTTGTTCACGCTGCCGCACCTCCCATCACGACGCCCATAAAGTAGAGTGAGGCGTTGTTGATCGCCGTGGAGACCGCCTTTGAAGTGACGGTCGCCCCGGTGATGGCGTCCACCTGGTTGTCAGCGGCAGCGCCGCCCTTGACGATCTGAAGCGGCTGATCCAAGGTCTTGTCCTTGAAGCGGTCCATGAACGCCTGCTTGTTGGCCTCGGCGCCCAAGCCGGGGGTTTCGTCCTTGGCGGAGATGGACACGCCGGTGATGCGGTCGGCGATGTACCCGACGGTCACCTCCACCGGGCCGCCGTATCCCTTGGCCCGGACCTTGATGGTATAACCGGCCAGCTCCTCACCGTTGTATCCGGCGTAGACCTCGACGATGCCGGGGATGCCGGTCTCCTCCTCGGGGAGGACCTCCTGCTGCTCAAAGCGCTCGGCCTGGAGCACGGTCCGGCGCGCCTGGTCGCTGGCCAGGCGTTCCTGCTCGTCGATCGCGTCCCGGGTGAGGATGTTGGCCCCGCCCAGCAACAGGGCGGCCACCGCAGTGATGAGCAGCAGCTTCAGACCCATCTTGATCATATCAAGCACGGCTCTTCACCTCCCCGAACACCCTGGGCTTGGTATACCGCTCGATCAGCGGCGTGCACACGTTCATCAGCAGGATCGCGAAGCTGACGCCTTCGGGATAACCCCCGTACCGGCGGATGATAAAGGTCAATAGGCCGCAGCCGAAGCCAAAGATCAGCCGGCCAACCGGGGTGACGGGGCTGGTCACATAGTCGGTGGCCATGAAGAACGCGCCGAGCATCAGGCCGCCGGCGAACAGCTGGGGCAGCACCTGGTCCATCCCGCCGAAGATCGCTGTCAGCACCGCAAACGTGCCGATGAACGCGGCGGGTATCCGCCAGGAGATGACGCCCCGGATCAACAGATAGGCCGCGCCGATCAGCAGCGCCAGGGCGCTGGTCTCCCCGATACAGCCCGCCACGTTGCCGAAAAACAGGTTGGCCAGCTGGGGCATGGTTCCCTCTGCCATCTGGGCCAGAGGCGTGGCCGAGGCAATGGCGTCGATCGCCGGATCGATCCAGGTGGTCATGGGCTTGGCAAAGGATACCAGCAGCATCGCCCGGGCCGCCAGGGCTGGGTTGAGGAAATTGTTGCCCAGCCCGCCGAAGATCTGCTTGACGATGACCACCGCGAACACCGAGCCGATCATGGGCAGCCACAGCGGCGCGGTAGGCGGCAGGTTGAAGGCCACCAGCAGGCCGGTCACCGCCGCGGACAGATCGAAACTGGTCACCGGCCGCTTCATCGCCAGCTGGGTCAGGGCCTCGGCCCCCACCGCGTAGAGCACCGACACCACCATGATCAAGAGCGCCCAGTAGCCGAAGTAGTAAACCCCGGCGATGGCCGCGGGCACCAGGGCGATGAGCACATCCCCCATCACCTGGGTGACCGTTCGGTCGGTGTGGGCGTGGGGGGATGAGGAGACGATCAAAGGCTTCTCCAAGGTGGACACGTCATTTCCCCCCTTCTTTGTTGCGCCGCGCCGCGATGACCGCGCGCTTGGCCACCCGCAGGGATTCCAGCAGCGGGCGGGAGGCGGGGCAGCTGTAATCGCAGCAGCCGCACTCCAGGCAGTTGAGCACACCGAGTTTCTCGGTCTCGCCCACGTTCCCGGCCAGGGAGTGGGCGCTGATGGACAGCGGCAGCAGGTGCATGGGACAGACTGACACGCAGCGCCCGCAGCGAATGCAATTGGTGGGCTTTTTGGGCTGGGTCTTGGCCTCGGGCAGCATCAGGATGCCCGAGGTGCCCTTGATCACCGGCACGTCCAGATCAAAGAGGGCCTGGCCCATCATCGGCCCGCCGGCGATAACCTTGCCCGTGGCGGCGGGCAGCCCGCCGACCTCCTGGATCAGGGTGGATACCGGGGTGCCCAGGCGCACCAGGAAATTGGCCGGGGCCTTGACCTCGTAGCCCGTCACCGTCACCACCCGGCTGACCAGGGGCAGCCCCCGGGTGACCGCGTCGGCGATGGCGGCTGCGGTGGAGGCGTTGATGACCACCACGCCCGCGTCGATGGGCAGTCCGCCCGCGGGCACCTTGCGCCGGGTCAGGGCGTAGATCAGCTGCTTCTCCGAGCCCTGGGGGTATTTGACCGGCAGGGTCACCACCTCCAGGGACAGGTCGCTGCCCGCCGCCTGGCCCAGGGCCAGCATGGCGTCGGGCTTGTTGTCCTCCACGCCGATATAGCCGGCGCGCGCGCCCAGGATGTACTTGGCGATCTGCAGGCCCTGCACGACCGCCCGGGAGCGCTCCACCATCACGCGGTGATCCGCGGTCAGGAAGGGCTCGCACTCCGCGCCGTTGACGATGACCACGTCGCACGTCTTGCCCTCAGGCGGGCTGAGCTTGACATGGGTCGGGAAGGCCGCGCCCCCCAGGCCGACGATGCCCGCCTCCTTGATGCGCGCCAGCAGGGTCTCCGGGTCGCTCTCGCGCCAGGGCTCGATGGGCGTCAACTCGCCCGCCGGTGTATCCTGAAAGTCGTTCTGAATGACCACGCTCATCACCCGCTGGCCATTGGGGTGCAGCCGCTCCTCCACCGCCACCACCTCGCCGGATACCGAGGCGTGGATGGGCGCGGCCACATAGCCGCGCATCTGTCCGACGACCTGGCCCATCTTGACCAGGTCGCCCTTGTGCACCGCGGGCGCGCAGGGCGCGCCGACATGCTGGGACAGGGGCAGGATGACCTGCTCGGGCGCGGGCAGCACCTGGATGGCCTGCTGGTCGGAGAAGCCCTTTCCGTGATGCTCCCGCCTGAGCGGATGCGCACCGCCGGGGAAGGTTCTCTTGGAGAACATGCGCCGTTCACCTGCTTTCTTCTTATTTATAAGGTGTTTACCAAACCCTAACAGTATAGCATAATTTTCGACAGGAAGGTACGCGAATGTGTAAAAATTCCATGACCAAGTTATGAGAAATCTCCCTCGCCAATCCGATCCACCACCCGCATCACCGCCTGGCTGGCCGCCTGGGCCTGCTCGCGCCAGTCCGGCGCGCTCTCCCCCGCCCCGGTGACCACCCGCAGGAAGAACTCCCGCGTGCCCGAGTGGCCCAGCACCGGACTGGGGCACGCCCCCAGGATGCGGTGTCCCTGGGCGATCAGGGCCTCGCCCAGCTCGGTCAGCAGGGCGCGGTAGGTTTCAGGGTCGTCGGGCAGCACGCCGCTGCGCCGGGCCTGCATGTCGTCCACCTCAAACAGGGGCTTGACCAGACAGATCAGGTCAGCCCCTGTTTTGCAGATCCCCGCGAAGATCGGCACCGCCTTCTTCAGCGACAGATAGGACAGATCGACGCTGGCCAGATCGGGCTGGGGGTCCAGCCCGGCCACCTCGCCGATGTTGGTGCGCTCCATGTTGACCACCGCCGGGTGCTGGCGCAGGGACCCGGCCAGCTGGCCATAGCCCACCTCCACGGCGTACACCCGCTTGGCCCCATGCTTGATCAGGCAGTCGGTGAATCCCCCGGTGCACGCTCCCGCGTCGATGGCCACCCGCCCGGCGACCGGAACGCCCAGCTGCCGGATCGCGCCCTCGAGCTTGTAGCCGCCCTTGCCGATGTAGCGCCGGTCCAACCCTCTGACGGCGATGGGCGCGTCGGCCTTGAGCGGCTGCCCGGGTTTATCCAGGCGCTGGGAGCCGGTGTACACCGCGCCGGAGAGGATCCAGCGCTCGGCCTCCCGCCGGTCGGCCACCAGGCGTCGGTCCACCATCAGCCGCCATAGGGGTATCTTGGCCATCTCACGCCTCCGCCTTGACGGCGACGCACTCCACCTCGATCAGCGCGCCCTTGGGCAGGGCCGCCACCTGCACGCAGCTGCGCGCGGGCGGATTGCCCTCAAAATAGCCGCCGTAGATGCCGTTGACCGTGGCGAAGTTGGCCAGGTCGATCAAAAACACCGTGGTCTTGACCACATCGGAGAAGTCCATGCCCGCAGCGGCGAGCACCTGGGCCAGGTTATCCATCACCTGCTTGGCCTGCTCCTGGATTCCGCCAGTCACCATCTCGCCCGTGGCGGGGTCGATGGGAATCTGGCCCGAGGTGAACAGGGTGTTGCCGGCCAGCACAGCCTGGCTGTAAGGGCCGATGGCAGCCGGGGCTTTGTCGGTCGCGATGATGTTGTTCATGGAAAGTACCTCCTTTAGCGAATTAGGGTTTTGTCGGCGCGTCGACGCCCTGCTGGGTCAGCGCCGCGTCAGAACTCAGGATGGGGATGGCCTCCCCCAGATAGCGGGGCGGCACATGCAGCGCGCACTGGAGAAAGTCGTGGATGCGAGCGGGCACCTCCCGCAAATGGTTGTACCAGATGTTGTTGTACGGGCGATAGTCGCAGCCCACGCCCGCGGCGTCCATGCCCATACAGCGGGCGATGAACAGCGCCCGGGGCACATGGAACCCCTGGGAGACGATCACCGGCCGCTCAAGGCCGTAGATGGCCCGGGCGCGGTAGACGCTCTCATAGGTGGAGAACCCCGCGTGGTCCAGGAAAATGTCCTCCTGAGGCACGCCCTGACCCAGGGCGTAGTGGAACATGCCGCCCACCTCGTCGTAGTCGGCGCGGCCATGGTCGCCGGAGAGCAGCAACTTGGGCGCAACGCCCGCACGGTACAGGGCGATGCCCTGATCCATCCGGTCCCGCAGCATCGGGGAGAGGGAGCCGTCCGGGTATACCTTGCAGCCCAACACCAGGATCGCGTCGTAGCCCGCGCCCACCGACTGGCTGGTGCGCACGTTCTCAAAGGACATGGCAAAATACGCGCCCGCGCAGAACAGGGCGACGGCCAGCAGGATACACAGCGGGATGACGAAGAACTTTTTGATCGTCCTGCCTCCTTTCGTCATACCCCCACACGATTGACACCAGTTTACCATATCGCCCTTTTTTCGCGCAACCCAATCCCCATACTTCATCTTTACTTGACAACCCTTCGCTCTGCCCTTATATTGGATACGTTCCAACGCGCGCACAGAGAAGTGCCCGTCCGCGCTGGGGATCACCCTGCTAGTCAGCGGACACGCTCGCGCAGGGTGCCCGGCGGGCCGGGCCTTTTGCAAATTTCAATTCGGAGGAGTTGTCCCGTTATGAAAAAGCCCTTCGTCAGCGCCGACCAGCTGGCGCGGATCGCCGCGCAGTATCCCACGCCCTTTCATCTCTACGACGAAGCGGGCATCCGCAGCACCGCTCGGGCGCTTAAAGCGGCCTTCGCATGGAACCCCGGCTTTAAGGAGTATTTTGCCGTCAAGGCCACGCCCAACCCGGCGATCCTGCGCATTCTGCGGGAGGAGGATTGCGGGGTGGATTGTTCCAGCCTGACCGAGCTGATGCTCAGCGAAAAGGTTGGCTTCTCGGGGAGCGAAATCATGTTCTCCTCCAACGTCACCCCCGACGAGGATTATCGTCTGGCATCCGCGCTGGGCGCGTACATCAACCTGGACGATTATACCGATGTGGCGCATATCTGCGAGCTAATTGATCTGCCTGAAACCATCTGCCTGCGCTACAATCCCGGCGGCACCTTCACCACCGCCAACGGTATCATGGACAACCCCGGCCAGGCCAAGTACGGCATGACCGAGGCCCAGTTGATCGACGCGGTGCGGGTGCTGATGGGCCGCGGGGTCCAGCATTTTGGCATCCATGCGTTTCTGGCCAGCAACACTGTCGCCAACGAGTACTACCCCACCCTGGCCAAGATTCTCTTCGAGCTGGCGGTCTCGGTGCAGCGGCGCACCGGCTGTCACATGGCCTTTATCAACCTGTCCGGCGGCGTGGGCATCCCCTACCGACCGGAGCAACAGGCGACGGATATCGCCCTGGTGGGCGAAGGGGTGCGCGCGGCCTTTGAGCAGGTGCTGACTCCCGCGGGCATGGGCGACGTCAAGATCTTTACCGAGCTGGGCCGCTATATGCTCGGTCCCAACGGCGCGCTGATCACCCGGGTTATCCATGAGAAGCACATCTACAAGGAGTACATCGGCGTGGACGCCTGCGCGGCCAACCTCATGCGCCCGGCCATGTACGGCGCCTACCACCACATCACCGTCATGGGCAAGGAGGATTTGCCCTTGGATCACGTGTACGACGTCACCGGCGGCCTGTGCGAGAACAACGACAAGTTTGCCATTGACCGCGCGCTGCCCCGCATCGACATGGGCGATCTGCTCTTCATCCACGATACCGGCGCCCACGGCTTCTCCATGGGCTATAATTACAATGGCAAGCTGCGCTCGGCGGAGGTGTTGCTGCGGGAGGATGGGTCCACCCAACTGATCCGCAGGGCCGAGACCCCGGCGGACTATTTCGCCACCCTGGACCTGCCTGGGCTGCTGGAAGATTGATTTTGCAGGGATTATCAGGTATAGTGTACATAGACGCCATCTGCTAAAGGAGGTCCCAAAATGGCCGCTTTGATCTATACCGATTCCTGTTCCGATCTGACAGAGGCACTGGCCGAGCAGTACGGCATCCAGGTCATCCCCATGCCGTACACCGTCAAGGGTTCGGACTACCTGGATGATTTCGGCCACAGCCAGTCCTATCACGACTTTTATGAGTGTCTGCGTCACGGCGATTTCTCCCAGACCAGCCAGATCACCGAGCAGCGCTACCTGGAGATCTTCACCCCGGTGCTCGAGCGCGGGGACGACGTGCTGTACATCTGCTTTTCCAGCGGCCTGTCGGGCAGCTACAACAGCGCCCTGCTGGCCCAGGAGGAGCTCAAGGCCCGCTTCCCCGACCGCGCCTTTTCGGTGGTCGATTCCCTGAGCGCCTCCCTGGGTCAGGGCTTGCTGGTGGTATTGGCCGCCCGCTTCATGCAGCAGGGCCACTCCCTGGAAGAGACCGCCCAGTGGGTTCAGGAGCATCGGCTCAACCTCTGCCACTGGTTCACCGTCGATGACCTCAACCACCTGCGCCGCGGCGGTCGGGTGTCCAGCGTCAGCGCCTTCGTCGGCACCGTGCTGGATATCAAGCCCGTGCTGCATGTGGACGACGCCGGGCATCTGATCGCCATGGAGAAAACCCGCGGCCGCCGCAAGGCCCTGCGCACCCTGGTGGACAAGATGGAGAAAACCGCCGTTGATCCCAGCGGACAGATCGTCTTCATCAGCCATGGCGACGCGCTCGAGGACGCGCAGTTGGTCGCTCGCATGGTGGAGGAGCGCATGCATCCCGCCCAGATCGAACTGGGCTATATTGGTCCTGTCATTGGCACCCACTCCGGTCCCGGAACCGTCGCCCTGTTCTTCCTGGGCGCACAGCGGTAACCCCTCACTACCGGCGGGCGGCCAAATGGCCGCCCGCTTTTTTTGAAAGGAGAAAGCGCGCTTGCAAACCCTGAGTACCCGCCGTCTGCTGCTTCGCCCCCTCACCCTGGAGGACCTGCCCGCGGTGCACGCCCTGGCCTCCGACCCCGAGGTCGCCCGGTACATGCGTTTTCCGGTCAGCACCAGCCTGGCCATGACCCACCGCCTGGTCACCGAATATCTCGAGGCGGAGGCCCGGGGAGACGCCCTGCCCTGGACCGTCGCCGAGCGCGCCACCGGCCGCACCATCGGCGTCTTCGTGCTCAGCCAGGGCGATGATGGCTGCCCGGGGCACGGTATCAGCGTCTACCTGGCCCCCTCCTGCTGGGGCAAGGGCTACCTGAGCGAGCTGCTGCCCATGATATCGGATTTTGCCTTCAACCAGCTGCAAACCTTCGCCCTGACCGCCCACATCGTCCAGGACAACACGGCCTCCTGCCACGTGTTCCTCAAAAACGGCTTTGTCCTGCGGGATCTCTTCCACTACCCGGACTGTGATCTGGGCGTCTATGTCAAGCGGCCTCCCGTGTGAGCGGGGGCCGCTTTTCTTTAGGCGCGATGGTAGAAGATCACCCGGCTATTCCGGGGTCTCTCGATGGTCACTGACAGCCCGCCCTCGAGCAGCTGATCCCCGCCGCAGGTCCACTGCTGACCGCTGTCCGCGTCGGTGAACGTGTATCGCGCGCCGCGGACCACGCCGCCCAGGGGGAAGCTACCGTGGTCCAGGCGGGAGCGCTCCCGCCGGAAGAGCTGCACCACCCCGCGCTCGGTCTCGGGCCGGTGGTACTGCCAGGCGCACCACCCGCCCGGATCGGTGCCGCAGGGGGTCAGCGGGTAGAAATCCGCGTCCACCAGCTCGCGCACCTGGAGGTACTCCTGCATCATGCGCCGCTGCCAGTCAAAAGGATGATTTGGCCGCATGCCGAACTCCTCATACCCCCAGTAGTTCATGGCCAACCCCGCGCTGTAGCTGCTGCGGGCGCTGTAGGTGTCGCCGGGCCGATTGCCCGCGCTCGTGGAGGACAGGGGCCACCATTTGCTCAGGCCCAGATGTTGGCTCTGGGTGCCGTTGGGGTCGCAGTTCCAGGTGCACTGCCAGTCGCTGCGCCACAGGGGGATCGACCGCGCGGCAGTCTCCATGTCCAGCCGACGGCCGCCGCTGGCGCAGTTGTCGATCAACAGGTCCGGGAAGCGCTCCCGCAGGGCATCCCAGAAGGCGTACAGCCCCAGGATGTAGCGGGCCTCGGTCATCCCCACACGGTCGGGCGCGTCGGCCTGCTGCCAGAAGGGCAAGGGATCGATGTTGAAGTCCTGCCGGTAGCAGCTCAGGTTCAGCTGCTTGACCCGGTCGGCCACCAGCTCGATGAGATAGCTTCGCGGCGCTTCCTCACCCAGGTTGAGCAGCATGGCCTCGCGCTCCCCCGCGGCCCCGGCGTCGCGCAGGAACCAGTCCGGGTGCGCCTGGGTTACCGGCGTGCCCTGGATGACCCGCTCAGTCTCCATCCACAGCAGCATATCCAGCCCGGCCCGCTCTGCCGCCTGGGCGATGGGCAGCAGGCCCTCGGGATGGGCCACCGGGTTCTCCTGCCAGTTGCCCACCTGGGTCCACCAGTCGCCCACGAACTCCGAGGGGCTGTACCCGTCCGCCGTGCCATACCAACCCGCGTCGATCCAGTAGGTCGTGTAGGGCAGCTGCCGCTGGGCCAGCATATCAATGCGGCGGATGTGCTCGGCGGTCTTCATCCCGCCCCAAGATTGGTTGGACACCGGGGCCTGCAGCACCCGCCCATCGCTGCCGCGCGGGCTGAAATGGGCCAGCATCATCCGCCGCCAGGGATTATGCCCCTGGCTTGGCTCATCCTGCCAGCGCATCAGGGTCATGGCGGGGGTGCGCACCGACTCGCCGGGATGAAGGCGAAAACGGGTCCGCTCCTGCCCCATGCGCACGCGCACGCCCGCCGCCTCGCGGGAGAACTCCACCCGCCATTGTCCGGTCCACCCGATGCCCGCCAGATAGCCCTCCCCGCCCTTGATCACGTTGAAGAAGGGCAGCGCCCCGCTGGAAGATCGGCCGCCCTTGGGCGCCAGGCGCAGGGGTCTGCCCGGCAGCACATACGCCTCCAGGGTCAAAAAATCATCCGCGCGCTCCTCGGAACCCTTGGCGTGGCGCAAGAGGGTGTAGCGCTCATCGGGCGCCCATCCCGGCGACAAGGGCGGATCCTCTGGCAGCGGGAGTACCAGGTCGCAGGGGAGCACCTCGGAGAAGATGCCGCTGTCGTCCGGTCCGCCGTTGACCAGCTCCAGGTAGATGCGCAGCGCACCGCAGTCCGCCATCCACTCGCTCACCAGGGTCACCGACAGGCCCGCCGAGCTATAGCGCGCCCGGCGATGCAGGGTCCGCCCCCGCCACTGCTGCTCGCGGCGGCAGGGCCACCCCAGCTGGCTGAAGGGCGCGCCCTCATAGGTCAGGGAGAAAGGCTGCTGCTGGAGGATGCGCTCCTCCCATTGATCGAGCTGTTCCATGGGACACCTCCATGAACTTTGATATATCCAGTATAGCGCAACCAATCCGGAAAGCAAGGGGTCGCTTGTGATTTTCCGGATTTGCGCTTATGATGAAACCAACCGATGGGAAGGGAGCCGCGTCCATGGACTTGAAACAATTGCGCTATTTCGTCGCCATTGCCGAGGAGGGCACCATCAGCGCCGCCGCCAAAAAGCTGCACATCTCCCAGCCCCCGCTGAGCCATCAGCTGATGCAGCTGGAGACCGAGCTGGGGGTACAGCTGATCACCCGGGGAGCCCGCCGCAGCAGCCTGACCGACGCGGGCCGCATCCTCTACAAGCGGGCCCGCCAGCTCATCAGCCTGGCCGACGCCGCTGAGCGGGAGATTGTGGATTTCGGCAATGGCTTGCAGGGTACGCTGCATCTGGGCACGGTCTCCTCCTCGGGCGCGGCGCTGCTGGGTCGGCGGTTGGCGGCGTTTCGGGCAAAATACCCCGGTGTCCAGTTCGATATCCGCGAGGGCAATACCTTCGAGCTGTTGGAGATGCTCGCCTCGGAGGTTATCGAGGTGGCCCTGGTGCGCACGCCCTTTCAGAGCGACCCCTTTGAATGCCGGTTTCTCGCGCCCGAGCCCATGGTCGCCGTGGGCCGCGCGCAGGACATGGAAACCATGCCGCCGACCATCCCCCTGGAGGCGCTGGCCGATAAGCCGTTGATCATCTATCGCCGCTTCGAGCAGCTGTTCACCCAGTGCTTCGAGCAGGCGGGCATCGAGCCTTGTTTTCTCTGCAAAAATGACGACGCCCGCACCACCCTGCTCTGGGCGGACGCGGGCCTGGGCATCGCGTTGGTGCCCCAGTCCTCGGTGCAGCTGGTGCCGAGCGATCGCCTGGTCCGCCGGGTGATCGACGAGGCGCGCCTGGTCACCCGCATCTGCGCCATCTGCCGCAAAAACGCCTATCGCTCCCCCATCGCCCAGGGTTTTCTCGCCTTCTTTGACGCGCCTTGAATCGCGTATAGCCCGGCCGCTCCCTGCGCATGCTAGGGAAAACATCGGAAGGCAGGTGTCATGATGGATCTGAAGCAGCAAATTATTACGGAGCTGGACAGCCGCCTGGAGCGGCTGCGCGCCCATCAGAATGATGCGATCGAGATCACCGGCAACCCCTATGAGGAACTCAACCAGGCGCTCTCCAAGGTCATCGGCGCGCCCCTGGTCAGCGAGTTGGAGGACCTGCGTGGTTTTATCTGCTCGCTGTGACCGGACCGAAGGGGCCGCTGGGCGGTCCCTTTTTTGCGGGTCTTGCCAACCCTCCCGCGCCGCCGTATAATAGTTTCATCAAGATTTGGAGGTGCTCCCATGCGCACATTGAACTTGGTGGATGAGTTCCGTCAAGAGGCCACCCAGGCGCTGTTCAACAAGCAGCAGGCTATCGCCGTCACCTATAAACTCCTGGAGATGGAGCTGGCCAACCCCGCCAACTCCGCGCAGGACCAGGCGATCCTCGCCGCCGCGGCCCAGCGCGTCTCGATCCGCTACCTGGATCAGACCCAGACCGGCACGGACCAACTGCTCGACTCCCTGGGGGTGGCCCGCTTCACCGCCCAGAACATCACCGACGCTCTGGAGACCCTGATCTTCGAGAGCAGCATGTGATCCCTCCCTTGCACGCGAAAGACGATGGCCTCCCGGCCACCGTCTTTTTTGTTTTCACAGCAGCAGCTGTCCTACCAGGTTGACCAGGATGCACCCCAGGACACCCACCACCGTCGGCAGCGCAAAGGCCAGCAGGGTCCACTTGGTGCTCTTGGTTTCCTTGCGGATGGTCCAACAGGTCGTCGCGCAGGGGAAGTGCAGCAGGGAGAAGAGCATCGTGCACAGCGCCGTCACCCAGGTCCATCCGTGGGCCAGCAGCAGCGCGTGCAGCTGCCCCAGGGACTCGAACTCCATCATCCCCCCGGTGGCCATATAGCTCATGATAACGATGGGCATGACGATCTCGTTGGCCGGAAAGCCCAGAATGAAGGCCATAAGGATGAAGCCGTCCAGCCCCATCAGACGCGCGAAGGGGTCCAGGAACCCCGCGCACTGCGCCAGCAGGCTTATCTCCCCCACCTGGATGTTGGCCATGCACCAGATAACGATGCCCGCCGGCGCGGCCACCGCCACCGCCCGGCCCAGCACGAAGAGCGTCCGGTCGAAGATCGAGCGCAGGATGACCTTGCCGATCTGGGGCCTGCGGTAGGGCGGCAGCTCCAGGGCGAAGCTGCTGGGTACGCCCTTGAGCACGGTCTTGCTCAGCAGCCGCGAGATCCACAGCGTCATGGCCACCCCCAGCACGATCACCCCGGTGAGCATCAGCGCGCTGAGCACCGATTGCCCGAACCCGGCGCTCACCCCGACGAAGAACATCGTGATGATGGCGATCAGCGTCGGGAAGCGCCCGTTGCAGGGCACGAAATTGTTGGTCAGGATGGCGATCAGTCGCTCTCGGGGCGAGTCGATGATGCGGCAGCCGATCACCCCGCAGGCGTTGCAGCCAAAGCCCATGCACATCGTCAGGGCCTGCTTGCCGTGGGCCCGCGCTTTCTTGAAGAAGGCATCCATGTTGAAGGCGATGCGGGGCAGGTAGCCCGAGTCCTCCAGCAGTGTAAAGAGCGGGAAGAAGATCGCCATGGGCGGCAGCATCACCGACACCACCCAGGCCAGGGTGCGGTACATGCCCACGCTGAGCATCTGCACGATCCCCGCCGGCAGCCCGAGGGCCGCCAGCCCGGCCGCCAGCGGCGCCTCCAGCGAGAAGAGGAAATCCCCCAGCATCTGGGAGGGCACGTTGGCCCCGGAGATGGTGATCCAGAAGATCAGGCCCAACAGCAGCAGCATCACCGGGATGCCCGTGGCCTTGCTGGTCAGGATGCGGTCCAACCGCCGGTCCCTGAGGTTGACCTGCTCGCGCTTGAGGTGGGCGCATTTGTGATAGATGTCCTCCGCGGTGTGCACGATGCAGCCCACCACCCGCTCGCGCAGGGTTCCGGCTGTGATTCCCGCCCGGGCAAACTGCGCCTCGACTTCCTCGAGCGCCTCGGCGATACCGGGGTCCTCGAGGGGATCGACGCCCAGGAATTGGGTGATGCGCCCGTGCAGCGCGTCGTTCATGTCCAGCAATTTCAGGCAGATGAACCGCGCTGATACGCCCTGGGGCACGTGGGGGCGCACCGCCGGCAGCAGCAGGTCGATGGCGTCCTCCACCGCGCGGTCATAGTCGATGCGCAGCGGCTGGGGTTGCAGCTTACCGAAGGACATCCGGGCGACCTGCTCCATCAGCGTATCCAGCCCCTCGCCCTGCCGGGCGCTGGTGCCCACCACCGGCACCCCCAGCAGGGCTGAGAGTCGGTTCAGGTCGATGCTGATGCCCTTCTTGCGGGCCTCGTCGAGCAGGTTGACGCACACCACCACCTGCCCGGTCACCTCAAGGATCTGTAGCACCAGGTTGAGGTTGCGCTCCAGGCAGGTCGCATCGGCTACCACCACGGTGGTGTCGGGTTTGTCGAAACAGATGAAATCCCGGGCGATCTCCTCCTCGACCGAGCTGGCCATCAGGGAGTATGTACCCGGCAGGTCCACCAGTTCATACGATTGCTCATGATAGGTATAATTGCCCCGGGCGTTGGCGACGGTCTTGCCCGGCCAGTTGCCGGTATGCTGGTTCATACCGGTTAGGGCGTTGAAGACTGTGCTCTTACCCACGTTGGGGTTGCCGGCCAGGGCGACGACGCGCTGCGCCCCGGGCATATGCCCTTGCTTGGCCAGCACGCCTCGGCCAGTGGATTGATGGGTCAGACCCATGGTGTTTCCCTCCCTTAAGTGATAAAGCGCCCGGGGACGCGGTGCCCCGGGCGCAATCGATCCGCCGCGCGGCGTTACAGGGGCATGATCTGGATTTGTTGGGCGTCCTCGCCTCGCAGGGCGATGACCGCGCCGCGGATCCCGTAGGCGACGGGGTCGCCCGCTGGGCTGCGCTGCAGCGCCTCCACCACGGTGCCCTGCACCAGTCCCAGGTCCATCATGCGCCGGCCTTGCCGGCCGCCCAGGCTGAGCACCTGTCCCTTTCGGCCTACGGGTAACTGATTTAAAGGTAAAATGGACTGCTCCATTGCATGTAGCCTCCTTCGGCGTGGATGAGGGAAAAATGCCTCTCACCACCAAGCTATGACGGTGCGCGCCCGCGGGTGAGCACAAAAAAAGCGGGCGGTCCGCGATCGGACCGCCCGCCCCATCCTGTCCTTTCAGGTCGCTGGAGGCGTCATATGAGTCGGAGTTGTCTCGGCTTGCTCCCCCAGGCGTTTGCGGGTGCGGCGACGCACGCTCTGGCGCAGCAGGGTGTAGATCACCGAGGCCAGCGGCACGCTCACCAGCATGCCCATCACGCCGAAAGCCCCGCCGCCCACCGACACCGCCAGCAGCACCCAGATGCCCGGCAAACCTACCGAGGTGCCCACCACCCGGGGATAGATCAGGTTGCCCTCGATCTGCTGCAGGATGACCAGGAAGACCACGAACCACACCGCCTGCAGGGGATCGACCATCAGGATCAGCAGCGCGCCCACCACCGTGCCCGTGATGGCGCCAAAGATGGGGATCAGCGCCAGGAAGCCCACCAGCACCCCGATGGTCAGGGCGTAGGGCATGCGGAAGATCGCCATGCCCGCGCCGCAGAGCACCCCCAGGATGATCGCCTCGATAAACTGACCGGCGAAGAAGTTGGAGAACACCTTGCTGGAGAGTCGGCCGATCTCAAAGAGGCGCTGGCAGCGCTTCTCAGGCAGATAGGCCAGCATCAACCGCTGCAGTTGGCCCAGCAAACGCTCCTTCTGCAGCAGCAGGTAGATGGCGAACACCAGGCTGACGACGGTGTTGAATACGCCGCTAAAGATCGATCCGGTCACATTCATGGTCTTGTTGATGAAATCCAGGCTGCCGGACTGGAAGAATTTAACCACCAGCTGCATGGCCTGCTCCCAATCAACCTGGGGCAGCGCCAACTGTTCCTGGGCGATGCCGAACTGCCCGGCGGTCTGGACCAGCCACTGCTGCGCCTGAGCCAGATAGCCTGGCAGCTGCGCCGCAATGTTTTGCACAGTGTTTTTGATTTCCGGCACGATGATCAGCAGCACCACCAGCAGCACGCCCGCGAAGATCGCCATCGTCAGGATCAGGCACAGCGGCCTCCGCAGAGCGCGCCAAACCTTCCCGCAGCGCTTGTTCAGCGGCGTGAAAGCCTTGTTCTCGAGAAAGCGCATCAGCACGTTGAGGATGAACGCCACGCATAGCCCGGCGATAAACGGCGTCAGCAGGCTCAGCAGCGCGCCGCCCCACGCGGCCACCACGTCCAGCCGCCACAGCGCCACAAAGAAGGCGATTCCCGAGAACAGCAGCAGAAAGGGCCGCCGATTGGACCGAGAGGGTTCCGTCATGAAGCATCCTCCTTAAAACAGCAGCAGACTCTTGCAGATAAAGATCGCCACAAACATCGTGAACACCGACACCAGGCTGGTGAGCACCACCAGCTGCCCGGCCAGCTCCCCGTCCCCGCCCATCTGCTGGGCCATGGTGAAGGAGGAGACCGCCGTGGGCGCGCCGAACATCGCCAGCAGCACCACCAGCTCCACGCCCCGAAAACCCAGCAGCGCCGCCAGCGTCGTGCACAACAGCGGCACCGCCACCGTGCGCCCCAACACGCCAATGAGGATCGGGCGCATCCGGCCCCGAGTGTCGCTGAAGCTGAAGGACGCGCCCAGCACCACCAGGATCAGCGGCGTGGCGATGCCGCCCAGGTCGCTGAGGGTTTTGTCGAGGAAATCCGGCAGCCGCACCCCGCAGGCCAACAGCGCCAGGCCGACGGCCGAGGCGATGATCAGCGGGTTGGTGATAATGCCCTTGAGAATCTTCAGGGGCTGGATTTTCCCGCCCCGGAAGACCTCCAGCGCCACCACCGAGAGCACGTTAAACATCGGCACCACCACCGCCACCATCAGCGAGGCGACGCCGATGTTCTCCTGCCCGCACAGCGAGGCGGTCACCGGGATGGCGAAGATGACGAAGTTGCTGCGCAGGATGCCCTGGATCAGCACGCCCCGGCGGCGATTGTCCCGCTCGATCCGGGGGATGAGCAGCATCAGCAGCAGGAACAGCCCCAGAATCGCCGCCGCGGCGTAGATCATGATCCTGGGCTGGAACACCTCCCGCAGGTCGGTGTGGTAGATGTTCATCAGCAGCGTCAGCGGGAGGAAGACCTTGAAGGTGATGCGGTTCATCTCCCGGAGGGTGACCTCCGAGAACAGGCGCAGGCATTTGAGCAGATACCCCAGCAGCATCATCAACAGCAGCGGCAGCATGACCTGCGCCGATAGGATCAGGTTTTCCATTCAGGAGCGCTCCTTCCTGGCGACAATCTCGCGGCTCTCCCGGCAATCCCCGCGAGCCAGCCACTCGCGCGCCAGCGAGCGCACCTCACAGCAGGCCCTGCGAGCCAGTCTACGCGCCCTCACATCAACCCCTGCGCGCCGGCGAGCATCCGGCGGTAGATGGGAATCATCTCCCGCTCGACCACCCGGGTCTCCAGCTGGTCCACCGCAATCCAGTCCACCGCGCTGTTCTCGTCCAGCTTGGGGCGGATGGGTTGCGCCGGGTCGGCGATGAGCAGGTAGGCCAGGTTGAGGTGCAGATGGGTGGGCACCGGCTCGCCGCGCTTGATATGGGCGGGCACCTGCAGGATGTTCAGCGCCACCGGGCGATCGCCCACCAGGCGCGCGATAACGCCGGTCTCCTCCTGGGCCTCCCGCAGCGCCACGGCGATGGGGTCCGGGTCCCCGTCGGTGTGTCCGCCGCTCCAGCAATAGGACTGGTAGATGTTGTGGTGCACCATCAGCAGCTTGTCCCGGGCCGGATTGGCGATCAGGCCGGAGGCCGTCACATGGTAGGCGGCGCATCGTCTATCCAGGATGAAATCCCCCTGCTGGCCCATCCAGGCGAGCATGGTGCGCTGCTCACAGGCCTCGATGGCGTCCCGGGGGACGAAGGCCTCGGCCTGCAGCTGGTAGAGGGGCTTGGGCTCGCCGGACAGGTCGCAGCGATACAGCAGGGTATCCACCCACGAACCATCCTTGAGGCGGAATCCCTCCCGCACCCGGCCGATTGGTTGGAAGCCCATCTGTTCATACAGGGCGATGGCCCGGGCATTGGTGCTCACCACCGCGTTGAACTGCATCGCGCGAAAACCCAGCTCCCGCGCGGTATCCAAGCTGTGGCGCACCAGCGCCCGTCCAATTCCCCGGCCGCGCAGGCCGGGCTGGACCGCATAGGAGGCGTTGCCCACGTGGCTACAGCGGCCAATGTTGTTGGGGTGCAGCACGTATAATCCCATAAGCTGGTCCCCCTCCTCCGCCACTGCCGAGGCGCTCTGCTCGGCGAAGAAGGTCGCCGCTTGCTCGAGCGTCAGGGGCTCCTCCCCCGGGAAGCTGTCCCCCTGCTCGAGGATGAGATTCCACAGCGCCGCCATGGCGGGCACATCCTGCGGGCGATAGAGACGAATCCGCATCCGTCTGCCCCCTCTCAAGAAAGTCTGTCTCTATGATAAAAGAAACCCCGGCCTTTTTCAACGGCTGGCGTCGAAAAGGCCGGAGTTGAGCAAATTCTCACCGCTGGGTGCCCAGGAAGAACAGCGCCACCGTGCCCGGACCGGAATGCGCCCCGATCACGGGCTCGACATAGTGAATCAGGATGTCCTTCTTTACGCCCATGCGCTGTTTGATGCGGTCGGCCACATACTGCGCGTCCTGCAGGCAGTCGCCGTGGGAGATGAAGACTTGCTGGTTGGCCGGGTCGATGGCGGTCCGCTCCATGCGCTCCACCAGGGCGTCCAGGGATTTGCGGCGGCCCATCACTTTGTCCACGGGAATCAAGCGCCCGGCGTTGTCCATGTGCATCACAGGCTTGACCTTCAATAGCGTCCCCACCACCGCCGTGGTGGCCGAGACCCGGCCGCCCCGCTTGAGGAAAAACAGATCATCCACGGTGAACCAGTGACACAGGTGCAGACGATTGTCCATCAGCCACTGATAGACCTGATCGATACTCTGCCCCTGCTCGCGCAACAGGGCGGCGTGGTACACCAACAGACCCTCGCCCAGGGAGGCCCCCAGGGTATCCACGTCGTAGATTTTGCGATCGGGATAATCCTTCTTGATCTGCTCGAGTACCATATGTCCGGCCTGATAGGTGCCTGAAAGCGCCGAGGAGAAACCGATATACAGCAGATCGTCCCCCGCGTCGAGAATCTCGCGGAACACCTGACTGCACAGATCGGGATTGATCAGCGTGGTGGTGATGTTCTCCTTGTTGCGCATCATGGTATAAAACTGTTGATAGTCCGGGCTCTTGCCCTTGATATAGCTGTCGTACTCCCGACCACTGACGTAGAAGCGCAAGCTGAGCACCCGGATGTCATACTGGTCGATCAGCGCATCCGTCAGGTTCGCAGAGGAATCGGTGACGATGACAAAGGACATGGTATTACCTCCCGTGAAATATGTCATGCTCTCAACGATACAATATGGTTTTCAATACTAAATTACCATGTTATGCCACTTCTGTCAATGCGTATGGTCCAATATCGCGCCGCTGCGCCGCGTCGCATTGACATCCGCTAAAAAAAATGATATTTTTACAAAGAGTACCCCATACTTACTTATTTTATTGGCGCACAAGGAGCCTGTCCCCTTCGCGGCAGGCTTTTCCTATTTTTCAGCGCCCGATGGCGCGCGCAAAGTGAGGTAATGGTATGCAGCAGCTGTTGATGGGCAATGAGGCCATCGCCCTGGGGGCCATCGCCGCCGGGGTCAACGTGGTCGCCGGCTATCCCGGCACCCCCTCCACGGAGATTCTTGAGACCGTAGCCAAGCACAACCCAGGGGATATTTATGTGGAGTGGTCGGTCAACGAGAAGGCCGCCCTGGAGGTGGGCGCAGGCGCGGCTTACGCGGGCGCCCGGGTGTTGGTGACCATGAAGCAGGTCGGCCTGAACGTCGCCTCGGACCCGCTGATGAGCCTGGCGTATGTGGGCGTCAAGGGCGGCATGGTCATCGTCTCGGCGGATGATCCCGGACCGATCTCCTCGCAGACCGAGCAGGACACCCGGCACTTCGCTAGGTTTTCCAAATTGCCGGTATTCGATCCCGCCTCCCCCGAGGAGGCCTATGCCATGATCGGCGACGCCTTCGCCTTGTCGGAGAAATACCAAACGCCGGTGCTGCTGCGGCCCACCACCCGGGTCTGCCATGGCTGCGCCAGCATCCAGGTCGATCCCCGGCCCGAGCGCAGCGCGCCCGAGGGCTTTGTCAAGGACAGCAAGTGGGTCATCTTCCCCCGCCTGTCCTACCAGAACCACCTGAAGATCGAGTCGCGTAACCGCGCCCTGTCCGATGAGCTGTCGGGCTACCGGTTCAACACCCTGTCCGGTCAGGGCAAGCTGGGCGTCGCCGTGGGCGGGGTCAGCTGCGCCTACATGGGCGAGGCCTTGCTCGGCGCTCAGGGGGATTACAGACTGCTCAAGGTGGGCACCCCCCACCCCTTCCCCGACGCGCTAGCGCTGCGGTTCCTCGAGGGACTGACCGACGTGCTGGTGGCCGAGGAGCTCGATCCGGTCATCGAGCGGCAGCTGATCTACCTGTGCGGCAAGCATCACCTGCCCGTCACCATTCACGGCAAGCTCGACGGTTCGCTGCCCGAGGCCGGCGAGTACTCGGTGGAGCTGCTGCGCCAGGCGGCCTTCGCCTTCCTGAGCCAGCCCGTCCCCGAGGCCCCGGCCGCTCCCCAAGAGAAGCTGCCGGTGCGCCCGCCGGTGCTCTGCGCCGGATGTCCGCACCGCGCCAGCTTTTATGCCGTCAAGGCGGCGATGAAGGGACGCAAGGCGGTCTTTTGCGGGGACATCGGCTGCTACACCCTGGGCAATTCCCAGCCGCTGGACATGGTGGATACCTGTCTGTGTATGGGTGCGGACGTCACCATCGCCCAGGGCCTCTACCGGGTGGAGCCGGATGTGACCCACTTCTCCTTCATTGGGGACTCGACCTTCTTCCATACCGGCATCCCCGGGGTGGTCAACGCCATTTACAACCAGCACCGCATGGTGCTGATCGTGCTGGACAACGCCACCACCGCCATGACCGGGCATCAGCCTCACCCCGGCACCGGCCAGACCATGATGGGCAACATCGTCGACAAGATCGACATCGCCGCGGTGCTGGGCGCCCTGGGCGTGCCCTTTATCCGCACGGTGGATCCATTGGACCACGCCCTGGCCGTGGCGACCGTTCGGGAGGCGGCCGATCAGCCCGGCGTCTCGGCGATTATCTTCCGCTCGCCCTGCATCGCGCTGGTCAAGAACCGCCCGGCGCTGACCGTGTCCGAGGCCTGCGCCAACTGCGGGCGCTGCATCCGCGAGCTGGGCTGCCCGGCGCTGGTGAACGCCGAGGGCCATGTGGCCATCGAGCCTTCGCTGTGCACCGGCTGCGGCCTGTGCGCGCAGCTCTGCCCGGTGGGCGCGATTGGAGGGGAACGAGCATGATCAACTGTATTCTTTGCGGCGTGGGCGGCCAGGGCACGGTGTTGGCCAGCAAGCTCATCGCCCAGTCAGCGATCAACCGGGGCGCCTATGTGCGCACCGCCGAGACCATCGGCATGGCCCAGCGGGGCGGCTGCGTGGTCAGCCATGTGCGCATTGAGCCAGAAGGTCCCTCGCCCATGGTCCCCCTGGGCCAGGCCGATCTGATCATCGGCTTCGAGCCCGCCGAGGCGGTGCGCGCCCTGCCCTACCTCAAGCCCGAGGGCGTCGTGGTCTGCGCCACCCGGGCGGTCCAGCCCGTCACCGCCACGCTCTCCGGCCAGGGCTACGACCCCGCGCCGCTGCTGGCCAAGCTGAAGAGCCGTGCGCACCGATTGGTGCTGGTGGATGGCGAGGCGATCTGTCAGGCCTGTGGCTCGGCCAAGGTGCTCAACGTCGCCCTGTTGGGCGCGGCGGTCGCCACAGACGCCCTGGGCGTGGGGATGGAGCAGATGCTCGAGGCCCTCAAGGCGAAGGTCGCCCCCCGGTTTTACCAAATGAATCAGCAGGCCTTGGCCCTGGGCGCTGAGGCGGGAGGAAAACAGCGATGATGAAGCCGTTTCAGCTGCAGATGATCACTCGGCTGCTCTCCAACATCACCGAGCGCAGTCCCTTCTACCGCGAGAAGTTCGCGGGCCTGGACCTGTCCGAGGTGCGCACGCCCGAGGATTTCGCGTCTCTGCCCTTCTCCAACAAGGAGGACCTGCGCGACGCTTATCCCCTGGGGTTGGCCGCCGTGCCCGAGGAGGAGATCGTGCGCATCCACTCCTCCTCCGGCACGACGGGCACGCCGGTCATCATCCCCTACACCCAGCAGGACGTGGCGGATTGGGCGCTGCTGTTCAAGCGCTGCTATGAGACCGCAGGCATGACCCCCCGCGACCGCATCCAGATCACCCCCGGCTATGGCCTGTGGACCGCGGGCATCGGTTTCCAGGCCGGGGCCGAGGCCCTGGGGGCGATGGTGGTGCCCATGGGCCCGGGCAACACCGATAAGCAGATACAGATGATGATCGACATGAAGACCACCGTGCTGGGCGCTACCTCCTCCTACGCGCTGCTGTTGGCCGAGGAGATCGCTCGCCGGGGCGTGGGCGACCAGATCTGTCTGCGCAAGGGCATCATCGGCTCGGAGCGTTGGGGCGAGAAAATGCGCCGGCGCATCGCCTCGGAGTTGGGCGTCCAGCTCTACGATATCTACGGGCTGACTGAAATCTACGGCCCGGGCATCGCTATGAGCTGCGATTATGAGTGCGGCATGCACTATTGGGACGACTACCTTTATTTCGAGATCATCGACCCGACCACCGGCAAGCTGGTGCCCGAGGGCGAAGTCGGCGAGCTGGTGATCACCACCCTGCGCAAGCAGGGCGCGCCCCTGATCCGCTATCGCACCCATGATCTGACCCGCTTCCTGCCCGGCCAATGCCCCTGCGGGCGCAGCTATCCGCGCATCGACACCCTGATCGGCCGGACCGACGATATGATTAAAGTTAAGGGCGTCAACATCTTCCCCGGCCAGATGGACGAGGTGCTGCGGGATATCGACGGGGCCAGCAGCGAGTATCAGGTCATGATCGATCATCTCTTCGGCAAGGACATCCTGACGCTCTTCTTCGAGACGCCGCAGATGGACCGCAAAGAGGAGATCGAGAACGAGGCGCGGCAGCTGTTCAAGGCCCGCATCGGCATCACCATCGTGGCCAAGGCGGTGCCCATCGGCGACCTGCCCCGCAGCGAAAAAAAGTCCACCCGCATCTTCGACAACCGCTATTGATTGCCCTTGGGGGTCGGCATTGCCGGCCCCCTGTGGATACCACGGAAAAGAAGGGTTTATTTTGGCTGAACTGACTCTGAACCACGAGCCGATGTTTCCCCGCAAAGCGCTCCTGCGCCTGATCATTCCCCTGGTGATCGAGCAGCTGCTGGCCGTTACCATCGGCATGGCCGACACCGTCATGGTCACTAGCACCGGCGAGGCCGCGGTGTCGGGCATCTCCCTGGTGGATTCCATCAACATCCTGCTGATCCAAATATTCTCCGCCCTGGCCACCGGCGGCGCGGTGGTCGCCGCTCAGTACCTGGGCCGCCGGGAACATCAGATGGCCAATCAGGCCGCAAAACAGCTGATCTACGCCTCCACCGGCGTGGCCTTGGTGGTGACGCTGTTCTCCCTATTGTTGCGGAACTGGATCCTGCGCCTGGTCTTTGGCAACATTGACCCCGAGGTCATGGCCAACGCCCAGACCTATTTCTGGCTCTCCGCTCTCTCCTACCCCTTTCTGGCGCTATACAACGCTGGAGCAGCACTCTTTCGCGCTATGGGCAACAGCAAGGTGTCCATGCTGACCAGCCTGGTGATGAACCTGGTCAATATCTGCGGCAACGCCATGTTGATCTACGGATTCGGTTGGGGCGTGGCCGGCGCAGGCGCCGCCTCGCTGGTCTCTCGGGCCCTGGGCGCGGTGGTGATGACCGTGCTGATCTGCAAGCCCCGCAACGTCATCCACACCGATCAACTCTGGCGCATCACCTTCAAGCCCCAGATGGTGCGCAACATCCTGCGCCTGGGCATCCCCAACGGACTGGAGAACGGCATGTTCCAGGTAGGCAAGTTGATCGTGCAGGGCCTGGTGGCCACCTTGGGCACCGCCTCCATCGCCGCCAACGCCATCGCCAACTCCCTGACCAGCCTGGCCATCATTCCCGGCGCGGCCATCGGCATGGGCATGGTCACGGTGGTCAGCCAGTGCGTCGGCGCTCGGGATTACGACCAGGCCATGGGCTACACCAAGAAGCTCATGGGCATCACCTACCTGGCCACCGGCGGGCTCAACCTCTTTGTCTTTCTGCTGGCCGGTCCTCTGGTGGGCCTGTTCAACCTCTCCGAGGCCGCCGCGACCCTGGCCACCCAGGTGGTGCGCACCTACAGCGCCTTCTGTATCTTCATCTGGCCCGCTGCCTTCACCATGCCCAACGCCCTGCGCGCCGCCGGGGACGCCAAGTTTACCATGACGGTATCGGTGTTCTCGATGTGGCTTTTCCGGGTGGGTTGCTGCTACCTGATGATCCAGTTGTTCCACATCGGCCTGATGGGCGCGTGGTATGCCATGTACATCGACTGGATTTTCCGGGCCATCGTGTTCTTCATCCGCCTGCGCAGCGGTAAATGGAAATCCGCCAAGGTCATCGACTGATATCGACCATACAAATAACCCCCGCAGACTCTCGTCCGCGGGGGTTTGTGCGTCTATCCGCCTCATGCCTTGGGCCCCAAGCCCAGGGCATCCATGTGGGCGCGCATACCCTGGATGCACAGCGCCATCAGCTCCTTGAGCTCCATGCCCAGCATGTCCGCGCCCTGCTGAATAACCTGGCGGTCGCATCCGGCGGCAAAGCGCTTGTCCTTGAACTTTTTGGCCAGGCTCTTGACCTCCAAGTCCTCAAGACCCGTCGGGCGCATCCGCGCCGCCGCGCCGATCAGGCCCGAGAGCTCGTCCACCGCGAACAGACTCTTCTCCATCGGCGTAACCGGCTCCACATCCGAGCACAGCCCGTAGCCGTGGGCCAGGATCGCCCGGATGCTGGCCTCGTCCACCCCGGCCTGCTCCAAGGGTTCCCGGGTGTGCTGCAGGTGTTGCTCCGGGTACTGCTCATAGTCGTAATCGTGCAGATAGCCAACCGCCTCCCAATAGGCCGGGTCCTCCCCAAAATGCTCCGCCATTGCGCCCATGCAGCTGCTCACCGCCAGGGCGTGGTGTAGCAGGTGCTCCTGGGTGGTGGTTTGCGCTAGCAGTGCCCGCGCCGTGTCCATCGTCAATTGCGCCATTCTCGCCATCTCCTTGGGTTTTTCTCCATTATACACCCCGCCGACCTCACCGCCAAGGGCGTAAAAAGGCGCCGGGCCCGAGGGCCCGGCGGGATACGCCGTGTTCGGTGTCAGAGGATGTTGATCGTCGTCTCGACACGAATGATTTGATCTATCGGGCTCAAAGTGTCGCCGTTCTGCTGATAGGTGCCGATGAGCTGTCCCTCTAATGGATAACGACCGCTCTGCAAATGCGCCAGCTTGTCACGGGGAATCTGTACGGCAAAGTCGTTGCTCTCCCCGGGATGCACGAGGCGTTTTTCGGGCAGTTCCGCTCGGACACGGGTGATTAACTGTCCCGTTTCATCGCGCAGCAGGAAGTTGACAACAGGCTCGCCCTGATCCCAGATGAGCTGATGGACGGTCTCGCCAGTCGTAGGCTGATCGCAGGTAATTTTCCCGGTGATCTCAATTGGGTCTCCGGCCAGATAGGTCTCTTTGTTCACGCTAAAGGCAAGCTCAATTGCCCCGCTTTTCGCCCGAACTTGAGGTTGCCCCGATGCAATAGGTGTTGCCTCCTGCGTCGGCTGCCCCGGCTCAGCAAGCTTTTGCGCCGCCTCCGGCGCGCTGCAGCTGATCAACAGCGCCGCGGCGAGCACCATATCAAGCACAAACCATCCGAACCGTCTCATCCTGATCCCTCCTCGCTGGATACCGTCGGTCGTGTACACCCCCGCTCCCCTTTTTACCCTCATTTTGATTATAATGGATATATTGATTAAATCATTAGATAAACTGTGAACAATTTACAAACAATCTCCTTTTTCGACAACGAGAAAGGCGCACCCAATTGGGTGCGCCTGGTCGCTTAAAGAATCGGCTTACAGATCGCCGGTCTCCCCATCGGGGCCGATCACCGTACGGATCGCGCTGCGGGTGAAGGGAATCTTGGAATGCTCAGGGCCGCAATCGATGGTGATGATGTCGTCCTTGATGGCGCTCACCTTGCCGATCACGCCGCCAATCGTCATGACCTTATCCCCAACCTTGATAGCAGCCAACATGGCCTTGGTCTTCTTCTCGCGCTTGCGCTGGGGCCAGAACACCAAAAAGTACATCGCCGCCATCATCAGAACGATCATAATGAGGGGCAGAAATTGTGCTGCGGACTCCGCGTTCATCGTATCTCCTCCAAATATCCATTTTGTAACTTGGAATTTATGGTATCATAAACCCCTGGGAAAATCAAGGGAAACCGGCTCATTTCCATCCGTAGCTGCCCATCTTTGCAAAATCCTCCGCGAAGGAGCCGAAACGATCCTGAGCGATGGCCTCGCGCACCTGGCGCATCAGCTCCAGCAAGTGGTGCAGGTTGTGGATCGTCGCCAGACGGGGGCCCATCATCTCCCCAGCGTTGAACAGGTGCCGTAAATAAGCCCGGGTAAAGTTGCGGCAGGTGTAGCAGCCGCAGTCCTCCTCGATGGGGCGAAAATCGTGGGCGCAGGCGGCGTTGCGCACGGTCAGCCGACCGTTCTTGGTCATGACGGTGCCCGTGCGGGCCATGCGGGTGGGCAGCACGCAGTCGAACATGTCCACCCCGCGCAGCACGCCCTGCACCAGGCAGTCCGGGCTGCCCACGCCCATCAGGTAGCGCGGCTTATCCGTCGGCAACAGCGGCGTAACCTGCTCGAGCATGTCATACATCAGCGCCTTGGGCTCGCCGACGCTCAATCCTCCGATGCCGATGCCCGGTGTGCCCATGGCGGCGGTCTGCCGGGCGCTCTGTCGGCGCAGCTCGGCGTTCATGCCGCCCTGGACGATGCCAAAGAGCGACTGATCCGGCACATTCAGGGTCCGGTTGCAGCGCTCCAGCCAGCGCAGGGTGCGCTCCATGGAGTTCTTTGTGTAGGTGTCGTCGGCCGGGTAGGGCGTGCACTCGTCGAAGGCCATGACGATGTCACTGCCCAGGGCCATCTGGATCTGCATGGACAGCTCCGGCGTGAACAGGTGCTTGGACCCGTCCAGATGGGACTTGAAGCCCACCCCCTCCTCGGTGATATGCCGCAGGTCGCTCAGGGAGAAGACCTGGAATCCGCCCGAGTCGGTCAGAATGGGATGGGCCCAGTGCATGAAGCGGTGCAGCCCGCCCGCCTCGCGCACCAGCTCGTGCCCCGGCCGCAGATACAGGTGATAGGTGTTGCTCAGGATAATCTGCGCGCCCAGTCCTTCCAGCTCCTCGGGCGCGATGCCTTTGACCGTGGCCTGGGTGCCCACGGGCATGAACACCGGGGTGTCGATGACGCCGTGAGGGGTGTGCACCCGTCCCAGGCGCGCCCCGGACTGCCTGCATTGGTGGATGAGTTCATAGCGGATTTTCATGGCGCGACTCCTCGAAAAATGGATTACCGCCTATTCTACCATGAGCGCCCGCCCGCGGGCAACCCTTCCGCCGGACATGGCGACGCCGGGCGCGCAAACGCCCGGCGGTAGCTGGCGATTCCTAGGCCTCGGTGCGGTAGGTGCTCGGGTCCATACCCGCGATCACCGAGGCAAACCCCTCCGGCCCGGCGCACAGGGCTAGGCTGTGTAGCGCCCGGGTGCACAGGGTGTAGAGTAGCAGCTCCATGCCGTCCATGCGCTTGCCCGCGTCATAGACCATCACCGCGTCAAACTCCAGGCCCTTGGCCAGGCACGCGGGCACGATCACCGGGCCCAAGGGCAGGGCGCTATCCTCGGGGGTGAGCAGCTGCACCGAAACCCGGGGCGAGAGGGCGCGGTGCGCCGCCCGCGCCTCGGCCACGGTGCGGGTCAGGACGGCGATCTGCCCATAGCCCGCCTCCAGGCTGCGCTCGATGAAGTCCGCCGTCGCCTGCGCCCGGGCCGCCTCGTCGGCGACCTGGATCAAGAGCGGCTTGTCGCCCTCCCGGTCGACGCTGGTCACACGCGCGCCCTCGGGCAGCATTTGGCGGGTGAAATCCGTCAGGGTGCTGGTGCTGCGGTAGCACACCTGCAGCTCATAGCGCTGGAAATCCTTGATGCGGGCAAAGAGCCTGGGCAGCAGCGGCAGGGTGCTCTCCGGGCGACTGCCGCCGATGAGCTGATGCACGTCGCCCAGGGCGGTCACCCCCGCCCCGGGAAAACGCCGCGCCAGCAAGCGCCAGTGAAAGGGCGTGTAGTCCTGGCACTCGTCCACCACGATGTGCTTGATGCGGCTGTCGGCGCGGGGCTGTTGGGTTTCCATCACGAAGCAAGCGTATATCGGCGCGTCCTCATAGCGCAGCATCCCGCGGCGCAGGGCTTGAAGGGTGTCGCTAAAGGCGGCGGCCCACTTTTCGCCGAGCGCTTTGCCCGATAGATGGCTGTAGATTCTTGGATCGAACAGCGCCATGAAGGCCGACGCCGCGTCGTACAGGGTCATGCGCTCCACCTGGGCCCGGGCGGCGGCGGTGCGCTTGAGGGCCTCGAGCCGGCTGCGCTCGGGCAGGCGGTAGGTGTCGTTGTCGGCGCGCATGCGCTGGGCGATCTGCTCGGTCATGCGCTCGCGCTTGGCCTGGACAATGCGGTGCATGCGCTCGCGAAGTCCAGCCAGGCGCACCCCAACCGGTCGGCTGCCATAGGCCGTGGTGTAGAGCCGCTCATACTCCTGCCCGTCGATGAGCTTCTCGCCCTCCACGGACACATCTTCAAATCTGCCCAGCTGATCCTGGAGGTATTGGATGTAGCGCTGATAATAGCGCATGAAACCCGGGGTCTGCTTCAGCTGCATTGCCCAGGCGCGGCTTTGGGCCTCGGGCATCCCGGCCAAACCGATCTGCTCCTCCAGATAGCGCCAGGGTTCCTCCAGGCGCCAGCCCGGGATCAGGGGTCGGATATACTCCTGGAAGGTGGTCTGCTGCATCGCGCCCTCGCCCAGCTCGGGCAGCACGCCGGAGATGTAATCCATGAACACCTCGTTGGGCGAGAAGATCAGCAGGTCCTTCATCTCCATACGGCTGGTGCGGTTGCGGTAGAGGATGTAGGCGATCCGGTGCAGGGCGACGGAGGTCTTCCCGCTGCCCGCCGCACCGAGCACCAAGGTGAAGGTGTGCTCGTCGGAGCGGATGATGCGGTTCTGCTCCCGCTGGATCGTGGAGACGATGGTATGCATGTGCTCGCTGGTATTGTGGGAGAGCACCTGCTGGAGCACCTCGTCGTCGATGTGCTCATCAGCGTCAAACATGCCCTCCAGCTTGTCATGATCGATCATATACTGGCGCTTGAGCAGCATCTCCCCGCGGATGGTGTTGTCCCCCACGGGATAGCTGGCCGGCCCCGGGGTGTGCTCATAGAACAGCGAGCAGATCGGCGCGCGCCAGTCGCACACCAGCATTTGTCCGCTATCCTCATCGGTGAGCGAGCCGATGCCCACATAGAAGCTCTCGGCCAACTCCCCCTGCTCGCGGAAATCGAACCGTCCGAAGAAAGGGCTCTTCTCCATCTGCTCCAGCAGCGCCGCGCGCTTTTTCTCTTGGTCGGCCTGCGTGGCCAGGGTGCGGTAGGAGGTGAAATAGTCCTGCATGGTCACCGCCTGATCCAGCTCCCCGTTGAGCACACCGGTCTCCTTCCACATCTCGCGGTTATAGGCCACCAACTGATGGGCAAAGCGATCCACAGCCTGAAGGCTGTCGCTCAGCTGCGCCAAGATCAGCGCGTGCACCTGCTGTACATAGGCCTGCTCCTGCTCTTGCTCCAACGGTCGCGTCAGTTCCAAGGCTTTCTCCTCCTCATATCGGGTCGCGCCCGAAGGGCGCTGTGTCCACACAAAGCCTGCGCGGGTTCCCCGCGTAAGGGCTAGTATACCGGATTAGCCGCAAAATAAGTAGTCTTTTTCTTCCAAGCGAAATGTGCTATACTAAGATACGCAGATAGAGGGAGAAATCCCTTTTTTCACCCCCGACCGATTAGGCCGGCGGCTCAGCGCGCGCTGTGGCTGCCGGCCTTTACACAAAAGGAGGATGTCCCATGCAATCGTTGCCCTTGAAGTATGGCTGCAATCCCAACCAGCTGCCCGCCAGCATCTCCATGGATCAGGGCGAGCTGCCCCTGGAGGTGCTCTGCGGCAAGCCCGGCTACATCAACTTCCTCGACGCGCTCAACAGCTGGCAGCTGGTCAAAGAGCTCAAGCAGGCCACGGGGCTGCCCGCGGCGGCCTCCTTCAAGCATGTCAGTCCCGCTGGCGCGGCGGTGGCCCTGCCGCTGAGCGATGTGCTGCGCAAGATCTATTTCGTTGAGGGGATGGAGCTCTCCCCCATCGCCACGGCCTACGCCCGGGCGCGGGGCGCGGATCGCATGAGCTCCTACGGCGATTTCATCGCCCTGTCGGATACCTGCGACGCCTCGGTGGCCCGCCTGATCGCCAAGGAGGTTTCCGACGGCATCATCGCGCCGGATTACACCGAGGAGGCCCTTGAGATTCTGCGCGGCAAGCGCAAGGGTACCTATGCGGTCATCCGCATCGATCCGGACTACACCCCGGCACAGACCGAGACCAAGCAGGTCTTTGGGATCACCTTCACCCAGCGCAGAAACGATCTGCTGCTCACCGAGGAGCTGCTCGCGGACATTCCCACCCGCAACCAGACGCTGCCAGAGGCCGCCAAGCGCGACCTGCTCATCTCCCTGATTACCCTGAAATACACCCAGTCCAACTCGGTCTGCTATGTCAAGGATGGACAGGCCATCGGTATCGGCGCGGGTCAGCAGTCCCGGGTGCACTGCACGCGTTTGGCGGGCAACAAAGCCGACGTCTGGTACCTGCGCCAGCATCCCAAGGTTCTGGCCCTGCCCTTCAAGAAAAAGCTCAAGCGGCCCGATCGGGACAACACCATCGACGTGTACGTCTCGGATTTTGATCAGGATGTGCTCGCAGACGGCATGTGGGAGCAGTTCTTCACCCGCAAGCCCGAGCCTCTGACCCGCCAGGAGAAGGACGCGTGGCTGGCCACGCTCTCGGGCGTTTGCCTGGGCAGCGACGCCTTCTTCCCCTTCGGCGACAACATCGAGCGCGCTCACCGCAGCGGCGTGGCCTACATCGCCCAGCCCGGCGGCTCGATCCGCGACGACAACGTCATCGAGACCTGCGATAAGTACGGCATCGTCATGGCCATGACCCACGCCCGACTGTTCCACCATTGATCCGCCGCCCCCTCCGCTGAGGGGGCTTTTCTTTAGGGGAAAATACGTTCGACTTTCTCCCGCTGATCTGCTATAATGGCCACAAAAGAGAACCGAGGGGGAATCGACCATGCACACCATCGATCGGCGGCAGGCGCGCCGTTTTCTCCTGGCCAAGCAGGGCCTGATCGGACCGAAGCGATTTTCAGGCAAACAGGGCGTGCTGGATTACATCGGCCAGGCGGGCTGTATCCAGTTCGACCCGGTGGATGTCTGCGGCAAGAATCCCGAGCTGGTGCTCCACGCCCGGGTGCAGGGCTTCACCAAGCCCATGCTCGACAGCCTGCTCTACCGCGATCGGCAGCTGGTGGACTATTTTGACAAGCAGCTGTCCATCCTGCCCATGAGCGATTGGCCCCATTTTGCCGCAACCCGCCAGGCCAGCCGCGGGCATCTGGATTATCACAGCGATATTCCCTCGGCCTGCGAGGCGGTCAAGAAAATCATCCGCCAGCGCGGCCCCTCGTCCTCGGCGGATATCGAGCTGGGTCAGAGCATTCAATGGTATTGGGGCAACAATACCCGCATGAGTCGCGTCGCCCTGGAGACCCTCTACTACATGGGGGAGCTCATGGTGCATCACAAGCAGGGCAGCAACAAGGTCTACGCCCTGGCGGAGGATCTGCTGCCCCGGGAGCTGCTGGACGCGCCGGACCCCTGCCCCGATCCCTTTGAGCGCCTGTGTTGGCGCATCCGCCGCAGGATTGGGAGCGTCGGGCTGCTGTGGGATCGAAACTCGGACGCCTTCTTGGGCATCGGCGATTACACGGCCGAGGGCCGACGGGCCGCCTTTGCCCACCTTTTGGCCCGGGGCGAAATCCTGCCGGTCCAGGTGGAGGGGCGCGCCCATCCGCTCTACTATCTGGCGGAGGACGAACCCCTGATGCAGCGGATTGTCGAGGGCGAGCGTTTCCGGGCACGCACCGAGCTGATCGCCCCGCTGGACAACCTGCTCTGGGATCGCAAACTGATCCAGATGCTGTTTGGTTTCTCCTACCAGTGGGAGGTCTACACCCCGGTGGTCCAGCGCAAATATGGCTCCTACACTCTGCCCATCCTGCGGGGCGAGCGCTTCGTCGGCCGGGTGCAATTGAGCTGTCAGCGGGCCCAGGGCGTCACCCGGTTGGATCACCTGTGGCTGGAGAGCGGCGTGCGCCTGAATCAGGAACTCACCGCCGCCCTGACGCGGTGCTTCGCGCGCCTGGCGGCCTTCAACGGCTGCCCGGAGCTGGCGGGGTGGCCGCAAACCGACTGATCCAGGAGGACGGATTGGAATCGCGCGCCCAGGCGGCGCATAGGATGCTCCCCAAAGAGTGAAAGGAGGCATGGGCATGGCCAAGACCGCCGCGTTTTTCGATATCGACGGCACCATCTCCCGGGAGGGTTTGATCAGCGAGATGTTCAAGAAGATGATCCGCTACGACCTGATCGACGACGCCAAGTGGGCCAACGAGGTGCGCCCGGCGTACTCTCGGTGGGATCGGCGACTGGGCGACTATGATGATTATCTGCTGCAGATGGTCAAAATCTACGGCGAAACCGTGCCCGGCACCGACGCCTTCCACATCCGCTATATTGCCCGCAAGGTCATCGAGCAGAAGGGCGACCGGGTCTACACCTTCTCCCGGGATCGGATCAAGTGGCATCGAAACCAGGGTCACCTGGTCATTGCGATCTCTGGGTCGCCGGTGGAGCTGGTCGAGGCCATGAGCGAGAAGTACGGCATGGACGATTTTCGCGGCACGGTCTACCAGACCGACCCGGATGGGACCTACAACGGACAGATCACCCCCATGTGGGACTCGGCGAGCAAGCGCAAGGCGGTGCTCCAAATGGCGCAGCGGCATGATATCGACCTGGCCGCCAGCTACGCCTACGGCGATACCCACGGCGATCTGATCATGCTCAAGCTGGTCGGCCACCCCTTCGCGATCAACCCCACCCGGGAGCTGCTCACCCACATCCTTCAGGACCCGGAGCTGCGCGCCAAGGTCCAGATCATCGTCGAGCGCAAGGATGTCATCTACCGCCTGGACGTCAACCAGCTGGACCTGGTCTGATCCCAACGCAAAAAAGCCGTGCGCGCGCACGGCTTTTTGATGTTCACGCGGGGCTGCTCAACTCGCGCTCCAGCCGGGAGATGGTCTGCTGCGAGGTCTCGGGGTAGCGCTCGAAAGGGAAGGGCTTGCCCATCTCTCGGTATTTCTCCAGGCAGAGCTTGCGAAAGGGCAGCAGCTCCACCTTGCGGATGCACCGGTAGGGCCGGATCAGCTCCCGCAGCAGGGCCATCTGTCCGGGCGCGTCGTGGATGCCCTCCACCACCACCTGGCGGATCCAGGTGTCCACGCCCCGCCGCTCCAACTCGTCCAGAAAGCGCAGGGGCTGGGCCAGGGACATGCCCACATGCTCCCGGTAGGCCGCGTCGGTGTTCATCTTGATGTCCAGCAGCGCCAGGTCGGTCACCGCCAGCAGCGCCCGCACCGGCGCGTCCAGCCGGCAGCCCGAGGTATCCAGGCAGGTGTGCACCCCCTCGGCTTTGAGCCGGGTGAACAGCGCCGTGACGAATTCAGCCTGCATCAGCGCCTCCCCGCCGGACACTGTCACCCCGCCTTCGGCGCCGAAATAGGGGCGGTAGCGCAGCACCCTGCGGGCGACCGCCTCGGCCGAGAGCGGCTCGCCCCCCGCCGCGTCCCAGGTATCCGGGTTGTGGCAGTAGCCGCAGCGCAGCGGGCAGCCCGACAGGAACACCACGCAGCGCACCCCCGGGCCGTCCACGGTGCCCAGGCTCTGGAAGGCGTGCACCCGGCCGACGACCTCCGCCCCGGCGGTCACAGCGCCTCGTGGAAGGTCCTGGCGATGACCTCCCGCTGCTGCTCCCGGGAGAGCTTGTGGAAGTTAACCGCGTAGCCCGACACGCGAATGGTCAGGTTGGGATACTTCTCCGGATCCTCATAGGCCTCGATGAGCTTCTGCTTGTTGAGCACGTTGACATTGATGTGGTGCGCCCGCTGGTGGAAGTAGCCGTCCAGGATGTGCACCAGGTTGTCGCGCCGCTCGTCCTCGCTGTGCCCCAAGGCGTCGGGCACGATGGAGAAGGTGTTGGAGATGCCGTCGCGGCAGGCCTCATAGGGCATCTTGGCTACGGAGTTGAGCGAGGCCAGGGCGCCGTTCTTCTCGCGGTTGTGCATGGGGTTGGCGCCGGGGGCGAAGGGCGCGCCGGCGGCCCGGCCGTCGGGGGTAGCGCCGGTCTTCTTGCCATAGACCACGTTGGAGGTGATGGTCAGCACCGACAGGGTGTGCTCGGCTCCCCGGTAAGCTGGGGTCTTGCGCAGCTCGGCGATGACCTGCTCGAGCAGAGCCTTGGCCATGTCGTCCACCCGGTCGTCGTCGTTACCGTAGGTGGGGAAATCGCCCTCGGTCTCAAAGCCCACGATGTAGCCGTTCTCATCCCGCTGGACGCGCACTTCGCCAAAGAGGATCGCCGAGAAGGAGTCGCACGCCACCGACAGGCCCGCCACGCCGAAGGCCATGAACCGGTGCACGTCGGTATCGTGCAGGGCCATCTGGATCTTCTCGTAAGAGTATTTGTCGTGCATGTAGTGGATGACGTTCATGGTGTTGACGTAAAGCCGACACAGCCAGGCCAGGTAGGTGTCAAAGCGCGCCTTGACCGAGGCGTAGTCCAGCTCCTCCCGCTCATACACCGGCATCTTGGGCCCCAGCTGCATGCCCGCCTTGGTGTCGTAGCCGCCGTTCAAGGCCAACAATAGTAGCTTGGCCAGGTTGCAGCGCGCCCCGAAGAACTGCATCTGCTTGCCGATGCGCATCGCCGATACGCAGCAAGCGATGGCGTAATCATCTCCATAGGTGGGGCGCATCAGGTCGTCGTTCTCGTACTGGATGGCGTCGGTATCCACCGTCACCTGGGCGCAGAAGGCCTTGAAGGGCTCGGGCAGCGCCTCGCTCCACAGCACCGTCAGGTTGGGCTCGGGCGCGGGCCCCAGGGTGTACAGGGTGTTGAGCACCCGGAAGGAGTTGCGGGTGACCAGGGTGCGGCCGTCCTCTCCCATGCCGCCCACGCTCTCGGTGATCCACATCGGGTCTCCGCCGAAGAGCTCGTTGTACTCGGGCGTGCGCAACAGCCGCGCCATGCGCAGCTTCATCACAAAATGGTCCATCAGCTCCTGGGCGCCCTGCTCGGTCAGCACGCCGGCCGCCAGGTCCCGCTGCATATAAATGTCCAGGAAGGTGCTCACCCGGCCTAGGCTCATGGCCGCGCCGTTCTGCTCCTTGATAGCGGCCAGATAGCCGAAGTAGGTCCACTGTACCGCCTCCCGGGCGTTGGCCGCGGGCTGGGAGATGTCCAGGCCGTACTGGGCGGCCATCTGCTTGAGCAGCTCCAGGAAGTGAATCTGCTGGTAAAGCTCCTCGCTCAGGCGAATGTTGTCCACGTCCATAAAGTTCTCGCCCACGGCGACCTTGTCAGCCTTCTTTTGGGCGATCAGCTCGTCCACACCGTACAGAGCTACCCGGCGGTAGTCGCCGATAATGCGGCCCCGGCCGTAGGCGTCGGGCAGGCCGGTGATGATGCCACAGTGCCGCGCGGCGCGCATCTCATCGTTGTAGACGCGGAACACGCCGTCGTTGTGGGTGGTGCGGAACTGGAACTCGTCCTCGATTTTCTGGGAGAGCTCATAGCCGTAGGCCTTGGCCGCCGAGCGGGCCATGCGGATGCCGCCGAAGGGATGCACCCCCCGCTTCAGGGGCGCGTCGGTCTGCAGGCCGACGATCAGCTCGTTGTCCCGGTCCAGGTATCCTGGCTGATAGTGCACCAGGGAGGAGACCGTGGTGGTGTCCACATCCAGCACGCCACCGCGCTCCTGCTCCTGCTTTTGCAACTGCTCGAGTTTGGCCATCAGGCCGCATGTCCGCTCCGTCGGGCCGGCCAGGAAGCTGCCGTCGCCGGTATAGGGGGTATAGTTGCGCTGGATAAAATCCCGCACATCCACGGTTTTCTGCCAGTTTCCGGGTACAAATCCAGTCCACTGTTCATGATTCATGCTGAAACCCTCCCTCTCGAGTTGGCGCGCATTGGCGCTTGACCGGGCTGCCCAAAAGATAAAGGGCAACCCTGCACCCTGCAAGATTGCCCAGACGGTCGGCATGCTTCCCGGTTACTGCTTCCCTGTGGTAAACCCCACAATCATTCCGTCAGTCGCAGCAACCTCTTGATCGACCCTAAGTATAGCAATTGTCAGAAATTTTGTCAAGGGGTAAAATCATCCGCTATGGTTTAAATAGAAGATTGCCAGCTGGGTCCGATCGCGCAGGTTCAGCTTCTCCAGGATGGCGCTCAGATAGTTGCGCACCGTGCCCTCGCTCAGGAAGAGCTTCTGGGCGATCTCGCGGTTGCTCAAGCCCTCGGCCACCTCCCGGATGATGTCCAGCTCGCGCGGGCCGATGTCGTGGGCGGCATAGTCGTACCCATTCGGGCTCACCATCAGAGCGGGCAGCTTGTCGGCCACCTCGTCGCCGAACACCCGCTGGCCCAGGTACACCGCCCGCACCGCGGGCAGGATGCTCTCAAAGTGCTGCTTGAGGATGTAGCCCTTGGCTCCCAGCCGTAGGGCCTGGACGATGTATACGTCGTCCAGGAAGGTGGTCAGAAAGAGGATGCGGGCCTGCGGGTCCTCCTGCAGAATGGCCTGACACGCCGTCAGGCCGGATTCGGGCTGCATGCGGATGTCCATCAGCAACACGTCCGGGCGCAGCCGCAGGAAGAGCGCCCGGGCCTCAGCCCCGTTCGCCCCCTCGCCCACCACCTGCACGTCGCCCTGCGCCTGCAGGATGATCTTCAGGCTCTGGCGCACCAGGGCGTCATCGTCCACCACCACCACGCGCATCAGCGCACCTCCTTTTTCGGGATCGAGAGAAAGATGCGAAAGCCGTTCTCATAGCCCGCCGTGAACTGTCCGCCCAGGCTGTGCACCCGTTCGGCCATGTTCTCCAGGCCCATTCCCCGCTCGCCCGCGGCGCCATGCTTGCGGCCGTTGTCCTGGACGACCATCTGAATCAGCGCGGGGTGCTCCCGCAGGGTGATGCGCACCTGGGTCGCGTCGGAATGGCGCATGACGTTGCTCAGCGCCTCCTTGGCGATCGCCAGGATGCAGAACACCTCGGCCTTGCCAGGCTCGTGCTCCAGGGCGTTATCCAAGGTGATGGAACAGAAGGTGAACTCCTTTACCAACTTGCGCAGCTGGATGGACAGGTCCACCGCGTCGTCGTGCAGATCGTGCACGCTGTCGCGGATGTGATCCATGGCGGCGCTCAGGGTCTGCTGCAGGCTGCCCAGCTGATCCCGCTGGGCGGCGTCCTGGGTGACGATCTGCATCGCGCCCACCTGCAGGATCGATCGGGAGAGCATGTGGCCCACATGATCGTGGATTTCCCGGGCAATCCGGTTGCGCTCGTTCAGAGTGGCCAGGCGCACCTCGTCGTCCTGCTTGGCCATCAGTTCCCGGTTGCGCGCCTGCATCAGCAGGGTGAGCTCATAGCTGCTGTCCCGCTGCCGCTTGAGCTGCCGAGACAGCTCCCGGCTTCTCAGGGTACCCAGGCGCAGCGCGGCGCTCAAGCCCAGGGCGATCCATACCAGATAGGGCCGCGCGCCCGGCAGCACCGCCAGACTGAGCGCGCCGGCCAATAGCGGCCCGGCGATCCACACCCCCGCCTTAGGCTGCGGCAGGTCATAGAGCACCAAGGGGAAAAAGGCGCAGCCCTCCGGGAGCCATAGACAAATGAGCCCGTAGAGCCCCGCGCCCACAGCCGTCACCCAGGGCCGCTCCAGATACCCGTTCGCCGCCGACAGGGTCACCGCCGCTAGCCCCACGACCACCGGCGTCACCCAGCTGTCGCTCTCCAGCAGCATCCAGACGCCCAGCAGCGCCAGCAGCGCCCGGTCCGCATTGGCCCGCGCCACGGCCATCCCCCCTTTCTGTTCGTATTGTACCATGAAGCACCCCGCCCCATACAGCGCGGCAGGAGATGACAATTGTCACCTCGCCGCATGACCGCGGACACTGGCATTCGTCCCCCGCATTGGGTAGAATCAGGCTGTACCCTGAAAAGGAGAGGAGTTGTCGATTTGCTTATTCGTGTGGAAAATCTGGTCAAGCGCTACGGGGACCTGCTGGCGCTGGATCATTTTAATCTCCAGGTGGAGCAGGGCGAGATTCTTGGCCTGCTGGGTCCCAACGGCTCGGGCAAGACCACGGCTATCCATTGCATGCTCTCGCTGCTCAAGTTCGACAAGGGAACCATCGAGCTGTTTGGCCAACCCATGCGGCCGGACGCCTATGCCGTCAAGCGCGATATCGGTGTGGTGATGCAGAACGTGGCGGTGTTCAACGAGCTGACGGTCTACGAGAACGTGGACTATTTCTGCAGCCTCTATGTCCCTCAGAAATCGCTGCGCAAGCCCCTGGTGGAGCAGGCTATCGCCTTCGTTGGCCTGCAGGATTTTCGCAAGTTCTTCCCCAAAAAACTCTCGGGCGGCTTGCTGCGCCGCCTGAACATCGCTTGCGGCGTTGCCCATCAGCCCAAATTGATCTTCATGGACGAACCCACCGTCGCGGTCGATCCCCAGAGCCGCAACAACATCCTCGAGGGCATTCGCCAGCTCAACCGGCAGGGGGCCACCGTGGTCTACACCTCCCACTATATGGAGGAGGTCGAGCAGCTCTGTACCCAGATCGTCATCATGGATAAAGGCAAAACCCTGGCCACCGGCACCAAAGAATCCCTCAAGGCGATGATCAGCACCGGGGAGACCGTGCAGATCGAGCTGTTCACCCTGCCCGAGGCGGCGCGCGCGCGGATCGAGCGCCTGCCCCATGTGCACGATCTCTCCTACGCCGAAAATCGGCTGACCGTGCGCTTCCAAGCTGGGCAGCACAATCTGATCGCCTTGCTGGACTGCCTCAAGGATGAGGGGATCTCCTTCGGGCGGGTGTTCGCCGAACCCCCCACCCTCAACGATGTTTTCTTGGAGATCACCGGCAAACAGCTGCGGGACTAGAAAGGAGCGCGCCATGTTTTTTCAACTGATCGGCTACCGCCTGCGCTGCTTGCTGCGCGATAAGGAGCTGGTATTCTGGACGCTGCTGTTTCCGCTGCTGCTGTCCACCCTGTTCCACTTTGCCTTCTCCAATCTGCTCACGCAGGAACCCTTCGACCCGGTGCCCTGCGCGGTGGTGGACAACGCCGCCTACCAGCAGGATGAGCTGCTCCGGCAGGTGCTCGCCTCGGTCTCCGAGGGGGATGAGCGGTTGCTGACGCTGGAGACGCTCAGCGCTGAGGACGCACAACAGGCTCTATCGGACGGCCGCATCGCCGGTTATCTGGTGCCCGGGGAGACCCTGTCGCTCACCGTCGCCCAGGAAGGCCTGCCCGAGAGCATCTTGACCGCCTTCTGCAACGCTTATGTCCAATCCGCCGATATGGTCACCCAGGTCGCGCAAACCGACCCCGCCGCCCTTCCCGAGGTTCTCGCTCAGCTTGGCGATGAACGGACCTATCTGACCGACGCCAGCTTCAGCCCGGCGCCGCCGGATATCCGGCTAATCTATTTTTATACCTTGATTGCCATGACCTGCCTGTACGGCGGCTTCTGGGGCCTGCGCAACACGACCGATCTGCAGGCAAACCTGTCGCCCCAGGGGGCGCGGCGCAGCCTGGCCCCCACCAAGAAGATGTCCGTGGTGCTGACCGACTCGCTGGCGGCCTTTGCGCTCCAACTGGTGGAGGTGCTGCTGCTGTTGGCCTATCTGCACTTTGTGTTGCGGATCGAGTTTGGCAGCCAGCTGGGCTACGTGCTCCTGGTCTGCGTGATCGGCTCGGCGGTTGGGGTGGCGCTGGGCAGCTTTGTCGGAACGATGCTGCGCAAGAGCGACAACATCAAACTCGCCTGCCTGATTGCCTGTATTATGATACTAAGCTTCCTGGCCGGATTGATGTATGTGGACATGAAGTATATCGTCGCCACCCATGTACCCATCCTGGCCTACCTCAACCCGGTCGCCCTGATCAGCGACGCCTTCTATTGCCTCTACGTCTACACCGATCATCACCGGTTCTTCCTGAATATCGGTCTGCTGTGCGCCTTCGGCGCGGTGTTTACTCTCGTCAGCGTCCTGAAGATGAGGAGGGAGAAGTTTGTCAGTCTTTAAGCTCTATTTTAAGGTCATCCGCAAGGCGCTGCCCTCCATTTTGATCTATCTGTGCGTCTTCCTAGCCCTGTCGGTGATGTTCTCCTTCACGAGCCCTACCCAGCAAAGCGGTGGTTATGAGCAGACGCGCCTGCCGGTGGTGCTCATCAATCGCGATGACGACACGCCCCTGACCCAGGGACTGCGGGATTTCCTGGCGGGCGAGCAGGAGCTGCGCACTGATCTGCCCGATGAACCCGAGGCCCTGCAGGACGCCCTGTTCATGCGTCAAGTCGCGTATGTGGCGATCATTCCCGAGGGATTCACCGCGGCTTTCCAGACCGATTCCCCGCTCTCGATCCAACAGATCACTGTCCCCGACTCCACCTATGCGACCTATATCGGCACGCAGATCGATCAATATATCAGCACGGTCGCCGCGTACCACCGGGCCCTACCTGCGCTCTCTCTGGAGGCGGTTGTCCAAAAAGCCGGACATACCCTTGATCAGCAGGCAACCGTCTCTCTCGCCCAATCGCAGGTTGCTGCCGATAGCAGCAAAAATTTCATCGCCTATTACTGCTATCTGGCTTATGTGCTGCTGGCCTTCCTGATCCTGGGCATCACCACCATCATGTTGGTCTTCCACCAGCAGGATCTGCGGCGCCGGCTGCTGAGCTCGCCGCTGTCGTTGAGCAGCATCAACTTCCAGCTCGCGCTGGGCAATACCCTCTTCGCCCTGGTCTGTTGGGGGATCATGAGTGGCGTCTCCCTCCTCCTGTACCGTGGCGCTGTCCAGAATCCCGTGTTGCTGCTACTGTGCATGGCAAACGCCCTGGTCTTCACCGTCGTGGGCACCGCGCTCGCCTTCCTGTTGGGCAATTTCATCAAGAGCTACAGCGTGCAGGGAGCGGTCGCCAACGTGCTGAGCCTGGGGATGGGATTTATCGGCGGTGTTTTCGTGCCCCAGGCCATGATGTCCGAGGGTGTGCTCTCCTTCGCCCGCATCCTGCCGACCTATTGGTACGTGCACGCGGTCAACGCCATCAGCGAGTTGAAGGCGTTCACCGCATCGCAGCTTGCGCCGATCTACACGGACATGGCGATTCAGCTCGGCTTCGCCGCCGCCATCTTCGCCGTCGCTCTGTTCGTGAGTAAGCAGCGCCAGACACAAAAAAGTTAACCGCATCAAAAAAGAGAGCTTCCATGAGGGGAGCTCTCTTTCACTTGGTAAATCAGACTTATCCAAGCTGCAACCCGCACTCTATCCTCGGCATCACTCGGACAACGGTGCTCCAAGTTTCCCCTCATCGTTGGACCATTGGCAAAATTGTGGAGATAGCATGCCTTCGACCAGCACGCCGATTTGTTTGAAATAGGACCGCCTCAATACCCCTGTCGCTTAAGTCCCGCAACCAGGTGTACATAGAACTCTCGCACATCAAATCCGCGAAAATTACGCCTGTCCAGATCGATCATATCCCCATGGGAGATGCCCCTTCGCCCCGCGCTGGTCAATAGACCCAGAAAGTGCCCCCAGGGCGCAGAATCTACGCCTACCAGCCCGTCATTGGCCCCATCATAGCGCTTGACCAGCCGATAGCTCCAGTTGAGGGGAAACTTAGCGCTTCCCGCCTGATGCATGCAGGAGGCCACGCTCTGGTACCACACTTCCGGCTGATCGGGCATCCGCTCATTGAGCTGCGTGCAACGGCTATGGGTCAAATCGCCCACTGCTGCCAGAAAGTCCGGGCTGGCCTCACCGAAGCGACGCAGGGTAGTGTTATACCGTTTTGCGACAAACTGGACCAGGGCGTTGGGGAGCTTGGTGAGCAGGTGATCGGCAAATCGGCAGCCGCGGTGCGGCGTGTTGATGGTGGTCAGACTGGCCACATAGGGCGCTAGACCCAGACACGAGATGGCATAGCGGGCATCCAGTCCGCCCTTGGAGTGGGCAAGGATATTGACCTTTTGACAGCCGCTCTCCCTGAGCAGCTGAAAGACGCGCTGTTTGAGTTCTTTTGCGCTGTCCGCTACGGATAGGGCGGATTGCTGCTGCCCGTAATAGAGCCGCGCGCCGTTACGCTTGAGCTCCTGGGGGATGCGACCCCAGTAATTAAAAAATCGGGTATCGCGGAAAAACACGCCGTGCACCAACAAAATCGGATACCGGGTACTGCACAGGCTGCTCTCCTGGCGCACCCGGTTGAGGGCCTCTTTCTCCCGCTCCACTTGATACTCCATGCGGGCAAACCGACAAATCTGGTACAGCCAAACGACGTTGGCAATGGGTAGCCACCACAGGAAGATGACCAACAGCCGCTGAATCCATCCCACCTGCCGACTGGCACAGAGGATGCGCAGCGCGCCGTTTAGCACCAACAGGCAGAGCCCTAACGCCATGACGACACAGTCAGCCACAAACAGCGCAACCGGCAGACCGTTGGGCAGCAGCGTCACCCCCGCTACGACACTCAGTCCGATATCCAGCGGGGTTAGCCAGGCAGCGGTCAGAAGCAGCTCCCGGCCACCCCATAAAATCTGCAGCCGAGCGGGCACGTCCCGTTCGTAAGCGGGCAACACCTGGATCAACAGATTGATCAATAGAAAAATTGCCGCTAATGGGAAATCCACCCACAGTGGCAAAGCCCAACAATCCAAAAGCAGCAAAAAGTGATGGGCCAGGATCGATCCCAAACCCAGGCCCATTCTGCGCAGCGTTCGCATATGCATCGCCCTCAATCTGCTATCAACAAGTCTATCCTAAGAGCCCGAACAACGTCTGTCAAGATCTCCTGTGAAGTCGGGGTTGAAGATTCGAGCCAAACCCTTTACCATAGCAATTGTAACCGCGATGATGTCAAGGAGGGGTGTCGATGATTTTTGAAACGGGAGATCGCATTGTCTTTATCGGGGATTCCATCTCGGATTATGAGCGGGCTCGTCCGATCGGCGAGGGACTCTTCAACGCCTGGGGAACCAGCTATGTAGCCAATGTCGGCGCGTTGCTCAGCTGCGTCTATCCGCAGCTGCATCTGCGCATCACCAACATGGGCATCGGCGGCAACCAGGTGCGGGACCTGAAGGGACGCTGGCAGAGCGACGTGCTCGACCTTCAGCCCGACTGGGTCAGCGTGCTGATCGGCATCAACGACGTGTGGCGCCAGTTTGACAGCCCCACCCTGCCCGAGCAACATGTATCCCTGGAGGAGTATGAGCGCACCTACGCCGAGCTGATCGAGCGCACCCTACCCCAGGTCAAGGGCATGATCCTGATGACGCCCTACTTCATGGAGCCCAATCGGGCTGATCCCATGCGCGCCCGCATGGACCAGTACGGCGCGGTCGTCCGGCGCTTAGCCCAGCGCTATGGACTGGTGTTTGTCGATCTGCAGGCCGCCTGGGACGCCCTTTTTGCCCACGTCCATCCCTGCAGCATCGCCTGGGACCGCATCCACCCCAATCAAACCGGATGCATGTACATCGCCCGGACATTCCTGCAGGCCGTCGGTTTCGCCTGGTAACCCCACGCCCTCGCCATGCGGGGGCGTTTCTTTTCCCAAAAGCAAGAAAAGACCCGGTTAAGGTCTCATCTTGCTGGCTCCTCAAGTAGGACTCGAACCTACGACATTTCGGTTAACAGCCGAACGCTCTACCAACTGAGCTATTGAGGAATGTCACAGGAACTCCCTTGCGAGAGCTCCTGCAGAAATGGAATCCGGCGGCGTCCTACTTTCCCGGGCCGTCTCCAGCCAAGTATCATCGGCGCAGAAGGGCTTAACTTCTGTGTTCGGTATGGGAACAGGTGGATCCC
>JBMNTT010000003.1:0-136313 GCA_050945875.1 Christensenellales bacterium
TGCAGCGCCCGGATCAGCAGCAGCCTCCCGCCCACAGCGCAGCGGCCGGAAGCGCAGGCAGTACCACAGATCATATCCCCAAGCCTTCACGATCGATATGCAAATTCTCCCTTCACACCACCTGCGGGTCGGGCAGCTCCTCGCGCAGCGTGACTCGGTAGCGCCTGGGCTGGCCTTCAACGGGCTGACCCGGAAGGCTGAATCGGTCATACCACAGCCGCACCGGCTGTCCGCTGGCCGCAGCAAAGAACGCCGCCAGCAGCCGCTGCTCGCCGTCGAGCAATTGACGATGGTCATAGGCCCGCTCCAACCGGGTCTGCAGGAAACACTCAGTCCTTCGGGCACCGACGACCACCGTATCCCAGCGCGCCTGAGCCAAGGCCCGCTTCACCCAAGGCCGGTTGATCAGCCAGCCGCCCCATGCCAGGCGCGCGCCGACCATCAACCCGGCCGCCAACAGAACCGCCCAGCAGCTGCGCAGAGGCTCCGCCACCTTGCCCAGCAGCAAATAGGCGACGGTAGCGAGCCCCAAAGCGACCGCCCCGGTCTGCGGCGCGCGATAGCGCAGGGTCAAAATCCCATAAGCGCTCATAACCCGCAGAGCATACATGATCATTCCCCTTTCAGGCGGTCGCGCGGTCCGGGCAAGGGTTTGTGCGCCGGGTGCAGCTTTGCGCAAACGCCCGCGCCAGCCTGACCGCCGAGCAATCTAGCCGCAGCATCGAGGCCCTCCGGGCCGCCAGTAGCACGCGCGCTCATGGGGCCGCTCGGGCAAACGGTTTCTCTGATTATACCATGCGCAATAGGCCATGACAACGCGCGTGGCTACGCGTTCAGGAGACAACAAAAGAGCCGCGCTCAAGCGCGGCTCCGGGGAATCGCATCAGCGGGCTTTCTCGGCAACCTCCCGGGTGATCAGGGCCATGAAATCGTCGATGGACATGCTGCCCAGGTCCCCCTGCCTGCGGGAGCGGACCGCCACCTGACCCTGCTCAACCTCCTTGTCGCCCAGCACGAGCATATAGGGCACCTTCTCCATCTGCGCCTCGCGGATCTTAAAGCTAATCTTCTCGTTGCGCAGGTCGGCCTCGGGCCGCAGGCCCTCCTGCTCCATGCGCTGCTTGAGCGCCAGGGCGGCCTGGTCGGCGCGGTCGGTGATGGTCATGATCTTGGCCTGCACCGGGGCCAGCCAGGTCGGGAACGCGCCGGCGTATTTCTCGATCAGCAGCGCCAAGGTGCGCTCGTAGCAGCCAATGCTGGTGCGGTGGATGACGATGGGGTGCTTTTTCTGGCCGTCCCGGTCGGTGTAGACCATGCCGAAGCGCTCGGCCAGCTGGAAGTCGATCTGGATGGTGATTAGGGTATCCTCTTTGCCGTGGACGTTCTTGACCTGGATATCCAGCTTGGGTCCATAGAAGGCTGCCTCGCCCTCGGCCTCGGTGTACTCGATGCCGATATGGTCGAGGATGCGGCGCATGAAGTCCTGGGTGCTCTCCCACTGCTCGGCCGAGCCGATATATTTGTCCTTATCGTTGGGGTCCCACTTACTGAAGCGGTAAGTCACATCCTCAGCCAGGCCGAGGGTCTGGAGCATATAGTTGGCCAGGTCCAGGCAACCGCGGAACTCGGCCTCCACCTGCTCGGGGGTACAGGCCAAATGCCCCTCAGAGATGGTGAACTGGCGCACGCGGATCAGCCCGTGCATCTCGCCGCTGCTCTCGTTGCGGAACAGCGTGCTGGTCTCATTGTAGCGCAGGGGTAGATCGCGGTAGGAACGGGTCTTGTTGAGGTAGGCCTCGAACTGGAAGGGGCAGGTCATGGGGCGCAGGGCGAACACCTCGCCCTCCGCGTCGGGATCGCCCAGGATGAACATACCGTCGCGGTAGTGGTCCCAGTGGCCAGAGATCTGATACAGATCGCGCTTGGCCATGAAGGGGGTCTTGGTCAGCAGATAGCCGCGGCGCTGCTCCTCGTCCTCCACGAAGCGCTGGAGCACCTGCACCACCCGCGCGCCCTTGGGCAGCAGGATGGGCAGTCCCTGGCCGATCTCATCCACGGTGGTAAACAGCTCCAGCTCCCGACCCAGGCGGTTGTGATCCCGCTTCTTGGCTTCCTCCAGGGCGGTCAAATGGGCCTGCAGGGCGTCCTTCTTGTCAAAGGCGGTGCCGTAGACCCGCTGGAGCATCTTGTTCTTCTCGCTGCCGCGCCAGTATGCGCCCGCCAGACTGAGCAGCTTGAAGAAGCGCAGCTTGCCGGTAGCGGGCAAATGAGGACCGGCACACAGGTCCACGAAGTCGCCCTGCTGATAGAAGCTGATGGGCTCGCCCTCGGGCAGCTCCTCGATCAACTCGCGCTTGTAAGGCTGGCCGTTGTCGTCGGCCCAGGCCAGAGCCTCCTGGCGCGGCAGCTCAAAGCGCTTGATGGGCAGATTCTCCTTGACGATCCGGTCCATCTCCTTCTCGATGGCCTTCAGATCGTCCTGGGAGAGGGGCTCCTCCAGGTCGAAATCGTAGTAGAAACCATTGTCGATCGCCGGACCGATGGCGAACTTGGCGCCCGGGCGCAGCCGGGACACCGCCTGGGCCATGACATGGCTGGCGGTATGGCGCAGGGTCCAACGCCCCATCTCGTCGGCAAAGGTCAGCAGGTTGAGGGTATCCCCCTCCTGCAAGGGAGTCAGCAGGTCCTTCACCTGGCCGTTGATCTCCGCGGCCAGGGCGGCCTTGGCCAAGCCCTGGCTAATCGCCTTGGCGGCGTCCAGCGCCGTGGCGCCCGCCTCCACCGCCAGGCTAGATCCATCCTTGAGCAGAATGTTCATCGTATTGTCCTTCCTTTCTCGCATTGAAAAAGCCCGCCCCCATGCAAGGGGCGAGCTCACACTCGCGGTTCCACCCTATTTGCCCTCTCGGGCATCTCCGGTCGGGCTGTATCGCGCCCGCAGCGCTCCCGCGTCAGGGGTCGGTAGGTCGCCTGCGCCGCCCGATGGACTCTCAGCCGCCGATCCATCTCTCTTCAGGGTGCTTGGAGGGACCCTTCCCCGTCGCTCGCCGGAGAAACTAGTCGATACATGTAGTATAGCATTCCGGGAAGAGATGTCAAGGGGTCTGACTGGGGGTTAGGCGCATCTCCTGCACCCGGTTGGGGAAGATGCGCCGCAGCGTATCGACCATCCGCGGGTTGATGCTGCCGCCCCGATAGCACAGCACAATACGCTGAGGCGCCAGGGTGACCAGATAATCCATCAGCGCGTCCTCATAGCAGATGGCCCCCTCGGGGAAGTCCTGGGGGCGGAGCACCCGATCCTGTCCCATCTCGTCCACCAGATGCGCTTCCTCAGGGTCAAGGTACAAGGTCAGATGTCGGGCGGGATGCCGCTGAGCGGACACATAGCGCTGCAGCAGGTCCACCAGGGCGTCGTACTCCTCCCGGGTCTTGCGGCTCATGATCGCGGCCTGAGCCAGGTATTGGGCTTGGGTGACCATGTGCCCCAAGCGAAAGCGCATGAAACCATCGAGCATCAGCAGGGGTTGCCGCTGGGCGATGTAATCGGCCAGGGCCAGCTGGGCCGCATGCTGCCAGTAGATGCGGTAGTTGCCGAAAGGAATCTGGTAGGCCATCAAGTTGGCCGCCGCCAGGGAGAGCTCAGGTTGCTGGCGCTGGATGTACCGGCCCAGGTAGAGGCGCAAAAAGTCCTCGGTCACCAGTTGGACCAGCACGTCCAGCCCGGGCTGCTCCTCCCGGATGTGGACCGCTTCCAGGCGCACGAAATGGCCGGGATAACCCGGCGCCTCGCCCAGGCGCACCCGCGGATTTTCCAGCCGCCGCGCGGCCTGTACCGCCAGGTCCTTGAGGGTGTCCGCCGCCAGGAGCGAACCGATCACCAGCTGCATTTTGAAGCACCTCCACGCTGTTACAGTATGCCTTATCCTGCCCGTCCGCACACTTGTCTATCCCTTTTTGACGAAAAAGGACGAGCAAAAGGGCCGCCTTGAGGCGGCCCGGCAGCGTCGAGGTCCATGCAGTTTAGGCGTCCGCCTCCCGCTCCAACAGCGCGCGCAGATTGCGCGCAATGGCGTGATGATAGGCGTCCATGCCCAGCGCCCGCAGTTTGGCGCGCAGCGCCTCGGTCAGGGGAGCCTCGGCCAGCAGCGCCTCGGTCTCGTCCTCGTCAAAGGCCAGCGGGCTGTCCGCGACCGTCACGCGGCCTCGGTTCTGTGGACAGACGCCCTGGCAGACCGCGCAATCGTACAACGCCACATGCCAGGCCGGGTCGAGCCATTGGGGAAAAGAGGGCAGGTCGCGGGTGGGCGTCTCGTTGTACCAGCTCAGGCATCGGTCGCAGTCGATCAAAAAGCGGTTCGGCCGCACCGCGCCGGTCGGGCAGGCCTTGACGCACGCCTGGCAGGCTTCGCAGGCCGGAAGCACCGACATCTCCCGCCAGGGCGCGGACGCGTCTGCGGGCAGATCGGTGTAGAAGCACACTAGCGCCAGCACACTGCCCAGGCCCTCGACATAGCACAGGTTGTTGCGCCCATAGCGCCCCAGGCCGGCGCTAACCGCCAGCCGCTTGCGGGGCAGGCGCGCGGCGCTGAGAACATGGCCGCCCGCCCGCTCGACGCGCTGGGCGATCCGCCGGGCGGCGGCCTTCTCGTCAAAGGGCGCGGGCGCGAGCGCCGTGACCGGCCGCCCCCGATAGGCGAAGCGCACCCGCAACATCCAGGGGGTTGGGGTGGCCACCACCAGAATCGAGCGGATGGGGAAATCCGCCTCGGGCAGATCGGTTTGGTAGATGCGGTCGAGAATGAATTTCTGTCCCTCCACGAGGGTCTCCTGGCCGCGCCAGGCCGCCAAATCCGCCCGCAGCCGCGCCAGATGGGCTATTGGCACCAGCACAGCCCGTTCCTGGGGATCGATCAGCTCGTCCATTGTCATCGTACATCCCTCCTCCAGCAACACTCTACCACGCGCCAGCCCGGCCCGCCCGACAATATCCCGACAAAAAATCACGCCTGAATCAAAAGGGACAGGCGCAACGCCTGTCCCCTCGCAGCTGATTTACTTAACCCGTGGCGCCGTCGGCTCCTCCTTGGGGGCGATCGCCTTGGGCTCCTTTTCCGGCTTGGGCACGCTAATGCCCAGCACGTTGACGTTGACCTCCACGACCTTCAGACCGGTCATGGTCTCGATCGCCTTGCGCACGTTCTCCTGCACATCGCGGCACACCTGATGGATGGTCGACCCGTAGGCCACGACCAGGTTCAGGTCCACCGCAGCCTCCTGCTGGCCGACCTCCACGCGCACGCCCTTGGTCAGATTTTTCCGACCCAGCAGCTCGCCGATGCCCTCAACCATGCCGCCGCTCATCCCCGCGACGCCCTCGATCTCCGCCGCAGCCAGACCGGCGATGGTGGCGATGACGTCATCGGCGTATGTAACGGTTCCCGAATTGGACTGAATGACCTCCAGACCCACATTTTCCTGTTCGCTCATGATTGATGCCCTCCTTACTCAACTCATCTGAACGCGGTTGCTAACATCTATAAGCGGCAACCAATCGCGTTGTGCTTGTATCATGCGGCGGGACCGCGGAATTCATACGCGCCCACCAATACCCATCCGTCTACTCCTTATCATACACCAAACCATTCGGCTCGTCCACCCTTTTGCGCGGGTTGCTCACCGATCCCAGCCCTGGATGCGCGCCTCGATGGCCTGGATGGCGCTCTGGATGGCTTTGATGCGGGCATACCGCTTGTCCTGGGACTCGACGATGATCCAGGGGGCGGATTTGGTGGAGGTCCTGCGGATCATCTCGTCCACCGCCTGCTCATACTGGGGCCATTTTTCCCGGTTGCGCCAGTCCTCCTGTGTGATCTTCCACTGCTTCTCCGGGGTATTCTGCCGGTCGTTGAAGCGGCGCAGTTGTTCATCCGGATCAATGTGCAGCCAGAATTTGAGCACCACCGCGCCAAAATCCGTCAGCTGCTTTTCAAACTCATTAATCTCCTGATAGGCCTGCTCCCACCGCGGCTGCGGGCAGAGGCCCTCGATGCGCTCGACCATCACCCGCCCGTACCAGCTGCGGTCGAAGATGGCGATGTGCCCGTCCTTTGGAATCTGCTTCCAGAATCGCCAGAGATAGTGGTGGCTGAGCTCCTCGGCGGTCGGCCCGGCGATGGGCACTACGTCATATCCGCGGGGGTCCAGGGCGGCGGTCAGCCGACGAATGTTGCCGCCCTTGCCCGCGGCATCCCAGCCCTCATAGACCAGCACCACCGGGATTTTAAGCCGATAGATTTGATTGTGCAGGTGGGCCAGCTCGCGCTGGGCCTGCTTCAAGGCCGTGCGGTAGACCTCCTTCTCCAGCCGCTTGTCCAGATCGACCTGGGCCAGCGGCGGTCTGGAGAGCATCTCATAGGCTCGCTCCGGCGCGCACCACCCCGTCGGCTCGGCGGCCGACACAGCCGCCTCCATGCGCTCGACCACCGTGCGCAGAATGGTGTACATGGCGTGGCGCTTGTCCCTCCCGCTGATGATATGCCAGGGGGCCCAGGGCGTATACGTCTTCTCCAGCATCTCGTCAAAGACTTGGGCGTATTGGTCATAATGCCGGTTGCGGGTGAAATCCCGTTCGGTCGCCCGCCAGGCCGTCTCCGGCAACTCGGCCAGCTTGTCCAGCCGCTTCTTTTGCTCGCCCTTGGAGATGTGCAGGAAAAACTTGATGATCAGATAGCCGTCGTCGGCCAGCTGCCGCTCGAAGGTGTTGATGTCCTCCATGCGGGCGAGCACCTCGGCTGCGGAGAGGTTCTCCTCCAGCTGAGCGATGGAGACCTCTGGATAATAGCTGCGGTCGTAGATATGCATCATGCCCCGGGCGGGTATCTGCACCCAGTGCCGCCACAGGAAGGGGCGACGACGCTCCTGCCGGTCAGGTGGAAGCACGGAGAAAACGTTGAAGCTGCGCGGATCCAGCGGTTCGATTAGCCCGGCGATCCGGCTGCCCTTTCCCGCCGCGCCCCATCCCTCAAAGATCACCATCACGGGCAGCTTAGCTTCCTTCATCTTATGCTGCAGCGCCTCCAAGCGCGCCAACAGCGGCTCGGCTTCGGCGCGATAGGTCTGCTTGTCCATCTGAGCGGAGAAATCCACCTGTTCGAGCATGCTCCCATCCTCTCCTTCTCCAAGGGCATGACCAACCCAATTTGCTTTCCAAAGGGATTATATCCATATTGTATATTTCTAGTATAAATCGGGGGTATTGGATTGTCAAACCGTTCTCCATGCGGTCCAGTTTATTCAACGCGCCAAGGGCCAAAATATTCCCAAGTGGAATAGATACGCGGCAATTTTATTTGACATATCCTTCTGGCTATGGTATACAGAGCATAATGAATCATCCTTTAAGGAGGTGCTCCCATGCCCCATCTGGCCCCTTACCGGCCCTTTGATCAGGGTCCGCCGGAGCTGCATTTGCCCGGCGTTTACGGCGCGTCGCCCGGCAAGCCCCTGCGCTATCGGATTGCCGTCAGCGGCGAGCGCCCGCTTCGATTCTCGGTCAGCGGCCTGCCCGAGGGCGTGACCCTGGACGCCGCGCGGGGCATCCTATCCGGTCAGGTCGCCCAGGCCGGTGAGTACCCGCTCACCCTGGAGGTTGCCAACGCCCGGGGCAGCGCGACGGGCGGCATGACCCTGCGCATCGCGCCCGATGGCGTAGCCCGCACCCCCCTGATGGGCTTCACCACCTGGAACGCGTTCAGCGGCGCGGTGACCCAGGCGGACATGGAAACCGCCGCCCAGCTGCTGGTGGATACCGGGCTGGCTGACTTTGGCTACCAGTATGTCAACCTGGACTCGGGCTGGCAGGGCGTCTATGGTGGGCCTCACGACGCAGTGCTGCCCAACGCCAAGTTTCCTGATATGCCCGGGATGGTGGCGAAGATTCACGCCCTGGGCCTGAAGGCGGGCATCTACTCCACCCCCATGCAGCGGGCCTGGGGCGGCGATAACCTGCCCGGCTGTACCCGTGGCATGTTGGACCCAGCCTATGTCGGCGTGTTCTACGGCGTCGGCCAGCAGCACTGCGAGGCGGGCAACGCCGCCCAGTGGAGTGAATGGGGTTTCGATTACCTCAAGTACGATTGGACGCCCTGCGACCCACAGAACGCCCAGCGCATGAAGCAGTGCCTGCTGAACAGCCCACGGGACTTCGCCTACTCGGTAACGGTGCGGGCCGGGCTGGAGCACGCCGCCTACTGGCGGGAGCATTGCAGCTCCTGGCGGGACAACACCGACTCCACCGATACCTGGGAAAACATTCTGGAGAGCAAATTTGCCTCCGACATCTGGGCGCAGCACATCCAGCCCGGCCATTTTTTCGATATGGATATGCTGGAAACCGGCGTCATCCGCGACCATCAGAGTATGAGTTTCCGCGCCTGTCGGCTGACGCCCGACGAGCAGATGACGGCCTACACCATGCGGGCGCTCTTCCCCTCGCCGCTGGTCATCAGCTGTGATCTGGCGCAGCTGACGGATTTTGACTTGGCGCTGCTGTGCAACCCCGAGGTCATCGCGGTCAATCAGGACCCCCTGGCCCAAGGCGCGGTGTGCGTCTATGCCCGCCGTCAGCGATCGCCATCGGGCGCGCAGCGCAGCCATCTGCGGGTCTACCATCGCATCCTGTCCGGGGGACGGGCTGTTGTGGGCCTGTTCAACCTCGGTGCGGAGCCGGAGACGGTGCCGCTGGATATTTCTCCCGATACCCCGGCCCGGGACCTGTGGATGCGGCAGCCCTGTACCGAGCGGATGCTGACCATCCCGCCCCACGGGGTGCGGCTGATCGGGCTTGATGGCTGAGTCAGCATAAAAAAGCGGGACCCTGTTGGGTCCCGCTTTTTTCGTCAGTCGGGCAGCGGCGCCAGCTTGACCTGAATCTGGATCTCTCGGTTGCTGCGGATCACCGTCAAGTTGACAGAGTCGCCAATCTGCTTGGTCGCCAGATAGTCGGTCATCACATCAAAATTGGGGGTTGGGACGCCGTCCACGGCGATGATGATGTCATTGGCCCTTAGCCCCGCCGCCTGCGCCGCCGATCCCTCGATGGCCTCAGCGATCAGCAGTCCCTCCGGCAGGCCCATCTGCTCGCTGACATTGTATCCACGAATCCCCAAGGCCGGGCGCAGGATGGTGCCGTTTGCGATCAGTTCCTCGATGATGGGCTTGACATCGTTGATAGGCAAGGCGAAACCCATACCCTCAGAAGGGATGGGGTTGCCATTCTCGTCGGTGCCCGCGTAGACATATTTCAGCGTGTTGATACCGATCAGCTGACCCCGCTCATTGACCAGCGCGCCGCCGCTGTTACCGGGGTTAATGGCCGCGTCGGTCTGCAGGAAGTTGAGCTTGGCGCCGTCCAGATTCATATCCGGCCGGATCGCACTGATGTAGCCCACGGTGACCGTGCCCGCCAACTGACCCAGCGGGTTTCCAATGGCGATAGCAACCTCCCCCACTCGGATCGCGTCTGAATCGCCCAAGGGCGCGGGCAATAGATCATTGGCCTCCACTTTGAGCACCGCCAGGTCGGTATGGGCGTCGGTGCCCACCACTTCCGCCTTCAGACTTTTCTGGTTGGAGAAGGTGATATAGATGCTTTGGGCATCCTTGATGACATGGTTGTTGGTAATGATGTAGCCATCAGCGGAGTAGACCACGCCCGAACCAGCGCCCAGCGGGGTCTCCGTGTACCCCTGGCCGGGAACCATGGTGTTGGTGCCGGTCTGCACCGCCACCACCGATGGACCGAAAGCCTCCGCGATGTCCGGGATGGACATCACCGCCGCACCCTGGGTGGGCGCGGGGCTGGCCGTTGGCGCAGCTGTGGGTGAGGCGCTGACCGAGGGCGAAGCCAATCCGCTGGGCATAGGCGTGGCGGTCACCGCCGCCGATGGGAATGCACTGGGGTTGGGGGTCGACGTGCTGACGGCGGAGAACACCCCATCGCCCAACATATTCCACACGATGGCCACCGTCACCGCCAACAGCAGGATGACGATCAGCACCGCGGCCGCCATGCCGCCTCGTCTCCTCGGAGGTTTGCCGTAGGGCGGTTGCCCGCCGGAGTAATATTGGCTCATATCCCGCGCTCCCTTCAGCCGATCCCGAGAGTTATTTGATTTGATTCTCCATGGCCTTGAGCTGCCGAATAATCGAGTTTAGTCGAGCAGTATCGTACGGATGCGCAGCAGCATCCGCATAAAAATCTTCAGCTTCTGAGTATCGACCTTCGTTAAAAAGCTTCCACTCGCTATACTGTTGATATTCGGCAGACTCGGGATCACACTGACTCATCAAGGTATCGAGTTCAGCGTTACGGGCAACAATTTTATCCTGTAGAGCATTGGCTTGATCATATGCCGCCTGTTGTTCTGTCGTCTTCGCATTTTCATACCCATCCCCCGTGAAGTCCGGGGTCGCCGTGGGTTCAGCCGTTTGCGTGGGCTTGGCCGTAGCGCTGGTCTTGGCTGTGGCGGTCGGCTTCTGCGTGGGTTTCGCTGTCGCCGTGGGCGAGGCTGTGGGGGTCGCCGTGGGCGATACGGTGGGTTTCTGTGTAGGCGTCGTGGTGGGCGAGGCTGTAGGGGTGGGCGTGACGCTGGCCTCGAGCACCACGGTATTGTTGGGCTCAGCCGTCTTCTGCTGGCTGCACGCGGGCAGCAATACGGCCAGCGCCAGGGCGGAAATTACGCCCACGGATTTGACAAAACGCTTCATTTAGTCGTTTCCTTTCTGATGAACCGCCGTGTTGGGCAGGTCCGATTCCCGGGCCGCCTGCAGGGAGAAGGTGAACCGCGCGCCATGGCCCGGACTGGAGCGCACCGTAATTTGCTGATGATGCTGCTCGATGATGGTCTTGACGATTGCTAACCCCAACCCAGCGCCTTCGCCGGAGTGGGCGCGGTCTCCCTTGAAAAAGCGATCGAACAACTGCTCCAGGTCCTCGGAGTCGATCCCCTTGCCCTCATCCGCCACCGATACCATCACCCGGTTGCCCTCAGGGTGCACCCAGATGGAGATGCGGCCACCCGGCGGAGAGAATTTCACCGCGTTATCGATCAAATTATAAAGCACTTGTCCGATGCGGTCAACATCCGCGCGCACATAATGGGCGTTTTGTTGGAAGCTGACCTCCATGTCCATCTCCTTCTGCTCAATGCGCGTCTGCATGCCCAGCACCACCCGACTGACCAGCTCGTTGAGCTCGAATACCGACATGTTCATGGGAAACTTGCCGGCCTCGATCTTGGATAGATCGAGCAGGTCGCTGATCAATCGGTTCATCCGCTTGGCCTCATCCAGCACGATCCGCAGATACTCCTCGGTTTCCTCCGGGGGAATCACCCCGTCGAGCATGCCCTGCACATAGCCCTGCACCGCGGCCAAGGGCGCGCGCAGCTCGTGGGAGACGTTGCCCACGAAGCCCTTGCGCACCTCCTCCTGGCGACGCAATTCATCGGCCATCTTGTTGAAGTTTTCCGCTAGCTGCCCCACCTCGTCATGGGTAATCACTGGCACGGTGTTGCCATAGTGCCCCTTGGCTAGGGCCGTCACCGCGGTATTCATCTGCGCCAGAGGCGCGGCGATGGTGTCGGCCATCCACAAAAACAGCATACCGCCCGCGCCCAGCATCACCAGCGCCCAGATCCAGATGTTGTTGTAGGCCGTCAAATCGCCCTGGCGGATGCTGGACTGGGGCAGATGCACGAACACCGCGCCGCTGACCGCGCCGTCCCATCCATACAGGGGCGCGCCCACCGAGAGCATCTTCGCGTCGAAATAGCTGTTAAACAGGGAAGTGGAGACAAAGGATTTGCCGCTGATCACTGGGGTGAGCGCCTGGGTAACCTCCTCGCGGGTCAGCGCCATGCCCAGCTGGCGGTCATCGGTCAAGGGATTGTACACAGCGACGATCGCACCGCTGATGTTGACCCGCCAGATGCTCACGCCCCACTGCTGGGCGTTTCGCTGCAGGGCGATCTCCGCGGAGAGCATCTCCCATTGCGTGGGATAAATCTGCTGATAACGCTGCGCCACCTGATGGCAATAGTCCTCCAGCTGGTCCTGAGCGCGGGTCAGGGCGTCGCGGTGAATCTGCTGTCCAGTCAGCGTGGCTTGAAACACCACCGAGATCAGCAGGATCACGAAATAGCCGGTGAGCAGGCGGTTAAACACCGAGCGCGAGGGCGCGGAGCCCCGCAACTTGGCCATCAGCTTTTCCATGGTCCACCCCTTCTCAGGTCAGCTCGAACTTATACCCCACGCCCCAAACGGTCTTGATCTGCCAATGGGGGTCCTCCCCAAGCTTTTCACGCAAGCGCTTGATGTGCACGTCTACCGTTCTTGTGTCGCCGAAGTAGTCGAACCCCCACACCTGCTCAAGCAGCTGTTCCCTCGTAAACACATCCCCGGCGTGGCTGGCCAGGTGGTAAAGCAAGTCCATCTCCTTGGGCGGAATATCCATGCTCTCCCCCCGCACGATGATGCGGTAGCTGCTCAGGCTGATGGTCAGGTCCGGGAAACTGATCTCCCGGGGCGCAGCGGCGCTCCCCTCAGGCTTGAATCGGCGGATCACCGCCTTGATGCGCGCCAGCAGCTCCGAGGGCTCAAAGGGCTTGACCATATAATCGTCCGCCCCCAGCTCCAGACCCACCACCTTGTCGGCGGTATCGCTCTTGGCCGTGAGCATAATCACCGGCGCTGAACTGGTGGTCCGCAAGGCCTTGAGCACCTCGAAGCCATCCATCCCCGGCAGCATGACATCCAATAACACCAAATCCGGGACCTTTTGCCGAAAAGCTTCCAAAGCGTCCGGCCCGGACTGGGCGGTACGCACCGTGTAGCCTTCCTTGCGCAGGTACAAGCTGGCGATGCGCAGGATGTTGATATCGTCGTCCACAACCAGAATCTCCATGATATCCGCCACGAATGTCCCTCCGTTTATTGGCCCAGAATCTGCGCGAGCTGATCATACTGGGGCTTGAGCGCGCCATAGAGCGCTTGATATACCGGATAGAAGCGCGCGTAGGCCTCGCGGTTGTCCGCCAACGGATCGACGCTGGAGACCGGCCCGACCATCTGCGCACAGGCCTCGGGCACCGAGGGGTATAGCCCCGCGCCCACGCCCGCCAGGATGGCCACACCCAGCGCGCCGGCCTCGCTGGTGTTCATGGTGAACACCTGGCAGTCAAACATGTCGGCGATCATCTGCCGCCACAGAGGGCTACGGGCTCCGCCGCCGGCGGCGCGCACCTGGCTGGAGGATACGCCCAGCTCCCGGATGATGTTCATGCAGTCCAGCAAGCTATAGGTCACGCCCTCCATGGTGGCGCGGATCATATCGTTGCGGGTGTGGCTGGCGGTTAGGCCGAAGTACACGCCCTTGCAGCGGCTGTCCAGATGGGGCGTGCGCTCACCCATCAGGTAGGGCAGATAGATCAGCCCCTGGCTGCCCGCGGGCGCGCGCTCAGCCTCGGCGCAGAGCAACTCGTAAGTATCCACGCCCATGCGCGCGGCCAGGTCCTTCTCCGCCGCGCCGAACTGCTCCCGGAACCATTGCATGGACAGGCCCGCCCCCTGGGTGACGCCCATCATGTGCCAGCAGCCCGGAACGGCGTGGCAGAAGGTGTGCACCCGGCCCTTGGGGTCGATGCTGACCGTGTCGCTGTGGGCGAAGACCACGCCCGATGTGCCAATGGTGGCCGATACGATACCCGGCTCGACGATACCGTTGCCCACGGCCGAGGCCGCCTGGTCCCCCGCGCCGCCGGCCACCGGCGTGCCGGGCATTAGGCCGGTCAGTTCGGCGGCCTGGGCGGTGACCACGCCGGAGATCTCATAGGACTCGTAGACCTTACCCAGCCAGTTGATGTCCAGGCCAAGTTTCTCCATCAGCTCTGCGCTCCACTGGCGCTTGGGCACATCCAAAAACTGCATGCCGCTGGCGTCGGACACTTCGCTGGCGAACTCGCCGGTCAGGCGGAAGCGCACATAGTCCTTGGGCAGCAACACTTTGTCGATCTTGGCGAAAATTTCGGGCTCATGGTTCTTCACCCACATCACCTTCGAGGCGGTAAAGCCCGTCAGAGCAGGGTTGGCGGTGATGGCGATCAGCCGATCGCGGCCAAGGATGTCCGTGATCTGGTCGCACTCGGCCTGGGTGCGCTGGTCGCACCAGATGATGGACCGGCGCAGCACCTGCTGGTGTTTGTCCAGCAGCACCATGCCGTGCATCTGCCCGGACAGACCGATGCCTTTCACGTCCCTGGGGTTGACGCCGCTCTTGTCCAATACGCCCTTGATGCTCTGCCAGGTCCCCCGCCACCAGTCCTCAGGGTCTTGCTCCGCCCAACCCATCTGGGGCTGGTACATCGGGTACTCCACGCTGGCCGAGGCCACCGGGCGGCCCTGCAGGTCAAAGAGCACCGATTTGGTCGCCGAGGTGCCGATATCCACACCGATCAGATACATGGTCCACTCCTCCTATCGCGCTTGTAACCGCAAGACGATTTGCGGTAAGTCGTTCTCCGTAAAAACCGGAATTCCCTGCGCCTTTATGAGTGCCGCGCCCACTCCGTCTCCCGGGCGCTTGACGCCAGTAAAACGGCCGTCATAGATGGTTCCGCTGCCGCAGGACGGGCTGTTGGCCTTGAGCACCGCCAGAGAGCAGCCCCGCGCCCGCTCAGCCATGCGCCGCGCGCCGTCTAGGAACGCCTCGGTCACATCCGCCCCATCTCGGAGCACCACCCGGGCGCGTCCGGCGACCACATCGTCCCCATCGCCGCCCTGGATTTCCGCAGGCGGCCGGGGCGTTGGCAGGCCCGAAGCGCCCTCCGGGCAGTAGGGCACGACCTCATGGCCCTCGAGCAGATCCAGCAGCGCCTGACAGCGGTTGTTGCCGCCGTTGTATTTGCAATTGCGTCCCAGCAGGCACGCCGACACCGCGATTTTCATTTGAGCTCCACCACCGTCACGCCGCTCTCGCCCTCGCCGAAGGCGCCTAGCCGGTAGGACGCCACCTGGGGATGGCGCTTGAGGTGTTGATGGATGCCCGCGCGCAGCACGCCGGTCCCTTTGCCATGGATGATTTGCACGGTCTTCAGACCCGAGAGCACCGCGTCGTCCAGGTATCGGTCAACCTCAAGGATGCCGGTCTCCACGTCCATCCCTCGGATATCCACCTCCAGCGCGGCCTGCCGCGGGGCGATCTTGGTGCGGCTGCGCTCGGGCGCGGCCTTCTTGGGCTGGGCGGCCCGGCGCAGATCGCTGAGCTTGACGTTGAGCTTCATGCTACCGGCCTGCACCTGCACCTGGCCCTTGCCGCTGGCCCCAGTCAGGGCCACGGCCTCGCGGTCCAAGCTGGCGACGAACACCGTCTGTCCCGGGGAGACCTCCTCCAAGGGCTCTCCCAGGGGCCGCTCGGGCTCCTTGGGCGCCTGCTGCACCTTGCCCAGGGAGGACTCGATCTGCCGGCGCGCGGCGCGGGCGGCCTCCATGGCCGGATCATGCCCCGCCTCCTTCTGGGCCTGCTTAATCTGTTTGATGAGCTGCTCGGTCTGCTCCCTCGCCTGGAGCAGCACGCGCTTGGCCTCCTCCCGCGCCTGGCGCTGCAGCTTTTCGCGCTGGGCGGCCATCTGGGCCTTGAGCTGGTCGGCCTCGTCGCGCAGGGCAATCATCTCCCGCCGGGCCTCCTCAGCCAGCTCCCGCTCGCGCAGAGCGACCTGCCGCTGGGCCTCGGCGCTGGAGAGCACCTCCTCGAAACGGATGGTGTCCTGACTCAGGCGCTGCCGACTGCGCTCGATAATGCGCTCGGGCAGGCCCAGCTTTTCAGAGATTTCAAAGGCGTTGCTCTTCCCGGGGATGCCCACGCTCAATCGGTAGGTCGGCCGCAGGGAGGCCACGTCGAACTCCATCGAGGCGTTCTCCACCTGGGGCGTGGTCAGCGCGTAGGCCTTCAGCTCGCTGTAGTGGGTGGTGGCCATGGTGCGCGCGCCCGCCCGGCGCAGCTCCTCGAGGATCTCCATCGCCAAGGCCGCGCCCTCGGCGGGATCGGTGCCCGCGCCCAGCTCGTCGAGCAGGATCAGAGAATCCGCATCCGCCTGATCGACGATGGCGACGATATTGGTCATGTGGCTGGAGAAGGTGGACAGGCTCTGCTCGATGCTCTGCTCATCGCCGATATCGGCAAAAATTTGCTCAAACACCGCCATCCGGCTGCCCAGGGCGGCGGGGATGTGCAGTCCGGCCTGGGTCATGGCCGAGAGCAAGCCCACCGTCTTGAGGCTGACGGTCTTACCGCCAGTGTTGGGGCCGGTGATGATCAGCTGGGTGAACTCCTCCCCCAGCCACAGGTCCAGAGGCACCACCTTGGCCGGGTCCAGCAGCGGATGCCGCGCGCGCACCAGGCGCAGGCTCATGTTGTCGGTCAGCTCCGGGGCGATGGCGCGCATCTGCCGGGAAAGCACCCCCTTGGCGAAGATGAAATCCAACTTGGCCATCAGCTCCAGGTTCTCCGACAGCGAGGGCTCCACCTCGCCCAGCTGGGCCGAGAGCAGGCCCAGGATGCGGTCCATCTCCTCGCGCTCCTCGGCCTCCAAGCGGCGCAGGTCGTTGTTGATCTCCACCACCGCCATGGGCTCGATGAACAGGGTCGCGCCCGAGGAGGACTGGTCGTGGATCAGGCCGGGGATCGCCCCGCGATTCTCGGCCTTGACCGGCAGCACATAGCGCCCGCCGCGCACGGAGATATAGGCGTCCTGCAGGTACTTCTGGGTGGTGCTCGAGCGAATCAGGCTGTTGAGCTTCTCCTTGACCCGGTCGGCGCACTGCCGCTTTTTGCGGCGAATCTCCGCCAGGCGGCCCGAGGCGTTGTCGCTCATCTCGTCCTCGCCCAGGATGCTGTCGGTGATGGCGCGCTCGACCTCCGGCTCGGTGAATAACAGCTGGGCCAGAGAGCGAATCACCCCCGCGGGCAGCGGGTTGCCATGCTCATCGGTCTGGGGTTTGTCCAGCTGCTCTTTCAGGGTGCGGGAGGCGTGGAGCACCTGAGCGCATAGCAGCAACTGCCCCATGCCCAGCACCGCGCCGGCGGCGGCCCGTTTGAGCAGACCCCGCACGTCGGTAAAGCCCGGCACAGGGTTGCTGCCCAGGCGATAGAGATAGCTCTCGGCCTCGTCGGTCTCCCGCAGGGCCGAGCGCACCTGGCTCACATCGCCGCTGGGCAGCAGCGCCGCGGCGAGCTCCCGCCCCATGTCCGAGCGGGTGTTTTCGCAGAGCTTATCGATGATCTTGGGGTACTCGAGTACCCGCAAGGCATTTTGATCCATTGCGCTTCCTTTCAGGCCTTGGCTTCCAGGTTCTCCTGGACCAGGCCGCGGAAATAATGTCCATGGGTCGTCGGTTGGGGCGGCGTAAACGCGCCGATGGCTCCGCTTCGCGCGCCCTGAACATAGGCGGCGGTCACCTCAGCGACCCGCGCCGGGGTCTCCAGCGCCATCTCCAGCCGCCAGGCGTCCGCCCCGGCCCGGGTTAGGGCGTCGAATCGGTCGGCCATGTCCAGCACGTGGGCGTTGTAGAGCTGTCCCTGGCAGCGGCTCATGCGCACCGGGCGCAGGGGTAGATGTTCGCCCCGCCGGTCGATCAGGGCGACCTGCCGGGCGGGCGCGGCGCAGCCCTCGCAGCCGCCCCTCTGGGCGCGCACCGGGCAATGGGCCAGGGTCATCAGGCAGAGCCGCCCGTGAACCACCAGCTCGTGCGCGCCCCCGGCCTCGGCCATGACGCGCTGGCTCTGGGCCAGGGTCAGCTCGCAGCTCAGGGTCAGCCGCCGCGCGCCCAGGGTGAAATAGTACAGCGCGCTGTGGGCGTTGGCCACGTTGAGCGGCAGGTCGCCCACAAAACGACCCTGCCAGAGGTCCGCCAGGTCCAGCTGCCCGACGTTGCCCAGCAGCAGGCCGCAAAAGCGCGAGCGATGTCGGCCGGCCACCCGGCTGACCAGCGATAGATCCGCCGGCAGCAGCTGAGCCGGGGGCGCAAAATAGAGCCGATCGCTCTCGGGTAGAGCCGTGAAGGCCGCCTCGTCCCGGTAGCTCCAGGGGGAGAAATAGACCGCGTCAGCCCCTGCCTCCAGCGCCGCACGCGCGCCGTCCGCGTCGCTCACCCGCACCGTGACCTGGGGCCGCCCGCCGCCTCGGGGCAAGGGCTGGGCCGCGGGCACGGGCTGCCGCGCGTAGGGCGATCGGGCGATCCGGCGGGCGGTCAGCTCGGACACCGCCTCCCGGCGCAGGGCGTTGATCCCCGCCGCCGAGACGTACACGTTTTCATCCACCAGCGCGTCAAGCTGGTCCACATAAAAGACCGTGCCGCCCAGTTTGCTGACCTGGGCGCGCAGGCTGTCGGCGGACAGGGCGCGGTTTTGGGCGGGCGCGACCATCTCGCCGCGCAGGCTGACCACATGCTTGTCGTCGTGCAGGGTCAGGCTGAGCAGATGATCCCGCTGGGCCACCACCCCGCCGCGCAGAGCGACCCGGGGTTTGGGCTTTTCATACAGCGCCCGAGCCTGACGCTCGACCCGCTGGCTGACCAGGAGGTAAAGGGTATCCCCAGCCTGGGCCCCCTTGGGCAGATTGATGACGCCGCCGCCCGCGGATAGGGCCTTGACGGCCTGCTTGCCGTCGCTCAGGTAGGTCACCGCGCAGCTCGCCTTCCCCCGGATTTCAATGACATCCTGCTGCTCCAGGGCGCGGGACAGGCGCACCTCACCCCGATCGAAAGAGCGCATCCGCTCCACCCGACCCAGCGGCACCCCGGCCTGGGCGGCGTAGGAGGGGTCCATCAAGCGCTTTTCCTGCAACCCCTCCAGATAACCCGTGGAGAACCCGCCCCGGTGAAAGGCCAGCTTTAGCCGGTCCAGGGTGTCCTCGTCGGGCGGGGCGAATCGCCCTTCGGCCAGATCGTCCAGGGCGCGGCGGTAGACGTCCACCACCGTGGCCACATACTCCGGCCGCTTCAGGCGGCCCTCGATCTTCAGGCTGTCCACCCCAGCCCGCTGCAGCTCGGGCAGCAGCGGCAGCATGCACAGGTCCCGGGGGGAGAGCAGGTAGCCTTGCCCCTCCACCCCCGGTCCTTCGATCCGCCAGGGCATGCGGCAGGGCTGGGCGCATCGTCCCCGGTTGCCGCTGCGCCCGCCGATCATGCTGCTGAGCAGGCACTGACCCGACCAAGCCACGCACAGCGCGCCATGCACAAACACCTCGATCTCAATCCCCCGGTTGCACATCGAGGCGATGTCCGCCAGGGAGGTCTCCCGAGAGAGTACCGCCCGGGTACAGCCCAGCTGTTTGACCGCCTCGATGCCCTCGGCGTTGTGGATGACCATCTGGGTGGAAGCGTGCAGCGGCATCTCCGGGTAGGCCTGGGACAGATACTCGGCCACGCCCATATCCTGCACCAGCACCCCATCCGGGTGCGCGGCGGCGATGTCCTGAGCGGTTTTTTGCAGCGCATCCCATTCCCCGGGCAATACCAGGGTGTTCAGGGTGACATAGACCTTGACCCCCCGCAGATGGCAATAGTCCACCGCGCCGGACAGATCGATAAAGTTCTCCGCGCCCTGGCGGGCGTTAAAAGCGGGCGCGCCCATGTAGACCGCGTCGGCGCCCGCGCCAACCGCGGCCACCATGGCCGCCCAACTGCCCGCCGGAGCCAACAGCTCCATCCGCTTGGTCAAGGTTTCAGCCTCCCTTCAAAAAGCAAAGAATATCTATTCTTTGCTTTCGTCAATCCATCGATTATTAGTTCGACGCTTGGGGTTTGCCGCCGCGGTCCATCGGACTGGGCGCGCCCCGGCGCAGGGCCTTGTTCTCCTGCTCCAGGCGGCTGATCTCCTTCTTGAGCTGCTTGATGGTTTCAGCATCCTGGGCGGTATCCTCCTTGAGCTGGAGCAACTCGTCGGCGATATGCACCGAGGTCAGGATACCTAACAGGTTGGAGCTCAGCCCGTTGCCCTTCTCGTCGATCTGCTTCATGACGTCCTCCACATAGGCCGCCACACGGTGCATGTACACGGCGGGCTTGCTGCCCACCAGGGTGATATCGGTCTCCCCCACGCGCACCTGGACCTTGATCTTCGTATTGTGACTCTCTGCCATCGAGCACACCATCCTTTCAAGAAACGACAAAGTCTATAGCTCATTATACCCGATGTTGAACCTGCTTTCAATGCACGGCGTCCAGGGATTACGGGCCCTCAGGGCGCGTCCTGCATCCCTCGATAAGGCCGGTCTCGCTCGCAGCACAGCCGCCCCGCCCCATCCAGCGTCAGCTCCGCCGCCTGCAGGCTGGTGCGCCGAGGATTCTCCCCGGGCAGCGGGCGCTGGTTGGCGTCCCGGCCGGGATGGGTGAAATAGAAAATGAACGCCCGGGAGCCAAGGACCACCGCGTCTGCGTGCAGACCGAAATTGCCGTCGTCGGCGCGCGGGCCGGGCCGGTCCAGCAGAATGCCCTGACGCCGCCAGGCGCGCAGATCGTCGCTGACGTACACCCCCTGCCCATGCCACAGGTCGACCAGCATGAAATAGCGGCCCTTGAAGGCAAAGACATTGGGCCCTTCGTGGGGCGCGTCGGCGATGGCCTCGCCGCCCACCCGCCAGTGATCCAAGTCGGCGCTGTCGGCGAACCAGGTATGGCTGCCGCGGGCCTCGTCCTTGTACCACATGCGCCAGCCGCCCTGGGGCAGCGGGAAGACGCAGGCGTCGATCACGCGATCGGAGGAGAGATACAGTCGGCTCACGAACTGCCAATGCCACAGGTCAGCGCTGGTATAATGGCAGATATGCCGCGCGCCTTCCCAGCTGACGGGCACCCCCTCGATGCAACTGACAAACATATGGTAGACGCCCGCGGCCCGGATGATCTCCGGCGCCCAGTAGGTATCCCGGCCCGGATCCCGGCCGAGAGCCAGCGCGCCTCGGTAGCGGAAGCTCGCGCCCCCATCCCGGGACACGGCCACCCCGATGTCCGTGCCATGGCACCAGGCCACATCCTGGGTGTCGGCCTGGGCGCGGCGGCAGGTGTAGAACAGATACCATAAGCCCTGCTCCGGCGCGTAGATCACCGTCGGATCCGCTGCGCCGTCATGGATGGGATCTCGAAACAAGGGCGCATCCATATGGCTTTTCCTCCTCTCAATCCGAGCGGGACCGGGCCAGTCGCCCGATCCCGCTTGCCAATCTCACCCCATGGTCGGGGTCGCGGTGCCGATGGGGTCGCCGGTCACCGCGTCGATATAGACGCACAGCACGCTCTCCCGGGAAAAATTCACCACATACACCAGCCGCAGCCCGCTGGGCAAGTCGGAAAGCGCAGCGACATTAAAGCCTGTATTGCCCCGTCTCGTGGTCAGCTCCACGGAGATGGCGTCCTCCTCCAGGGGATCGCAGCCCTGGGGCTCCAACCGCTCCCGGTAGCAGGCCTTGGCCCGCTCAACAGCCTGCTGCTGACTGATCTGCGGGGTGTAGGTGTTGGGCTGCGCTTCCCGGTCGCGGTACAGATTGATTACCTGACCGCTGAACCGGGAGATGACGACCGACAGCGCATCCCAGGGGTTGGTGGCGCCGTTTTCCTCCTCCCGTATCCAGTTGAGGCCCCAGTCAAAGTCGTTGTGCATGTTGTTGCGGATCATCTTATACCCGGCAACGCCCTGGGTGCGCTCCAGCTCCGCGATCAACTCCGTCACGTCCTCCGGACGGTTGATAACGCGGTACGGGTCGTAGTCAATGGGTTTGAGGCGCTCCTGCCCTTGGTTGTCGATGTAGGTTTCCCGCAGATCCAGCACCTCCTGGGGCACCTCATCCACAAAATGCGTGTCCAGCCGCAGGATGCTGCCGTCCTGCGCCAGACCCACAAAATGATCCTTGTCAAAGCAGATTTTTTGGTACACGCTGTTTCGGAGAGACATGTTTTGCCGCACCAACAGCCGGGCCGCAACAGGGGCCTCGGGGTCCCAGCCGAAGACGCGAAGGGTATGGGCGGTCTCCGCGTCGAAGGACCAGCCATCCGGGTCCAACACCTCCAGCAGATCCTCATCCAAATCCACATAGGCTTGCGCCTCCTGCCGACGCGCCAGCTCCTCCGGGCTGAGGGTCGGCCCAGGCGTCTGCGTGGCCGAGGGCGTGGGACTCGCTGTGGCCGAGGGGGTCGGGCTGATCGAGGCCGTCACCCCATTGGGCGGGGACATCTGCTCCGAACAACCGCCCAGCAGACAGGCCGCGACCAGCATCAGCGCCAAGTTCTTTTTCATCATCGACGCCTCCTTTGCCCTCATGATATCCTGGATATGTCCTTATGTCAATAAAAAAGAGGCCGTGCGATGCACGGTCTCAATCGGGATACGATCATCCGCGCACCGGCAGGCGTAGCACGGTCTTCATACGCTCCGGCGCTGTCTTGCGAGGGTCGCTCAGGTAGATCTCATGGTGTCTGCGCACCGCCCCGGTTTCCTCCACCAGCCTTTGCTCAGCGATCCACGCGCGCAGGGCCGACAGGGTGGCCGTCTCCGCCGCGTACGGGCCCACATGCATGATCTGCGCGCAGAGCCCCTCCTCCAAGCGGATCAGCTTGGCCCGGTCCACGGGCAGCTCGGGCTTTTTGCGCCGGCAGGAGGTCTGCGCCCGCTCGAACACGGCCGGGGTGACAAACTCCGGCTGCCGAATCAGGGAGAGCCACTGCCACTGATGCCGAGGCGTCGCCAGATCCAGGCCCGACTGGCCGCACCACCACAGCCCTTCCAGCGGCGGCACAACGTACTCGAAGTACCCTTCCGGGATGTCGCCGCCGAGTTTGCTCATCTTGATGGAGAACGCCAGGGCATAGAGCACGGACAGCGCCTGCTGATAGGTCGCGCCGGCAGGATCTCCCTGTCCCTCCACCGACAGGAAAGTCATCTCCGGGACCTGGATCAGAGCCGGCGTCCTGCCGGGCTGATACAGATCCCGGTAAGCCTTTTTATAATCCAGCTTGTCCATCGCCATGCGCCTGCTCACAGCTCGATCTCAAAGGTGCACTGGTTCGCCCCGCTCAGCCGAGTCTCCAAGGCGCGCACCCGCACCGGCGAGCCGAGCGCCGCCTCAAACAGCGCGGCGTACCATCCCTCTGAGCAGGCGCAAAACTGCGCGGGCATCTCCGGATTGCCGCGCGCCACCGGGCAGTAGCACTGGGTATAGACCCCGATGACCTTATTCCCCTCCAGGCGCAGCTGGCCACCGCCGATACCCTGGGCGTTGAGGCGCGCCAGAAAGCTGTCCAGGTCGCCCGGGCTCTGGGCGTAGAGCGCCCGCGCCTGCTGGCGCACGTCCTTGCCGCAGCACGCCGCGCCGCAGGGATGCATCACCGCGCGGGCCGTCGACGGATCCAATTGGCTGAGCGCCTGGGCGATCTGGACGCCGGCGTTCCCCTCCGGGTCGATGCACTGGGGTAGCTGGTGCGCGGCCAGCTGCGCCTGCACGCGCTTGGCCACGCGGTTCACTCGGCCACCTGCCAGCGCTTGAGCGACGGGAAGAACGCGCGCATCGCCTCGCGAGCCTGATCCGCGTCAGTAAAGGAGCCCGCCTCCAGCATGAAGGGGATGCAGCTCTCAATCATCTCCTCCATGGTTTCCTCCTGGAGGAAAGCGCCGTTCTGGTAGCAGTAGGTGCAATACAGCTCGCTCTTGGCGCCGTCGCTCTCGGTGCCAAACTGGCTCTCCTCGGTCATGGGCATGCCGCAGCTCTGGCAGTACAACGTCTGGGTATTCATGGGGGTTGTCCTCCTTTTGTTCGGATGACCCCAGTATAGACCCCCTATGTTGACAACTGTGTGTCAGCTTTCATACCGCTCCATAATTTTCCGGGCTCGGGCGCATAGCTCGCGGCCCACCCGCTCCGGCGAGATCACCTGCACCGCGCTTCCGAAGCTGAGCAGATGGCCGTACACCCACTCATCCTCCGGGAAGGTCACATGAACGGTATAGCTGCCGTCGTCATTGGGCTTGATCGACCCATCGGCATACTCGTCGTAGAGTCGGCTGGCGACCGACGGGGAAAAGCGCAGCTCCAGATGCACGGTGGGGATGGCCGTCGGCTCGGGAGGCTGCTCCAGCAGCGCCAGGCGGGCGCTGCGGTCGAACTTCTCCCCGGTGCATGTGGCCTGCAGGATACGGCTCAGGCGAAAGGTGCGCAGCTGGTCCTTGGACAGGCAGTAGGCCACCAGGTACCAGTTCGCCCCCTTGAACTGCAGCTGAACGGGATCGACCTGCCGCTGGGAGCGCTCCGCCCGGGCGTTGATGTAGGTGATGTCCAGGCGCTGCTGGGTGATCAGGGCCTCCTTGAGGGTCTCAAAAATCCGCTGGGCCTTGGGACCGCTGCCCCAGGGGGTGAAATCCACGCCGATCCAGTCGGAGGGCTCGGCTGCGTAGAAGCTGCCCAACTTGCGCAGCACCCGCTCGCCCTCGGGATCGCGGGTGGCTCTGAGGGATTGCAACGCGAACAGCAGGCTGCTGCGCTCGGCGGCGGACAGCGCCGTTCGGTTGAGCACATACCCCTCCATCAGCCCGATGCCGCCGCCCTTGCCGGGATGGGTGTACACCGGTACCCCCGCCATGGACAGGGTCTCCACATCCCGATAGACCGTGCGCTCGGAAACCTCAAACCGCTCCGCCAACTCCTTGGCGGTGATCACCGGGCGCTCTAGGAGCAGGTAAACCATCTCAAATAGCCGGTCAATGCGCACGCGCCCGCCTCCTTCAGTGTAGATGCCAGGTCTGTACCGGGGTGTACACCAACTCACCCGCAGGTCGCCAGGAGCGCATCAGACAAAAGCGATCGATCCGGGCCGAAACCGGCGCGAGGTCCAGCCGCGCGTTGAGCCGCGTCAGGTCCTCCTCCAGCCGAGCCCCGCGGGCCAGGGTGATATGGGGATGGTACGTCCCAGCCTCAACGGAAATCCCCGCGCGCCGCATGCCACAGCGCAGCCGGTTCGCCAGGTCCATCAGCTCCTCGCTGGGCGCGACCTGCAGGTACACCACATCCCCGCCCCGCTTGCAGAACCGATCCAGGCCGCCGCATGTGATCGAAAAGCGCTGGCAGCCCGCCAGGTCCACCGCTCGCGCCGCTGGATCGGGCTGGGGCAGCTCCCCCAGAAACACCAGGGTCAGATGCAGATTTTCGGGCGCGGTCAATCGGCCCTTGCACAGGGAACCCGCCAAGGCGGTCTGAGCCCGCCTGGCCTGAAGCGCGAGGGCCTCCGGCAGCGGCGCCGCGAAAAACAGGCGCATCACAGATCCGCCAGGATCTGCTGGGCATTGCGGTCGGGCTGCACCTTCTCGTAGACCTTCTCGATTTTGCCCTCCCGGTCGATGAGGAAGGTCGTGCGCACCACCCCCATGGATACCTTGCCATAGTTGCGCTTCTCCTGCCACACGCCGTAGGCCTCGATGGCCCGCCGCTCAGGGTCCGCCAGCAGAATGAAGGGCAGATCATATTTTTCCGCAAAGCGCTCGTGGGACGCAACCGAGTCCTTGCTGACGCCGATGACCACCGCATCCGCATCGCGAAACGCGCTGTAGGCATCCCGAAAGGCGCAAGCCTGCCGGGTACAGCCCGGGGTGTTGTCCCGGGGATAGAAATAGAGCACCACCCGCTGACCGCGAAAATCCGACAGGGAGATGTCACGGCCCGTCTTGTCCGTCAGGGTGAAATCCGGTGCGAGATCGCCAGGTTGAAGCATATCGCCGCCTCCTTTGATTGTTTGGTGCTAGTTTATCTCCCCCATTATAGAACATACGGCACAGTCCAACAAGCGGGCGACCCGGTTCAGCCCCGGGCTTTGACGGCGGCAACCAGCGGCCCAGCAGTGCCCGGGTCGACGAAATCGATTTTGCCCCCGTAGGTGGCGATCAGCTGGCGATCCTGCTCGGTCAGCTCTCCTTCGGGTTTGCTTTTGACCATCCGCACCATCATCCCCATCATCACCCGGTGCGTCCAGCTGAGCTTGGCGTAATCCATCCCGCCGCGCAGGTGGAAAAAGTCGATCCGCTCGCGCTGTGCGGGGGAGAAGCGCTTCTCCAGCAGCGGCTGGAACTGTTGGGTGTCCGCCGGATCGGCCAGACCCACGGTAAAGACCCAGATTGGTTTATCCGCCAGGGCCGCCGCGTTGCGGGTGATCAGCTCGACTCCGCGGATGCCGCCGGCGTAGATGCCCCCGCCGAAAATGACCCCATCGCAGGCCGTCAGGTCCGCGGCCCGGACGGTATTGGCGGGGCGTGGCGCGCAGCCGAGCTGTTCGCCGATCCACTGGGCATAGGCTTGGGTGCTGCCGTACTTGGACGCGTAGGCCAACAAAAGGTTTTTCATGTCTCCTCCTCCACGCGCTCGGACAGCGCGCGCACATTCTCAGCGATTTGCAGCAGATAACCCAGCAGCTGCCGGCATTGCGCCGTATCCAGCCCGCTGAGCGCGCCCTGGACAAACGCCTGATCCCGCTGCCGACGCTCCTGGCTGTATTCCCGGGCCCGCTCGGTCACATGGATGTGCCAGGCGCGTCGATCCCGGGGAGCCCGGCGCAGTTGGACAAAGCCCTTCTGTTCCAGCTTCAGGGCGATCTGCTTGATGTTTTGATAGCTGATGTGGATCAGCTGGGCCACCTCCGTCAGGGTGGGCGGCTCGGAAAAGAAGGTGTCCACCACCGCCAGCAAAAACCACTGTTTGGTCGTGAGCTCCCCCAGGAAGCGGTTGCCCACCGTCTCCAGGCGGTTGCTCACCAGAAAAATGCTGCCAAAGACCGCTTTGACGGGGTCGATCCGCTGGACTTGATCGGATAGTTCCATGACACCACTCCAATACATAATATATTATGTTTATAGAATACCGCGTTTTTCTTCCCCTGTCAAGGCGCATGCGGCGCGGCCAGCCGCCAGTTCACGACACGCCGCCGAGCACTCGCGATGTCAGGATTTTTTGAAAAAAGGGCTGGAAATTTGCCATCGTCTGTGCTATACTAACCATCGTTGCATATGTGTCCGTAGCTCAGTTGGATAGAGTATCAGACTCCGACTCTGAGGGTCGCAGGTTCGAATCCTGTCGGGCACACCAACGCAAACCCGCTTCGCTCTAGGCGTTGCGGGTTTCGTTTTGCCCTTTGTGACTTGATAATTCGGGGATCGAAGCCATTATGGCGTGTCGCGCGCCGCAAACGCGCCTAGGCCCCCAGGTTTTGGGGCATTCCTTTGGGTGGTATCCCGGATGGCCTGCGCAATTATTGTGCGGACGAAGACCTGTCAGTAGCTGAAAACACGGCTTTAGGCCGTATAGCTCTGGGCGCATCAAAGATATGTTCTGAGCGCTTTATCGATCGCCCAAACGCCTCTATACAGAATAGTATTGCGCCTGCGCTCTCGACAATTGATAGTATAGGCCCTGCTCGTCACATACCAGCTGCGAATGCGCGCCGTATTGAACTTTTCGCCCATCCTTCAGCACGACAATCTCATCGCAAAACTGACAGCTCGAGAGCCTATGTGAGATGAAAATGACAATTTTATCCTTTACCAATTGATTGAGGTTCTCATAAATCATGCTCTCGGATTTCGGATCGAGCGCCGCTGTCGGTTCATCCAGAACCATCGCAGGTTTGTCCTGATAGAGCGCCCGTGCAATGGCGAGCTTCTGCCTTTCGCCGCCTGACAATTCAATGCCGTTTTCCCCATAGTTGGAAAAAACGGATCTGCCCACATCATCCTTGAGCATATGCAGGCCAACTTTTTCGAGGGTTTCAACAACCCGCTCGGGTCTGTAGGATTCTGACAAAGCCACGTTTTCGCCAATGGTAAAAGAGAAGGTCAAAGAGTTTTGAGCCACCACGGCAAACAGATTTAGCCGCTCCAGCGGGTTTAGTTCCGCACAATCAACGCCATTGATGTAGATGCTTCCCTGGGTGGGTGGATATAAGCCGCACATCAGCTTCACCAAGGTGGTTTTCCCGATCCATTCTCGCCGACAATTTCCTCGTTCTCAAGCTCTTCGTAAGGGCATCTCATGATGATGTTTAGGTACTTGGGTAGCCAATCCATCCGCATGATGTTGGCGTATAGGCTATACTGGTGTTAAGCGCATAGACCGCCGTCAGCAACAAGACGAGGGGCAAAATCCGCTGAATGAACGGCAGAACCCCTGCGCTGAATTGTATAACATCAAGGATTCTTTTGGGCAGGTACGAGCCAAGAATAAACACAATCGCAGTCAAAACACACCCTTCCGGATGAAAATCTGGCGATGGCGATCGTTGGCATACAGCGGGCATGTGTCGGTTAAAGCGTCCAGACAAAATTTTATTCGATTATGAGAGAGATCGCCATGCCAATAGTAATATGGAACTTCAGTCCAGCGCTTTGGAGTCGCTCCGACTCCGAACGATCACACCATCCAAAAAGACCGATCAGTTGGCTGACCGGTCTTTTCTTGTTTGTCGCGTTTGGTATCGCTGTCTTCGTTCGATCGTTTTCCGTTTGCCCGCGCGCAAGTTTTCTGATACAATGCAGGCGGTGATGAAAGATGAAGCTCTATGTAACCCGGCACGGCCAGACGGCGTGGAACCGGGAAAACCGGGTCTGCGGCAAGACCGATCTGCCGCTGACCGAGTTGGGCGTCGCCCAGGCACAGGCCACCGCGGACCGCCTGCGGGACTGCCCGATCGACCGCATTTTCTGCTCTCCCCTGCTGCGGGCCCAGCAGACCGCGCAGATCATCAACCAGGGGCGAAACCTGCCCATGGAAACGGACCCCCGGATCGCTGAGCAGAACTATGGGCGTTTTGAGGGGGTGCCCAGCGACAGCGAGGCGTTTCAGCGCCACAAGCGCATGTTCGCCATCCACTACCCCGGCGGTGAATCCCACATGCGCACCGCCCAGCGGGTGTATAATTTCCTCGATGACATTCAGACGGTCTATCCCGGCCAATCCCTCCTGCTGGTATGCCACGGGGGCATCTGCCGGATCATCGAGACCTACTTCCACGATCTGAGCAACGAGGCGTTTTTCCAGTTCGCGATGGAGAATTGCCAGGTGCGCACCTACGAGCTCTAAAATAAACCACCCTCGGCATCCTGCCGGGGGTGGTTTGGATTTTGCGCGCAGCCGTCAGCGGATGAAAACGTCCGTGTATCCCTTGGCCATAAGTTCCTTGCGCAGTTTCTCGGCGTTGGCGCGCTCCTTGAAAGCGCCCACCTGCACCCGATACCAGTCGGGATCGTCCTGAACGAAGGTATCGCCGTAGCCCAGATCGCGCAGAGTGTCGCGCAGGCGCTCGGCGTTACCCTTCTGCTTGAAGGCGCCGGCCTGCACCCGATACCACACGCCGTCGTCCTTGTCGGGCGCTTGCGCGTCCAGCTCAACGAAGGGCACGCCGAAGAACTGGCAGATCGCCTGGGCCTTGTTGCGAGCGATGGCCGCAATGTTGTCGTGAATCCACTTGGCGTCGTCGATCTGGTCGTGGAAGGCGATCTCGTCGATGACCGATGGCGCGTTGGTGTAATAGATCTCGGTCAGCTTGGCGTAGGGCGGCTGAATCTCATTCTTCTCAGGATAGATTTCGGCCTGCTTGTCGCAGAGAATCTGGGCGAACTGCTCCGCCTTGCCCCCGCGCAGGCAGTAAACGATGTGCCGCCGGATTTTCTTGCTGGTGCCCGTGGCGTTGGAGTGCAGGGCGTAGTGCAATTCCGGCTTGTAGGCGTTGGACGCGTCCTTGCTGGAGATATGGGTCATCTGCGGGGTATTGCGCTGATACTCGATCCCGGCCGCTTCCAGGTACGGGACGATTAAGTCCATAATGCGGTTACAGTGCTGCTCCTCTGTGTCACCCATCTGGCAGTGATTGGCTTCCTGGGTCGAGGGGCTCAAATAAATCTTGGGCATTGGATACTCCTCCTTGTAACCGGCACCGGCAAGATGCCGGTAGGATAGTTTATGCCCCGCCCCAACCGAGGGTGTCTAGTTCGCTCTGGCGCGCAAAAAAAGAGGGACGCTCATCCTGAGCATCCCTGTCCCTCTTTGGCCTTACCGCCGATAGAGCCGCACCCGCACCAGAGTGTCCGGATGCACCCACAGGCCGCCGTCGGTTTCATCGCCGTTGCGCCGTCGCAGCGTGCGCCAAGTGCCGTCCGGCTCAAAGCAGCCCTCCTCCACGGACAGATAGGGGCTCTGGCGCAGGGCGAAAGCGCTGTTCATGGCCAACTCCGAAGCGCCGTCCTGCCAACTCGGCCGGTACAGGCGCAGGTAGTAGCCCATCCCACCCAGATAGAAAGTGTCCTCCTCCCCCTGGACGATCAGGCCCATGCCCCGCAGCTGATCCCAGCCCCGGTCGACCAGCTTATCTCGGTTGTGGGCGTGATCGGTGTTGAGAAAGCCGAAATTCACCGCGCCCTGCCAGCCGTCGGCAAAGACCAGGTGCTCCGAGCCGCTCCACTCCTCCTGCACCACCGCATGGACGCGGCCAGCGCCCCGGTATTTTAAAAGCAAGGGCGTCATGGCCTTAAACACCCGCATCTGCAGCACCCAGGGCAGGGCCTGTGGCAATACCTCGCCGCGGCTGTCGAGGATGCCCTCGATGCCGAAGGCGGCTACGCCCACCGCGCCAAAGTCAGCGATGGCCCGGGTCAGCATCATCGCGCCGGATACGTTGGCGGCGGACTCGGGAATCAACAGCGGCGCGCCCGAGGCGGTGTACTCCTCACAGATGCGGCGGCAGAGGTTGAGGTTCTGGATATAGATATCCGGCGCGAGGGTGAACAGGTGGGGTGCTGCCTTGCCCCAGATTTCCAGCACCGGGGGCACCGGCCCGCCCGAGGGATAATCCTGTCCGGGCAGCTCTAAGCCGATGTGGCTCAGCCATGCGTTGGCGTACATGGGCAGATCGTACACCGCCTGCCCCGCCTGAGCGATCTGATCGATATAGCGCGCGATGTGCCAGGCGCTGAAGGCCTCGGCGGCGCGCCAGCCATACACCTCGTTCCAGCTGCCCTCGCCCAGGCAGGCGGGCACCGGTCCGGCAAAGGCGGACTGGGCCGCCGGAGCATAGTCGCGGTCGCACCCCAGCGCGCCGGGCTCATTCTCCACCTGGATGGCGATGACGGTTCCGGTCTGCCCGTCCACCTGTTTGAGGTAGGCCATCAGGGCGCAGAAAGCCGTTTTGTCGGCCTGCAGGGTCTGCGTCCCCAGGGGCGACAGGCTGGCCAGATGCGCGCCCGAGGGCGTCTGTACCACGGGAAAGCGCTCCGGATCGGTCTTGATCCACTCGGGGACATAGCTGTCAGTGGCGTTTTTCCAGGTCCCGAACCACAGCAGGATTAGCTTCAGCCCCCGCGCCCGGGCGGCCTCGATGATCCGACCCACATGGTCGAAGTGGAAGCGCCCCTCCTGGGGCTCCACCTGCTCCCAGTAGACCGGCAACTCGGCGGTGTTGCCCCCGAAGGCGGCGATGGCCTCAAAGCCCTTCTGCACCGCATCGGCATCGTAGGCGCTGGAGTTGCGCAGCTGGCCGCCCAGCATCAGGAAGTTCTCAAACATCGTGTACGACCCCCTTTTCATCCGTCCATCGGTTCCCCTGTATTTCCGCGCGGCCGCAGGCTAGGGTTTGGATCGCCGCCTCGCAGCCGGAGAGCGCATTGTGCAGGATGCGGACGCGCCGGGCGTTACCCACATAGATGCCCAGCGGCGCGCCCGCCCCCTCAATCAAGTTGTCTGCGATGGTCACCTGGTCATGGATGCCTTGACCATCCTCCTGGGGCGCCTGTACGCCCACCATGATGCCGCAGGCGCCCTGCATCCGGCCATGTTCGCCGTAGCCGGTACCGATCAGGCGGTTACCGCGGATGCAGATTCGCTCGCTGCCCCCGCTCTCCTGCCAGGAACCCTCGGCGGCCACGACGATGGCGGTGCCCGTACACCCCTCAACGCTGCACCCGAGCACCTCCGCCTGGCGGCACTTGATCAACACCGAGCGAGCCAAATGGCTGTGCACCGAGCAGTTGACCATCCGCAGATGTGGGTAGCGGTCGATATCTTCCAGGTAATAGGCCTGCGCATCCTCGGGCAGCTCGCGGTCCAGCAGCACCCGGCACTGCCAGGCCTCGGGCAAGGGCTCGACCGAGCACACCCGATATGCGTCCGCTCGGGTTAGATTTTCCCGCCGAACCAGGCTCAGGATATCCCCCGCCTCGGGCGCTTCGAGCTGTTGCGCATGGGTACCGGTGGGCGCCTCCACCCGCAGCACCGCCTCCCGACCGGCGTGGGATTGGATGCTCTGGTAAAATCCGTGAACGTTGATGGCGTCATCCCCCTGCCCGGCGAACTGGCAGCCGATCACGTTCAGCGCGCCCTTGCAGGCGGTGAAATGGGTGGCGTCGGTGTTGGTCGACAGCCAACGCCCCGGCGCGGGGACCACCCGCAGCCCATCCAAGGTGATGTCCCGGCTGCGGTTACCCACGATGCCCATGCCCGCGTGGCTGTGGATCGTAACGTCCCTGAGGGTGATGTTCCGCGCATCCTCGATCAAGACGGCCGGGCGGAAATGGAAGCTGTGCCACAACGCCACCCCCTGCCCCACCTGCGCGGCGGATCGGTCGACCCGCAGACGGACGAGCCCCTCCCCCAGCCAATCAACGCCCCGCACACCCAAATCCTCGCCGCTGAAGCGGCGGCTGACCGGATCGTAAGCAAAGCAACGGGGCGTGGGCGATCCCGGGCGCAGGGGCGCGTCAGGCTTGAGCGCGACAGTCAGGCTCGTCTCGTCCGCTTGGATGATCCATCCCTCGCTGAAAGGACGCACCGCCATATCCAGTGTCAACCCTTCCAGGGTGACGCCCTGGCACTGGCGCAGGCTGATGGGTTCCATCCAACCGTGCACCCAGAAGGTCGCGTTCCGGGCGCGCACCGTCACATCCTGACATCCCGCAAAATCCAGACCCTTGACATGAGGATAGTAGGGGCGGAAGATCACGCGCTCAGGATTCTCCCCCAACTGGCCGGACAGGGCTTGCTCCTGCAGCGCCAAGGCCTGTGGGTCGCTCAGGTGATACATCCCCGGCGGCACGGTCAGCACGCTGCCCGGATGCGCCCGGCACGCCGCCACCGCCGCCCGCAGCGTGGCCAAATCATTGCCGCAGCGGAAATCCTCCAGTTGAAACTCCATGGGTTTCACCCCCTTGATCTGATTATACGGGGCGGTGCGCTCGCTGACAATAGGATATTGCCAAAAAAGTCCCCGGCGGAGAACCGCTGGGGACTTTTCGCTGTGTCAAGTTGCTCAGCGCCGCTGCCTGCGCAGGCCGCATAGTAAGCTGATCAGCCCGAGGGCGGACAAGCCGCACAACAGCGCCCAGAGATACAGCCCCTCATCGCCCGTTCGGGGGATAGGCTCCGGGCTTTGCTCGGCGCTGGCCGAGGCGGCCGGCGATACGATCGGCTCCGGGGTGGGCATGGGCAAGCGCTGATTGGTCAGGCGAAGCAGCCGCGCCTCATCCACACCGAGCTCGACGGCGACCCATTGCGCGTCGAGCCGATACCCGTCAGGGGCAGCGGCTTCGCGCACGAAGTATCGACCCGCGCGCATCCCGGTGAAGGTGCAGATGCCCTGGGCATCGGTTATCAGCTCTGAGAGCATCTCAGATTGATCCTCCCCATACAGCTCAAAAACCGCCCCCGCCAGCGGGGCTCCGCTCTGAACATCGGTTTTGACGATTTGCAGGGATGCGTTGCGGGACTGGAAATTGGTCACCGCCCGGTGTAGCGCAGCGCCGTTGTCGCCGGTTAGGATTGGATATACCGTATCATCCGGAACATAACCGGGCAGATTGGCGATTTCCCGCAAGAAATAAGGGGTATGTGGCAGCAGGCCCTGAAATGTACAGCCGCCCTGCGAGTCGGTCTCCTGCCGATCCACCTGCTGTGTGCACGCGGCATCCAGATAGAGCCCAAAGGTCACGCCCGCAAGCGGCGAGCCGGTCTCCGCGTCCGTCTTGGATACTGTCAGGGTGACATTCGCCGGCTCGTTGCCAATGTCGGTCACCGCCACCGCGGCGCTCGCCTGAATGGCGATCGGCTCGGCCAGCGGAACATAGCCCTTCGGCGCTCGGACTTCTCGCGCCCAATAGGTCCTGCCGGGATACAGACCCGTGAAGGTGAACACCGCGCCATCCGAGGAAAACGCCGGCTGATCGGAGACCAGCGTCGCGCAGGTTTGGTCGGCATACAGGGCAAAGGCCGCCCCCTGAAGCGGCGTCGTCTGTTGCGCATCGATTTTGCGCAGATCGATGCGCCCAGCGATAGCGTCCGCTCCGGCCAGGTTGACCATGGTCACCACATTCTCAGGTGGTTGCTCCAGATCGATCCGATGCCACTCGTCGTTGCGCACATAGGCGTCAGGCGCGGCGGTCTCCCGCCAGTAGAGCACGGATCGGTCTTGAACCTCCCGCTTGGGCAGCGCCAGGGTGCAGATGCCGGTATCCGCGTCGCAGGTGGCCTCGGTCAGCAGCGCGCCCTCCTCCTGAGCGGCATACAGGCCAAACCGAGCGCCCTGGAGCACCTGGCCTTCCCCGTTGACCTTCTTGATCTGGATTGAGAAGAACTTATGGGTTGGCAGGCGAAAGCTGGTATTGCCAAAGGCGCTCAGGGTGATCGCTGAGCCCGCATGGCCGGTGGGCGCGCCCGACGGCAGGATGCTTCCGGTCAGACTGACTTGGTTGTCCAGGCTCACCCCAGCGCGCACGGCGTAGGCGTCGTAGGTCACCAGATAGCGCTGCGCCGCATCCGGAATCTCCAAAGAGAAGGCATTTTCAGGCGCATCGTACTGGACCTTGACATCCTCAATTTGCGCCTGCTTCTGCAGCTCGACCCGGTACTGATCCCCTTCCCATGAGGCGGGCGTCTTGGGGATCGCTTCGTACAGGCGGATGGAGTCCACATCCAGATACAGCCCATCTCCCAGGGTATCGCGCAGGTAGAGGATATCCGATCCGCTGCCCTTGAGCAGATCCATCCCGTAAGGATTCAGGTACACCGTGTAGCTGACCAGCGTACTGCCCTTGAGATTCACGGCTTCCTTTTTCAAGGGATGGTTGTCGAAAACGACGTTCACCTCATTGCTGGGCACGGCGATGGGGTTGACCGCGCTGGTCAGGCTGGCCTGGTTGGTCAGCGCCACCTCGGTGAGCTGTCCAAAGGGCGCTGCATCCACATCCAACACCGTTGTGAAGGTCACCTGATGCGGCTGTGTGACCTCTTTAAGGCGAATCGTGACGACGTTGTCATCCGACACGGTGAAACGGTTGTCCATCCCATCAAAGGGCTGCCCGTCCAGCAGGGCCTTAGCGGGAGCGCAGCTGAGCAGCGCGGGCAGCGCGTCCGTGATCGTGACCTCCCCCAAGGCGACCGCGTTCTCATTGATCGTCAGCGTCCAGGTGAGCTCCCGGGTCAGAGGGTCGAAGGCCGTCTGCGCCTTACGCAGCACGGCATTGGACACGTCAAGCTTGGCGGTATGGGCGCAATCGGCGCTGATCGGCTGACCATCCACCGCCGTCCCGTCCGCCTTGGCGGTGACGGTATTGGTATACGTGTAGGGTTTTTCGCCCAGGGCCGCGCCGTTGCCCGCCCAGATGGCGGGATCGTCCGCATAGGTGCCGAATTCAAAGGAGAAAGAGTTCGTCCCCACGTCCTGGAGAACAAAATCCAGCTGCTGTTCAGACAGCGCCAGCGACACCAAGACATTCTCTGGCGCAAATCCCTGCTCCGTCAACGCTTGGGTCAGGCTGTCCCGGATGGCCGCCCGCGCGGCGTCCACCGCGCCCGGGTCATCGGAGCCCACAAAGCGCTGCTTGCTCTGCGAGCCGAGGATGTCCTGCGCGGTCAGCCGGGTCAGGTTGATGCGGTTGGGGTTGACGGTGTACTTCCAGGTGATTTGGCGGGTTGCATAGTCATAGCCCACCGCCTCCTTGTAGATCAGCTTGTTGTGCACGCCGATATTCCCCGGAACTTTGGACACGGTCGGCGCATACGCCTCCCCGCCCGGCTCCTCCCCAGCCGGCCAGCAATAGCGCAGCGAGGCGGTGTTTTTGAGATCGTCGTCCGTCAGCGAACCCGACTGGCTGAAGTACGCCGGATCGATCTGCGTGGTGTAGGCGATGGTATAGCGGGCCTTGGCTGGATTGGGCGACCCATCCTGCACCAGGTCCAAAACCATGATCGCTGGGCCGTTTGACGGGGTCTCGATTTGCGGCGGGATGGCCAAGATTTCACCGTCCCCGGACACCTTGACGCTCTCCTGGATCAGCTTCAACCCGCCGCCCATCTCATCGCGCAGCTGCAGCGACTGAAAATGGCGGCTGACCGTGTTGACCTGGACCGTCCAATCGATGGTCCAGGAATCGCCCGGGTTCTCCGGCCGGTTCACCGCGGCGGATTTGGAAAGCATCTGTCGGCCGATCCAGTCATCCGGCACGGTCAAGCGACTTGTGGCCGAGCAGGTCGGGCTGATCGACGCGCCCCCCTGCTGAGCGACCACCTGATTCTGATAGGCAAGCGTCTGATCCCCGCCGCGCCAGATATCCTGGATGGCCGCATTGGTCAGCTGGGTCCGGTAGGACCACTGGACCTCGACCCCGGCGGGCAAGTTTTCTGGCAAGGCGTAGTTCAGCGTTCCCTCGCCCGCGATCACCTGCGGGGCCGGGTCCGCCACGCCACCGATGATGACCGCGGCGCTGCCGGGTACATAGGTCAGTCCCTCGGGCAGGACATCCACCAACTCGGTGGGCCGCTGACCGGCGTAGGCGGCCTGCGGGTGATGGTATGTGACGGTCCAGGTCGCCTTGCCCGCGTCGTCCAGGGAGCTGACCGCTTTCTCCAGCTTCGGCGGCGAGGGCACCAGTTCTGACACGACGACCCGGACGGTCTTTCCGCCGGGCAGCTCAATGTCCACGTTGCCCTGGGCATCGGCAACCAGATCGCTGCCGTTGAGCGCGCAGGCAAAGCCGATCCGAGTATGGGTCAAGTCGTTCAGCCCGATTGGGAGCCCCTCGATCAGCACCGGATCAAAGTTGTGGAAGGTAACGGTCAGCTCGCGCGAGCCAGCCGACCAGCCCAGGACGCCGAACTGCACCGCAGTTCCCCCGATGTTATCCGTCAGCGGGATGCTTCCGCCTTCCTGGGGCGGAGCGATCTGCTCCGGCAGGGAGAACGCGTAAACCTGATCCGCGGCGATATCCGCCATCGTATCCTTGGTCACCTGATAGTAGAGCGCATCCGCTTGGCTGAGGGTATCGCCGTTTTGAAGCGGCTGATCCGCCGGCCCGCCATCCTCAACCGGATATAGCTCCGCCGTGATCCCTGGCAGCGCTAGGGACGCTGCGGGATCGCCCGGCAGTGCGAATGCAAATCCGCTTGGGCACATCAATAGAATCGCCAACACGCACGCCACCCGTGATAAAAATCGTTCCATCCCCACACCCTCTGTTTTACAAATTCTACCGATCGGTCATTATACGCCAGTTTCTTCCAAAAAGAAAGCGCCGTCCCCAATTCGGGACGGCGTTTTGGAAGAAAAGAGCGTTTCCGCGCTTGTGGTCAATATCCCTGAGCAAAGTCCACTTGGTTGGTCAGGGGTTCGCTTGCGGCAAAGCGCGCCAGGTTGTCCAGAAAGATAGACATCTTGCGGGCGTCGTTAGCCGGGGAAACGCCGGAGACATGGGGGGTGATCAGCACCTGCTCCATCTCCCATAGGGGCGAGTCGGCGGGCAGGGGCTCCGGGTCGGTCACGTCCAACCCCGCCCCGGCCAGCCGCCCCTGCCGGAGCGCGTCGATCAGGGCGTCCTGATCGATCAGCCCACCCCGGCCGATGTTGAAGACCATGGCACCGGGCTTCATCATCGCCAGCCGGCGCTCGTCGAGGATATGGTGAGTCGCCGGGGTGTGCGGCAGGCACAGACACACCAGGTCGCTCTCGCGGATCACCTGATCCACGCCGGAAAAATCGTAGAGCGCCGCCACGCAGTCCGGCGGCTCGGCGGCGGTGCGCTTGACGGCGATCACCCGCGCCCCCAAGGCGTGGGCGCGCAGGGCGGTCTCATAGCCGATATCCCCCAAGCCCAGGATGCCCACGGTCTTGCCACCGAACTCGGCCATGGAGACCTGCCGATCCCAGCGGTGGGCGCGCTGTCGATCCCGCAGCAGGGGAAGTTGCCTGAGCAGAGAGAGCATCATCGCCAGCAGATGCTCGGCGATGGGCGCGCCGTAGGTGCCGCTGGCGTTGGTCAGCACCGCGTCCGGCCGGCAGTAGAGGCTGCGGTCGGTGTAGCCATCCGCGCCCGCGCTGCCCAGCTGCAGCCAGCGCAGGCGCGCCAGCCCGGGCAGGTCGTGGGGCCGCACCCCGCCAAAAACCGCGTCCGCCCCGGCCAACCGGGGATCGGAGGCGTCCTCAAAGAGCAGCACCTCCGCCTGCGGGGCGATCCGCCGCGCACGGCGGAGCATTTCCTCGGTCGACGCGCCCACCTCCTGGGCTTGGATCATGATGCGCATGGCGTTTTCCTCCTTGTCAGCCCTCGTATGCTTGCCGCAGCACCCGCTCCACGCCCGGGCGATCGATCGCGCCCTCATGGGTCTTGCGCTCCCCCACATAGAAGGTGGGCACATAGTAATAATCGTACCGGTTGGCCCGCTCGGGTTCGCGGCTCTCGTCAACGCGCTCGATGGGCACCTGACGCAGCTCGGGGTGCTCGGCGCAGACCGCCTCCAAATCCCGCAAGGCGCTGCGGCAGTAGGGGCAGTTGGGCAGGATGAACAGCGTGATCTTCTGCATGGTTTTCCTCCTCAGATATCCAGGCGGACCGGCACCCCCCGATCCTGTAGGTACTGCTTGACCTGAAGGATGCTCAGTTCCCGGAAGTGGAACAGCGAGGCGGCCAGCATCGCGTCGGCTCCGCCCTCGGTGGCCGCGTCGTAGAAATGCGACAGGGCCCCCGCACCGCCCGAGGCGATAACCGGGATACCCACCGCGTCGGCGATCAGCCGGGTGATGCGCAAGTCGTAGCCGCCCTTGACGCCGTCGGTGTTCATGCTGGTGAGCAGGATCTCCCCCGCGCCGCGCTTTTCAGCCTCCACCGCCCAGGACACGGCGTCCTTGCCCGTGGGCACCCGTCCGCCGTTGATATAGACCTCCCAGTGATCCCCCTGGACATGTTTGACGTCCATGGCCACGACGATGCACTGGCTGCCAAAGCGCATGGCCCCTCGGGTAATCAGCTCCGGGTCCCGCACCGCCGGGGAGTTGAGGGAAACCTTGTCCGCTCCCAGGCGCAGCAGCGCCTTGATGCTCTCCAAATCCGAGATACCCCCGCCCACTGTGAAGGGGATGAACACCTGCTCGGCGGTGCGGCTGACCACGTCGAGCATGGTGGATCGGCCCTCGTGGGAGGCGTTGATGTCCAACAGCAGCAGCTCGTCGGCCCCCTCCTGATTGTATCGCACCGCAGCCTCCACCGGATCGCCCGCATCGCGGATGTTGACGAAGTTGACGCCCTTGACCACCCGGCCGTCCCGGATGTCCAGGCAGGGAATGATGCGCTTGGTCAACACGCGCCCTCACCTCCCAGACTGAGGAAATTTCGCAAGATTCTCAGCCCCACCGTGCCGCTCTTCTCGGGGTGGAACTGGGTAGCCATGACGTTGCCCCGCTCCACGGCGCAGGTGAAGGTCTCCCCATAGCAGGTGGCGCCGGCCACGAAATCCGCGTCGCTCGCATCGGCGCGGAAGGAGTGCACGAAGTAGACATGGAATCCGCCGGGCAGGCCCGCAAAGAGTCGACACGCCCGCTTGTGCACGCTGTTCCAGCCGATCTGGGGCACCTTCTGGCCGATATCCGCCGAGAAGCGGCGAATCTGCCCTGGAAACAGGCCCAGACCGGGGTGCCAGCCGCCCTCCTCGCTGCCCTGAAAAAACAGCTGCATGCCCAGGCAGATACCCAACAGCGGCTGGCCCGACGCGGCCCAGTCGATCACCGCCCGGTCCATCCCGCCCTTGGTCAGGGCGGCCATCGCGTCGGCGAAAGCCCCCACGCCGGGCACGATCAGGTGGCTGATCGCGCGCAGGTTTTCGGGTTTGTCCACCAGGGCGGTCTCATATCCCAGAAATTCGCAGGCATTCTGCACGCTGCGCAGGTTGCCCATGCCATAGTCCACGATCCCGATCAAAGGCGTCCCCTCCGTTCGATCCTCAGTTTCCAAATACCGGCGGTCGGCCCTTATACCCGCACCTCGGCCTCCACATCCAGCTCGCCATAGCGCGCCAGGACTGGGGTGATCTCCTCCTGCAGGAATCGATCAACCTGATGCACGGAGCAGCCGATGTAGTCCATGGGGTTGAGGCTGCTTATGAGCTGCTCGCGATCCATGGGGAAAGCCGGGTCCTCCGCCAGCCGGGTGAGCAGGTCGCAGTCCAGCCCCTCCTGCTTCATCCGGGCGGCTGCCTCCATGGCGTGCACCCGGATGACCTCGTGCAGCGCCTGGCGATCCCCACCCATCTTGACCGCGGCCATGAGCAGGTTCTCGCTGGCGATGAAGGGCAAAAACTCCATCACGCGCTTTTGGATCATCATGGGGTTGACCACCAGCCCGTCGCACACATTGATCATCAGCATCAGCACCGCGTCGGTGGCCAGGAAAGCCTCGGGGATGACGATGCGGCGGTTGGCCGAGTCGTCCAGGGTGCGCTCAAGCCACTGGGTGGAAGCGGTCATCGCCGGGTTCATGACGCTGGCCATGACATAGCGCGACAGGGAGCAGATGCGCTCGCTGCGCATGGGGTTGCGCTTGTAGGCCATGGCCGAGGAGCCGACCTGGTGCTCCTCAAAGGGCTCCTCCATCTCGCGCATGTGCTGCAGCAGGCGCAGGTCGTTGCCAAATTTGCTGGCGGACTGGGCAATATTGTTGAGCACATTGAGCACCCGGCTATCCAGCTTGCGCGGATAGGTCTGTCCCGAGACCGGGTACACCTTCTTGAAACCCATCTGCTCGGCGATCAGCCTGTCCAGGGCCACGATCTTGCCCTCGTCCCCCTCAAAGAGCGACAGGAAGCTGGCCTGGGTGCCGGTGGTGCCCTTGCTGCCCAGCAGCATCAGCCCGTCGAGCACGTACTCCAGGTCCTCCAGGTCGCCCTTGAAGTCCTGCAGCCACAGGCAGGCCCGCTTGCCCACCGTGACCAGCTGTCCGGGCTGCAGATGGGTGTAGCCCAGGGTGGCCTGGGCCTTGTGGGCCTCGGCGAAGCGCGAGAGCACCTCCATCAGCTTGACGAGCTTGTCCCGGATCAAGCGCAGCGCGTCGGCGATGATCATGATGTCCGCATTGTCGGTGACATAGCAGGAGGTCGCCCCCAGGTGGATGATGCCCTTGGCCTTGGGGCACTGGAGCCCGTAGGCGTACACGTGGGCCATCACGTCGTGACGGATCTCATGCTCCTTGCGGGCGACATCGTCGTAGTTGATGGTGTCCACATGGGCCTTGAGCTCGTCTACCTGCTCCTGCGTCACCGACAGACCCAGCTGCATCTCCGCCTGGGCCAGGGCCACCCACAGCCGTCGCCAGCAGGTATAGCGGTGGTCGTCGGAGAACAGGCGCAGCATCTGCCGCGACGCATAGCGGCCCGACAGGGGACTCTGATAGATTTCCTTGGACATGGTCGGCTTCCTCCTCATCTGTGCTCAACACGCCGCGGGCTGGTATGCCCGGTTTCTGTACCCATGATAAACGATCCATGGCCTTCCCGTCAATCAAACAACGCCGCCCGGTTGGGCGGCGTTGGCATGGCCTGTCAGATGCGGTTGGCGTAGGTCTTGACCCCCAGCTCCTGCTTCCACTGCTCCAGCAGCTCGTTGTACACGCTGTTCTGCTTGCGCTCGGTGGCCAGGTCGAAGCATTCCTGCTTGACGTTCTCATAGGGCACCGCGCCCTCGGTGGTGATGTCCACCAGCTTGAGGATGTGGTAGCCGTAGGGGGTTTCCACCAGCTCGCTGGAGACCTCCCCCACCCGGCTCATGGCCAGGGCGGCGGTGCGGAAGTTCTCCTCATAGTTGGAGTTGGGGCCGACCAGGTATCCATCGGTCTTGGCGGGCTCCACAGTCATACCCGTGTCGTCGTTATACTGCTCGATAAGCTGATCAAAATCCTCTCCAGCCTGGGCCTTTTTCAGGACCTCCTCAGCCTCGGGCTTGATCGTCGCCAGGGCCTCCTGCTTCTTGGCCTCGGCGGCCTCCGTATCGCCGTCGCTCTCCAGGGTCTTGATCGCCTCCTGGATGTCCTCGGGGATCTCCACCAGGATGTGCTTGACGAAGACATAGCCCGTGGGCTTGTAGACCGAAACCGAGCCCTTCTCGCTGTAGTAGGTCTCGTAGGTCGAGGCATCCTTCTGGATCGCGCTCTTCTGGGCCTCGAGCTGCTCGTCATAGAGGGCGCGGGTCTCCTCCTCGGTAGCCTGGACCGCCTTGGTGTTCTCCTCGCGCAGGGCCTCGCGACCCATCAGGTCCCGGGCGGCCTCCAGCTCCTGCTCATAGGAGGTGCCGTTCTGCTCGAGCTTGTCCTTGAGCGCCTGCATCGCCTGTTCCTCCGGGTCGATGCTGGCGTCCTTCTCGGCGGCTGCCTTGGCCGTGGCCAGCAGGTTACTGAAGCTCCACTGATCCTTGACCTTCTCCAGAGCGGCCTGGGTGCCCGCCTCGCTGTGATCGATCAGGCCCGCGGCCTCGGCCTTCTGGCTCTCCACAGCCTTCTGCACCAGCGCCTCGAGGATGTTATCCTTCAAGGTCTTGACCTGGTCGGCATAGGCGGAACTGGTGAGAAAATCAGTGTAGCCCATCATCTCATAGACCGTCGCGTAGCTGTCCAGGTTGTCCAGCAGTTCGCTCTTGAGGATCTGCTGATCCCCCACGGTGGAGATCACCTGATTGCGGTCCTTTTCCTCGTTGAAGGAGACCAGCTGGCACCCGCTCAGGCCCAACAGGGCCGCCGCGGCCAGGGCGATGACTTTCATCCGCTTCATCGGTTCGAACGCTTCCTTTCATATACCGGGAAGACCGGTTTGCATGCAGCTTGTATTATGATACTGGAAAAACCCGTCAAGCGCAAGGGCTGGGCGGCCGCGCGCCGCCTGTGTTCACAGTTTTCTTACATTTGCGCCGGCTCGTGGCTCTTGCCCAGGTCCTCCAGGAACACCTCGGCCATCTCCAGCAGCTCGGATACGTCGGCGTTCTTCTTGCGGATCATCAGCCGCGGCGGCGCGGTGGCCGCCAGTAACACATGGTCCCCATGCTCCTGCACCGCCCGCAGCAAGCCCTCCACGTCCACCTGCGCCTTCTCGTAAAAGCGCAGCACCAGCATGCGATCCTTCATGGTGATCAGGTCGATGTGCTCCTTCAGCGCCATGGCCTTGACGTAGGCCACCTGCACCAGGTTCATCACGCAGATTGGCGGGTCGCCGTAGCGGTCGATGAGCTCCTCCACCACGTCGTCCCGGTCGAAGGCCGTGGCGATAGCGGCGATGCGCTGGTACATGGCGATCTTCTGCTGTCCGTCGCGCACGTAGGTGTCGGGCAGGTAGGCGTCCAGGTTGAGCTCCACCTTGGTCTCCAGCTCCTCACCGAGCACCTCGCCGCGCAGCTCGCGGATGGCCTGCTCCATCAGCTTGCAGTACAGATCGTACCCCACGGCGGCCATATGCCCGTGCTGCTCAGCGCCCAGCAGATTGCCCGCCCCGCGAATCTCCAGGTCCCGCATGGCGATCTTAAAGCCGCTGCCGAACTCGGTGAACTCGGTGATGGCCGACAGCCGCCGCTCGGCCACCTCGCTGAGCACCTTGTTGGCCCGGAAGGTGAAGTAAGCGTAGGCGATACGGTTGCTGCGGCCCACCCGGCCGCGCAGCTGGTAGAGCTGGGAGAGGCCGAAGCGGTCGGCGTCGCAGACGATCATGGTGTTGACCAGGGGGATGTCCAGCCCGGATTCAATGATCGTCGAGCACACCAACACGTCGAACTCATGGTTCATGAAGTCCAGCATGACATTCTCCAGCACCCCCTCGGGCATCTGCCCGTGACCCACCCGGATGCGGGCCTCGGGCACCAGCTGGGAGAGCCGGCCGGCGAACTGCTCGATGTTGCGCACGGTGTTGTAGAGCACATAGGCCTGCCCGCCCCGGCGCAGCTCCCGCAGGATCGCGTCGCGCACCAGGGGGTCCTGGTATTCGGTCACGTAGGTCTGCACCGGGTAGCGCTCCTCGGGCGGATTTTCCAGGGTGCTCATATCGCGGATGCCCACCAGGGACATGTGCAGCGTCCGGGGGATGGGCGTGGCCGACAGGGTCAGCACGTCCACGCTGCGGCGCATTTCCTTGATCTGCTCCTTGTGGCCGACGCCGAAGCGCTGCTCCTCGTCGATGATCAAAAGGCCCAGGTCCTTGAAGTGCACGTCCTTGCCCAGCAGGCGGTGGGTGCCCACCAGGATATCCACCTGGCCCAAGCGCACCTGCTCGAGAATTTGCTTCTGCTCGGCCGGGCTGCGGAAGCGGCTGATGACCTGGCAGGCGACCGGGAAACCCGCCATACGCTGCTGGATGGTGTTATAGTGCTGCTGGGCCAGAATGGTGGTGGGCACCAGGAAGGCTACCTGCTTGCCGTCCATTACCGCCTTGAAGGCCGCCCGCAGGGCCACCTCGGTCTTGCCGTAGCCCACGTCCCCGCACAGCAGGCGGTCCATGGGCTTGGGCTTTTCCATGTCGGACTTGATCTGCTCGATGCAGGTCAGCTGATCGGAGGTCTCCTCGTAGGGGAAGCTCTCCTCAAACTGCCGCTGCCACACGGTGTCCTTGGAATAGGCGAACCCTTTGGTGGCCTCGCGCTGGGCGTAGAGCTGCACCAGGTCCACCGCCAGGGCGCGGATGGAGGCCTTGGCCTTCTGCTTGGTGCGGTTCCAGTCCGCGCCGCCCAGGCGGTTGAGCCGAGGCTGGGCCCCCTCGTCCCCGCCGATATACTTTTGCACCCGGTCCATCTGGTCGGTGGGCACGTAGAGCTTGTCGCCCTCCCGGTAGCGGATGAGCAGATAGTCTCGGAACTTGCCGTCCACCTGCAGGCGCTCCATCCCTGCGTAGACGCCCACGCCATGCCCCTCGTGGACGATGTAATCCCCGGGCTTCAGGTCGACGAAGAGGTTGAGGCTCTGCCGGCCCTGAGGTTTGCGCCGAGGCTTGTTGGCCGTGGCGCGGTGCGCGCCGAAGATGTCCCCCGCCGCCACCACCGCTAGGCGCAGCTCAGGGTACTCAAAGCCGTGGCTTAAACCCTGGGGCACGATGACGATCTGCCCGGGCAGCACCGGCGAAGTGATCTCGTCCACGAAGGTCGTCTCGATGCCCCGGGCGCGCATCTCCCCCTCCAGGCGCACGCCCCGGGCGTGACCCCCGGCCATCACCAGGGTCTGCCAACCATGGTCCTTGTAGCTGCGCAGATCGTCGGCCACCAGGTCCATCTGCCCATGGTAGGAGGCCGTGCCTCGGGTCATGAGGTTAAAAACCGCCTTGGGACTGATGCCCGGGGCAGCCCGGGTCAGGGTCTGGAAGATTACCATATCCCAGCGCCCGCAGGCGGCCAGCAGAGCGTCATAATCCAACAGGATCCGGCTCTGCTCTGGCAAGCCTTCGCCCCGCTCCAGCAGGGATTTGAGGGTCTCCCCCATCTCCAGGATCAGGTTGTCCGCCCGCTCCTTGAGCCGGTGGGGCTCGTCGATGCACACCAGGCTGCCCTCGGGCAGATAGTCCATCAAGGTGGCGGCGCTGGGCATCACCAAGGGCAGGTAGGCCACCAGGTGCTCGCACACGCCGTAAGTCCGCAGGCTGTCCAGCTGAGGCAAGAGCTTGTCGGCCAAGGGGAAGGGCAGGTTACGGGCTTTCATGCGCCGCTGCTGCACCGCCAGGGCGTGCTCGAGCCGCTCGGCCGCCTGGACGCCATCGTCCACCAGCGCTTCGCTGGCCGGGCCGATCTCGACCCGCTCCACCCGATCGGTGGAGCGCTGGCTCAAAGTATCGAAGACGCGAATGGAATCGATCTCGTCGTCGAAGAACTCTACCCGGCAGGGCTGCTCCGACTCGACGGGATAGATATCCACGATGCCGCCGCGCACCGAGAACAGTCCCGGCCCCTCCACCGAGGGCTCTCGCCGATAGCCGCACAGCAGCAGCTGCTCCACCAGCTCCTCCGGGTCGATACGCATGCCCGCCTGAAGCGCGATGCGTCGTTTCGCGAAGAGCGATGGGGGCATGATGCGCTGCTGCAGCGCCTCCACCGATGCCACCACGACCATGCGCTCCCCAGCCAGCAGCCCCGCGAGGATCTTCAGCCGCTGGGCCTGGGCGTCGTGGCTGGTGGCTGCGATGGCGTAGAGCGAATCCTCTCGGGGGGAGAACACATGAACCGGGCAGTCCATCAGCGCCCGATAATCCTCCCACAGGCGCATGGCCTGCACATCGTTGCTGGTTACCATCAGCAGCGCACGCCCGCCCTCTCGGCTGGCCAGGGCGCTGGACAGGTGCACCTTCTGAGTCTCGGATACGCCAAAAACGCTGACCGGGCCTCGACGGCGCTGCGCCGCGTCGGACAGCCGGATGAATTCCGGCCAGGCCTCCAGGCACTCGAGCAAATACTTCATGGCCGCCTCCTTACAATGGGCAACGCCCCCGCATCCGGTTGGATGGGGGGTTACTGTCCGTTAAAGTGGTTCATCGCCGCCCCGACGCCGGAGGTGACGATCTGTTTGGCGGCCTCAGCCGCGCGCTCGATACTCTCTCGAATGGGTCCCTCCTCCTCAGGAGGAAACCGACCCAATACATAGTCCGCCAGGTTCCACTCCGGCGGGGGCTTGCCGATGCCCACCCGGATGCGGGGAAAGCCCTGCTCCCCCAACTCGCCGATGATGGAGCGCATCCCGTTGTGGGTGCCAGGGCTACCGCCCCGCCGCACCCGGATACGGCCCACCGGCAGGTCGATGTCGTCGTACACCACCAGTATCTGCTCCAGCGCAATCCGATAGTAATCCACCACCGCCCGCACGCACTGCCCGCTCAGGTTCATGAAGGTGGTTGGCCAGACCAACAGCACCTTCTCTGAACCGATCATCGCCTGGCTGGCCAAGCCGTGGAAGGTGCTCCGGGGTTGGGTCGCGCCCAGCTGATCTCGCAGCAGATAGAGGGTTTCAAAGCCCACGTTATGCCGCGTCTTGGCATATTGCGCGCCCGGGTTGCCCAGGCCGAAGATGATCCGCACGCCGCTGCCTCCGCTTTCGTCAAAGTCCTGATTAGTTTACCCGGTTTTGCCCCCTTTGACAAGCCCCGAAAGGGGTTTTAGCGCACGCCCAGCATCTGGGCGCTTCTGTACAGCAGGTCGCGGTAGACCTCGTCCTTGTTGTGGCAGACCAGCTCGACGAAGCGCTCAAAGGACACCACGTCCAGGGCGTCGACCTCCTCAATCTGCCGGGTCAGGTCCTCCAGGGTGAAATCCACCCGGGCGCACCACACGTCCAGGATACAGTTTTTTTCGATCCGGCGGCCAACGAAGCGCACCTGTTTGGGTTCTAGGCGCAGGCCAAGCTCCTCCTCGGCCTCGCGCACGGCGGTGGTCAGGCTGTCCTGCCCGGCGGCCACCCCGCCGCCGGTGACATCCCACATGCCTGGGGCGAACTTGCGGTTCATGGCGCGCTTCTGGACCAGATAGCGCCCCTGGGCGTCGCAAAGCAGGATGTGCACATGCAGAAAATACTCGCCGGCGGCAATGGGGTCGAGGTATCGCCGCTGGCTGCGGCCGGTGAGGCGACCCTCCCGGGTGTACAGGTCAATGTACTCGTCCATCCAAACCCTCCTCTGTCGTGCGCCTCGCTGATCACAGCTTGCGCTGCGCCCTTCGCCGCTCCACCCAGCCCTCCTTGACGCTCTCACGGCTGCGGGCGATGCACAGCGCGCCTGCGGGCACATCCCGGGTGACCGTGGAGCCCGCCGCCAGATATGCGCCCTCGCCGATGTGTACCGGTGCGACCAAGTTAACGTTGCAGCCGATGAAAGCGTGGTCGCCCACCCGGCTGCGGGCTTTGTTTTTGCCGTCATAGTTGACGAACACCACGCCGCAGCCCAGGTTGATGCCCTCGCCCAGGTCGGCGTCGCCCACATAGGTCAGATGGGATACCTTGGTGCCGTCGCCGATGGTGGCATTCTTGATCTCCACGAAGTCGCCGATGCGGCAGCCCTGACCCACCCGTGCGTTCGGCCGCAGGTAGGCGTTGGGGCCGACGGTGGTGCCTTCGCCCACGCAGGCCTGGATGAGCGTGGAGCTCTGCAGGTGCGCCCGATTGTCGATGCGGCTGTCGGTGATGTGGTTGTTGACCTCGAGCAGGCATCCCTCGCCGACGATCGTACTCCCCTCCAGGTAATTGCCCGGGTAGATCACCGTGTCCTGACCGATGGTTACCCCGCGGTCAATGTAGGTGTGGGTCGGATCGATCAGGGTGACGCCCTGCTCCATCCAGTGGCGATTGATGCGTTCGCGCATGGCCATGGCGGCCGCGGCCAGCCCCACCCGATCCTCCACCACCAACCGCTCCTGAGGCGGCAGGGAGATCACGCCCCGGGGACGGCCCGCGCTCAGGGCCTCGAACAGCTCGGTTAGGCTGCCCAGCCGCCTGCCGGCGAGCAGCTCGGCCTTGACCGCCAGCAGGTGCACCCCGCCTTGGGCATCGTCCAGGGCGCCCACCGCCCACCGCTCTTGCTCCGCCGCCTGCAGCAACTGATCGACGCTCGCCGCCGTGATCAAGGGCGCCTGATCCGAGGCCAGGATGGCCCAACCGCCCTGGTCCGCCAGCATTTCCAGCACGCCGTCCACGCCCACCAACAGCCGCTGACCCAAGGGCTCGAAGGCCTCCGCGCAGCCCTCGGGGACCACCACCGCCAATTGTTCATCCACATGCCGCAGGGCCTCGACCGCATAGCGCGCCATCGGCCAGCCGCAGATGGGGTGCATGCCCCGGGGCAGTTTGCTCTTCATCGCCTGGCCCACCTGGTGGGACAGGATCCGCACATGATAGCCGTTCATGGCTTCAGCCTCCTTTATCGATTCGACAGGGCCTCCACATAACTCGAAGGTCCCAGCTCCACTTTCATCCGGTACTCGTCCACATCCTTGAGCACCATCAGGGTCTTATAGTCCTCCACCAGCTTGCGCTCCGGACTCTGGGTGGACATCACGACCCCCACGCCCACCACAGTGACGGCGAACTCCTTCATCATGTCCATCATGCCCTTGGCGGTGCCGCCGCCCTTCATGAAGTCGTCGATGATCAGGGCGCGCTGGCCGTCCTTGACGGCGCGCTTGGTCAGGCACATGGTCTCGATGCGCCGGGAGGAACCCGACAGATAGTTGATGGTCACCACCGATCCCTCAGTGATGCGGTTGTCATGCCGGGCGATCACCAGGGGCTTGCCGAGAGCCCGGGCGGTCATCAGCGCCACAGGGATGCCCTTGGTCTCCACGGTCAGCACGAAATCCGGCTGCATCTTGTAGAACCAGGAAGCCAGAAGGTTGCCCATCTTCTCCACCACCGTGGGGTTGGAGATAACGTCGCCCATATAGAGGTAGCCCCCGGGCAGGATGCGCTCGGGTTCACTGAGTTTATGGCACAGCCGAAGGATAAATTCCTTGGCGCTCTGGGGTTCAGGCGTGGGCAGATACCGCACCCCGCCGGCCGCGCCGGTGACGGTCTCCAGCTCGCCCAGCCCAAATCGCGCGAAGATGTCCCGGGCGATATCCACATCCTCGCTGATGGTAGACTTGGCCGCCCCGAACAGCTCGCTAAAATAGCTCAGGGTCAAAATCTGGTTGGGAACCTCCGTGAGGATCTTGGTCATCACACCGATGCGTTCATTGCGCTTGATTCGCTCCATGTTGCCGCTCCTTTGCCGGTTCCGAGGTGAACATTTTTCACATCTTGTCTATTATAATTCAGCTTTTCTCATCTTTCCAGCCCCGAGATGGAATTTTCCTAAAAAACCAGCAAGCGCGCCGTTGATTTTGAAACCGCACCCCGAATTTTTGGGGTGATATGTCACAAAAAGGTTTGCTTTTTTCCGGCGATTCATGCATAATTAGGTGTTGAGCCCCGAGGTTTATCTCAGGGAAAAAAGCGGCATCGACAGCGGCGAAAAACCGCTTCTAAAGTAGCCCGCGGCGCTCATAGGATGCGCTATGTGGGAGATTTCGGCTTTATGGGACAGCGCAATGGATGGGAAAGGTGTGTCAACATGCAGCAAGCAGTGAATATCGCGGATTTTCAGGGAAAACGGGTCCATTTTATCGGTATCGGCGGGGTCAGCATGAGCGGCCTGGCGGAGATCCTCCTGCACGACGGGTATACCATCACCGGCAGCGACGCGCATGACTCGCCCCTGGTGGCGCATCTGCAGCAGTTGGGCATCGTCTGTCAGATCGGGCATACCCCCGAGCTGATCGAGCGGGCCGATCTGGTCGTTTACACTGCGGCGATTCACCCGGACAACCCGGAGTTCCAGTACGCCGCCGAGCACGGCTTGTCCATGATGGATCGGGCCACCCTGCTGGGGGAGATCATGGCGCGCTTCCCGGTGGGCATCGGTATCTCCGGCACCCATGGCAAGACCAGCTGCACCAGCATGCTGGCCACCCTGATGGAGAAGGCCGGGCTGGACCCCACCATTCACCTGGGCGGCACCCTGCCGCTGATCGGCGGGAGCGTCAAGGACGGCAATGGGCCGGTGTTTATCACCGAGGCCTGCGAGTATGTAGAGAGCTTTTTGAAGCTCTACCCCACCATCGCGGTCATCCTCAACATCGACGCCGACCATCTGGACTATTTCCGGGATATCGACCACATCCAGTCGGCCTTCGCGGCCTTCCTGGACCGCCTGCCCGCCGACGGCGTGGCCATCGGCAACGGAGAGGACCCCCGGGTGATGGCGGTGATGCGGGCCTGCGGGCGGCGATTCGTCACCTTTGGTCTGGCTGAGGGGATGGACTACACCGCCCGACAGGTGACCTTCGATGAGATGGGCCGTGCTTGTTTCAGCGTGTGCGTGCGCGGCGAGGACATCGGCCGGGTGACCTTGAGCGTACCCGGGCGCCACCACATCTATAACGCCCTGGCGGCCCTGGCCGCCGCGGCGCAGGCCGGTCTTTCCCCGCAAGAGGCCCTGCCTTACCTGACGGACTATATGCCCCCTCGCCGCCGCTTCGAGAAGGCCGGCGAGCGCGACGGGGTGACCATCTATCATGATTACGCCCATCATCCCACCGAGGTGCGCGCCCAGTTGGCCGCGGCCTCGCTGTTGCCCCATCACAAGCTGTGGTGTGTGTTTCAGCCCCATACCTACTCGCGCACCCTCAAGCTCTTCGAGCCGCTGACCGCCTGCTTCGCCGACGCGGACGAGGTGCTGCTCACGGACATCTACGCCGCCCGCGAGGACAATCAGGGTACCATCTGCTCCAAGCAAGTGGCCGACGCGATCACCAACACCCAGGCCCAGTACATGGACAGTTTCGCCGCCGCCGCCGATTACCTCAAGGCCCACTGGCATAGCGGCGACATCGTGGTGACCATGGGCGCGGGGGACATTGAGGGTTTCTCCCGGCTACTGCTGAAAGATTGATCCCACCACACCAAGGAGGACACAAAAGATGCAGGTTCAGGTTTTTGCCAACAGCGCGCAGGTTGCCGCCGCTGCGGGCGCGTTCTTCGCCCGGCAGATTCAGCGGCATCCCCGGTCGGTCTTAGGGCTGGCGACCGGCTCCTCCCCCATCGGCCTATACGCAGATTTGGTCGCGCGCCATCGCGCCGGCGGTCTGCCGGTGGACGGCCTGACCACCTTTAACCTGGATGAATATGTCGGCCTGACCCCGGAGCATCCCCAGAGCTATCGCTATTTCATGCAGCAGCACCTTTTCGGCCCCCTGGGCCTGAAGCCGGATCAGGTGCACCTGCCCTCGGGCGACTGCGCGGACCTTGCCGCCCAGTGCGCCGCCTACGACCAGTCCATCGAGCGCAGCGGCGGGATCGACCTGCAGCTGCTGGGCCTGGGGCGCAACGGCCACGTGGGCTTCAACGAACCCGGAACGCCCTTTGGTACCCGCACCCATATCGTGCGCTTGGCCGAGGACACCATCCACGCCAACGCCCGCTTCTTCGACAGCGTGGCCGACGTGCCGACTCAGGCCATCTCCATGGGCATCCGCAGCATCATGAACGCCCGGCGCATCCTGTTGGTGGCCATGGGGCCGGAGAAGGCCGAGGCCCTGCGCGGGACCATCCACGGCCCGGTGAGCGAGCAGCTGCCCGCCTCGGTGCTGCAGCTGCACCCCGACGTCACCCTCATGCTCGACGAGCAGGCCGCCAGCCTGCTGTGATTGATCCGCGCAATTGAAAAGCGCCCGGCGGATGCCGGGCGCTTTTGTTATTTCTGTTCCTTCCCCTTCGCGTCGGGCTCGGGCTCGGGCGTCGGGGCTTTTTTGTGGATGCCGACCTTGGTGACCTTCCGGCCGTCGTTCTCCAGCACGGTGAGCACATAGTCGCCCACCTGCAGGGTAACCTGCTCGCCGGGACCAGGGATGCGCCCCAGCCGGTCGACGATCAGCCCGCCCAAGGTCTCATAATCCTCCCCCTCAAACACATCGCTATCCAGGGTTTCGGATACATCATCGATGGGCACCGTGCCGTCAAAGACATATGCGCCGTCAGGCAGGGCGGTGATCTCCTCGGGCTCGTCGTCGTACTCGTCCTCAATGTCGCCGACGATGTCCTCCACCAGGTCCTCCATGGTGATCAGCCCGTCGGTGCCGCCGTACTCGTCCACCACGATGGCCATGTGGGTCTTCTGGGCCTTAAACTCCTTGAGCAGCTGGGTACACTTCTTGGCGCCCGGCACAAACATCGGTCGGCGCATCAGGTCCTTCAGGGCGATGTCCTCGGGCGCATCGTCCTCCACATAGCGCAGCAGGTCCTTGACGTAGACGATCCCCACGATGTCGTCAATGGTCTCCCGATAGATTGGGATGCGGGAGTATCCCTCCTGCAGGGCGATGTTGATGACCTCCTGGATGGGCTCATCCTCCTCCAGGGCGGTGATGTCGGTCCGGTGGGTCATGATCTCACTGACCCGGCGATCATCGAAGGCGAATACATTGCGGATCATGTCGTTCTCCTCGGGCTCGAAAACCCCGCGCTCCTCCCCCGCCTCGAGCATCATGAGGATTTCTTCCTCGCTGACCTGTTCCTGCTCTTCCTTGGCGCTGATGCCGAAGAGCTTGAGCACCAGGTTGGTGCTGGCAGCCAGAAAGCGCACGAAGGGCTTGCATACCACGGCCACCGCGTTGACGATCCCCACAACCCGAAGGGACATGCTGTCGGCGTAGCGCATGGCGATGCGCTTGGGCACCAGTTCGCCGAACACCAGGGTGAAATAGGAGAGCAGCAGCGTGATGACCACCAGGATGATGGTGCCCAGCACATTGGGACTGATGGGCAGAAAAGCCAGCTGTTCCACCAGGATGCTGGTGAACTTATCCGCCGCCACAGCCGACGCAAAGAAACCCGACAGCGTGACGCCCACCTGGATTGTCGCCAAAAAATCGCTGGGCGAATCGGTGATCTTCAGCAGCAGCCGCGCCTTTTTGTTGCCCTCCTCGCTGAGTTTTCGCATTTTGTTGCTGTTGATGGAGATGATGGCAATCTCGCTCATGGCGAAAAAGGCGTTGATCAGGATCAGCAACACCAGGAGCAACAGATTGCCAATAACACCGCTTGTGTCCATACAGATTTCGACTCCTTCGACGTTTTAGATTGAGGACGGGGAACAAAAAACGGATGCAATCAAAGCGCGCCGGCCTCAGGCCAACCGCTCGATCGCATCCGATTCTGTTTCCACGAGGGGACATAGGTAAACAAGCCACCGATACCGGCTCCGCAGGGCGCAGAACCCATTGAGAAGGCACGGGCAACCCAAAAGACCTGACCATGGCTCATCGAGCCCTGGATACTTCGTTCAGGTACGGGGCTGTCTTCCACCGAATCCACCATCGCTTTCCACTATATATGCTATGTAGTATACCAGATACTCGGGATTTATGCAAGCTCGCCTCACAACACACACACATCGATCCCCCGCTGGATGAAGGGGCCTTGATAGACCTGTACATCCCGGGCAGTGTCAAAGTCCGGCCGGTAGTCGAGGCCCACCATGGCGTATTTGGCCCCAGCGGTGCGGTGGTAGGGCAGCAGCTCCACCCGCTGGAGGCGTCTCGCTCCCTTTAGACGCTCGGCCAGGGGCTCCAAATGCGCCAGGTTGTCGTTGATCCCCGGAATCAGAGGCACCCGGATGACAAAGGGCGTATTGCCCCGGCACAGGCACTCCAAGTGCCGCAGGATCGGCGCGTTGTCCACCCCCGTGTAGCGCCGGTGCAGCGCAGGGTCGATGAGCTTGACATCCATCATGACCAGGTCCACCGTGTCCATCATCTCGGCGAAAGCTGCGTCCGGGCAGTAACCCGAGGTCTCGATGGCGGTGTGCAGCCCGTCCAGGCAGGCGATGGCCGCTCGGACCCCCTCCCACTGTCCCATGGGCTCCCCGCCGGAGAAGGTCACGCCTCCACCGCTGGCGCACAGCAGATCCTCCCCGCGCAACAGTTCCCGCGCTAAGTCCTCAGCCGCCCAGGCCGTGCCGGCGATGCGGCGCAGCCCCTGGGGACAGGCCGACACGCAGGCCCCACAGGCGATGCAGGAATCGTGGGTGCAGACCTGCCGACAGCGGCCGCAGTGGGTGCAGGCGCTGGGGCTGACCATCAACTGCGGGGCGAAGGACAACCCCTCGGGGTTGTGGCACCACTGGCAGCGCAGGGGGCAGCCCTTGAGGAACACCGTGGTGCGGATGCCCGGCCCATCGAACAGCGCAAACTCCTTGATATCGAACACCAGCAGCTTGGCCATATCACTACCCCCTTACGCCAGATTGAGCTCCGCCCGGGCGATGATATGATCCTGATAATCCTTGTCCAGCTCGACGAAATAGCCGCTCCACCCCCACACCCGCACAATCAGGTTGCGATGGTTCTCCGGATGCTGCTGAGCGTCGAGCAGGCGGTCGCGATTGACGGTGTTGAGCTGCAGCTGGTGGCCGCCCAGGGCAATGAAATACTGTACCAGGGCGGCTACTTTGGCGATGGCCTCCTCCCCCCGAAACACCGAGTCGTGGAACTCCAGCGTCAGCGGTCCGCCGTTGATGGTCTTGCCCAGGTCGGCTTTGGTGAAGGAGCGCATCACCGACACCGGGCCCTTCAAGCGGGTGTGCAGGCTGGGGGCATAGTTGGCCGGCAGTGGGTCCTGAGCGCAGCGACCGTCGGCGGTGGCCCCGGTCTGGCGGGCATGCCACAGGTAGAACATCGCCGAGCCCGTGCCTGCGCGGTAGACGCCCCCGCGCTCGTTGCGCCGCCCGGCCAGGCACTGGGCGAAGGTCTCCAGCAGCCACACCGCATACCCGTCGGGGCTGGGCTCGTCGTTGCCCATCTTCGGGCATTCATAGCGCAGATACTGCATCAGCGCCTCCTGGCCGGCAAAGTTCTCGGCCACCGCGCCGGTCAGCTGTACGCCGGTGACCTTGCCCTCGGTGAAGACCGCCCGCTCCATGGCCGCCAGGGAATCCGCCGCCGTGGCCAGGCCGGTTCCGTGCAGGCCGTAGTTGTTGTATCGGCTGCCCAGGCTGATATCGCGGGCGCGCGCCACGCAGCCCTCGAAGAGCAGGCTCATGAATGGCGAGGGGACGATATAGAGGTCGGCGAAGGAGGCCGTCAGCGCATCGACCTGGCGATCCACCGCGCGGCGCGCCGCCTCAAGCACCGGGCCCATGTCCGCCGCGCCAGGCAGGGCCTCGCGCATGGCCGCGTCCACCGCCCCGGCGAAGCTGACCGCGCCGATGTTGGGGATGTCCATGCCCACGCCGGGGATGATGAACTCCCAGCAGGCGGCCACCACATAGTCCCGCGCGTCCTCCAGGGCATAACCCAGCTTCACCAGCGCGGGGATGACCACGTCGTCGTTGGCGTACTGGGGAAAGCCCAGGCCTAGCTTGGTCAGCTGGGTGCCCAACTCGTAAACCGCCAGAGGCGTCCGGGCGCTGACCCGCAGGTTGATCTTCGGGTCGATCAGGCGCAACTCCCCGCAGGCCTCAAGGCACATGCGCGAGAGCGGGTTGAAGGCTTCCTCCCCCCGGCGGTTCACGCCGCCGAGCACCACGCTCTGGCCGTTATCGCCCTGCTGGATACCGGGGTAGAGGTCGCTGTCTCGGTTGCAGGCCAGGAAGAACTCCTCCAGCAGCTCCATCGCCTGTTCCTCGTTCAGCCGGCCCGCAGCCAGGTCCGCCTCAAGGTAGGGCCAAAGCAACTGGTCCAGCCGGCCCAGGGTGTTGTGGTAGTTGCCCTCGCACCACAGGGCGTAATGGATGAACCGCAGCGACTGCAGGGCGTCAGCAAAGGTGCGTGCGCCCTGGGCGGGCACCCGCTCCAGCCGCCGGGCGATCTCCTCCCGCCCCTCGGCCCGAGCCTGGGCGGCATAGCGGGCCGCCAGGTTCAGCACCGCGCGGGTGCTCTGAGCCATGGCGGCCAGATAGTCGGCCTGGGGCTGTTGATCGGCCTGGAGATAGCGCGCCCGGGCGGTCTCCACCTCCCTCAGCCGGGCAGTTAGCCCTCTGGCGATGGTGGTGCCGTAGTCCGGGGAGATATTGCAGACCACGCCGTTCTCATGGATAAAATGTTCCCTACGGATATCTTCCCAGGCGGCCTCATCATAGATACTGGGCAGGTTGGGCACCGTGCGGGTCAGCACGATGCGCTCCTCGGGCAGCAGCACCGGCTGCTCCAGCTCCAGAGCCAGGCGGAAGCGCTGGGCGGTGCGCCAGTAATCCGGCAGGTTCCCGACGCGGTAAGGCCAATCCCCTTCGGGCAGGGACTGGCGGTGAACATGATGCTGCTTTTCGAGCAGACGCTGGCGCATGCGGGCAATCCGATCGGTCATGTGCGTTCCCTCCTGATGACAATGGCCGCCACGCTGGCAGCAGGCAGGTCAATCACGTCCCCGCCGGTGAAGGTTTGGGTCACCTGCTGCGGACAGACGCGATCGGGGTACTCGAACGTGTTGTGGTCATGGGGATCGCCGGTGAGCAGGGTCAGCGTTCCATCTCCCTGCAGGGAACCGCCGAAGGCCGACAGCTGTACCTGCATCCCCTGGTCAAACTGGGTGTTGGCCAAAGTGATGGTCACCAGATTCTCTCGCTGGGAGGCCGAGACCGATAGGTTGGGCAGCCCCTCCGGCCCTCGGCAGGCGGCATCGGTGGCTACGGCGATCTGCCGCGCGCCCTGGTGCGTCTTGAACAAATCAAAAATATGGTAGGTCGGCGTCAGGATCAGATGCTCCCCGCCCGCCAGGAACAGGCAGTGCAGATTGTTGCACAGTTGGGCAACATTGGCCATACGCACCACATCGCACCGGTTGTTGAAGATATTCAGCGTCAGGGCCGAGACCATAGCGTCGCGCAAGGTGCTCTGCTGTTCAAAGAGGTTGTAGCCCTTGGATGGGCCGGAGCCATCGGGATGCCAGCAACCCCACTCATCCACCACCAGCCCGATTCGCCGCTCCGGGTCATAGGCGTCCATAGCCGCCCGATGGGCATCGATCAATCCCTGCATGCGAAAAGCCTGATAGAGCTGTTGATCCCACTGATCGGCGGTGAACCCGGTCACATCGCCTGCGGCGCCGCAGTAGTAGTGCAGGCTCAGGCCCCAGAGCTCGGCATTGCGCCCAAAGTGGATGTTGCCATACTCCCGCATGAAACCCTGGGTCCAGGCCAGATCGTCGGCGTTAGGGCCGCAGGCGATGAAGCGGTATCTCCCCTCGTCCAGATCATTGACCACCGTGGCGTAGCGGATGAACTCCCGGGCGTACATCTCGGGGCTCATCTGCCCGCCCCCACCCTAGTTTTCATTGCCGATGCCCCAGTAGCGCACGCCAAAGGGTTCGGGATCGCCATTGCGCTCCCGCTCCCGGGCCAAGGTGGTGCTGCCTCGGGGGAAGTTGCAGTACTCAACCCAATTGCGGATGTGCAGGGCGGGCACGGTGGTCACATTGGCCGCCACATAAGGTTCAGCTCCTGTCATGCGGCAAAAATCCATAAACTCATGGGTGCCCACCTGGTTGGATTCGGTGCGTCCGTCCCGACAGTACCACCAGTTGACTCGGGTTGGCCGGTCAGCCTCTGGGCCGATGCCGTCGCGCCAGTCGTAGGTTTCGGCAAAGCAGCCGCCCGGCCAGCGCAGCACCGGCGGCTCGATGCGCCGAAAAGCCTCCACCAGCGCCTTGCGAAAGCCCCGCACGTTCTCCACCGGGGAATCCTCGCCCACGTACAGCCCGTCGTAGAACACCCCGCCGATGTGTTCGGCAAAATGCCCGTATATATCCCGGGCAATTTCGCCCCGGGACTGGGGAAAGAGCAGACAGACCTGCGGCATATGCACCCCTCCATATTCCAACATGATCGTTCATGTGAACGTTTAACCTCACGATAGCATGGGATTCCCACGCTGTCAAGGGGGCGCCTTGACCAGTCGGTTTTGGTCATGCTAGAATGAAAGCTCAAAGATTGAGATAGGAGGTGGTCGTATGGCTGGCGAGCGGGTCACGCTCAAGGATATCGCCCAGGCCGCGGGATGTAGCATCAACACTGTGTCCCGGGCGCTGAAGGATATGCCGGACATCGCGCCGGCCACCCGGGCCCGCATCCAGCATCTGGCCAGGCAGATGGGCTATCTGCAAAATCATTTAGCCTCCGCTCTGCGCTCGGGTTCCTCCCACACCATCGCCGTGGTGCTCGGCGATGTGTCCAATCCCCATTTTTCCCTGATAGTTCAGGATATTGAGCGTTTTTTCCGGGGCAAGGGGTACACGGTGCTGATCATCTGCACCCACGAGGACCTTGCCCTGGAGCGGGAGGCTTTGGGCGCGGCGCTCTCGCGCCAGGTGGACGGCATCGCGCTGTGTCCCTGCCAGATCGATCGGAGCAGCGTGGCGATGCTCGAGCGCAGCGGAGTGCCCTTCGTGCTGATCGGACGGCATTTTTCCGATCCGGCACTCAACAGCGTCCATGTGGACGACACCCTGGGCGGTTATCTGGCCACACGGCATCTGCTCGATCTGGGCCACCGGCGCATCCTGCACCTGATGGGCCCAGAGAACGTCAGCTCCGGCGCGGAGCGACGGGATGGCTATCTGCAGGCGCTGGCCGAAGCAGGCATCACGCCGCAGGCGCATCTGATGGTCGAGGTGCCCGGGCTGAACCTGGAGGCGGTGGCCAGCTGCCTGGACGCAGCGGGCGTCCCAGGGGTGGATTATACCGCGCTGTTCGCCTTCAGCGACGCGGTGGCCTGGGGCGCGCTCAACGCCCTGCGCACCCGACATATCCACATTCCCCGGGACCTGTCGGTGATCGGGTTCGACCATATCGCCCAGGGCTGGGGCTTCATGAGGCCCATCGCCACCGTTGCCGGCGGCGAGTGCATGGCTATCCAGGCCGCCGCCCTGCTGCTCAGCCATATTCAGAACCGTGACCAGCCGCCTCGGCAGATCGTGCTGCCGCCGACGCTGGTACCCGGCCCCACCACCGCCCCGCCGGCGGCGGGGTAAAACCCGGCGCGCGCCCAGACGATAGATATCCCTGTATTGACAAATCCTCCCCTTGCGGCTATCCTGATAATGCACAGAAGAATACCGGATCTTATCCAGAGAGGCGGAGGGACTTGGCCCGATGAAGCCTCGGCAACCATCCGCAAGGAACTGGTGCCCCTTCCAGCAAGCCCCGGCTTGGCAGATAAGAGCAGCGCGATCCCCATGCCTCCCCTGCCAGCGGGAGGTTTTTTTGCTGTCCAAGCGCATCCGGAAAAAAGGTGAGGGAGCGTTTACGATGAAAAAAGGTCATTTCTGGGCGCTGCTGCCCATCCTGGTGTTTCTGGTGCTGTTCATCGGCTCAGGGGTCATCACCGGGGATTTTTACGCCATGCCCGCAGCGGTGGGTTTCCTGATCGCGCTGATCGTCGCGTTTTTGATGAACCCCAAAGAAAAGTTCTCCAAAAAGCTGGAGATCATGGCCCGGGGCGCTGGGGATGAGAACATCATGATTATGTGCCTGATCTTCATCCTCGCCGGGGCTTTCTCCGGCGCGGTGAAGGCGGCCGGCGGCGCGGAGAGCACGGTCAACTTCGGCCTGTCCATCCTGCCCAGCAACATCGCCGTGGTCGGTCTGTTCCTGATCGGTTGCTTTATCTCCACCTCCATGGGCACCTCGGTGGGCACCATCGTGGCCCTGTCGCCCATCGCCGTGGGCATCAGCCAGAAGGCGGGCATCGCCATGCCCATTTGCCTGGGTGCGGTGGTGTGCGGCGCGATGTTCGGGGACAACCTGTCCATGATCTCCGATACCACCATCGCCGCGGTGCGCACCCAGGGCGGCGACATGAAGGACAAGTTCAGGGAGAACTTCAAGATCGTGCTGCCCGCGGCGATTATCACCCTGGTCATTTTTCTCATCATCACCCGCAACGCCGCCTACAAAATCGACGAGCCCCTGCCCTATGATTTCATGCGCATCGTGCCCTATCTGGTGGTGCTCGTCGGCGCGCTGGTCGGGCTGAATGTCATCCTGGTGTTGGTTAGCGGCACGGTGCTGTCACTGATTGTCGGGTTATGCTACGGGGACTTTACGTTCATGGAAATCTTCGGCGTGATTGGCTCCGGTATGGAGTCCATGTTTGAGATCACCGTCATCTCCATCCTGGTGGGCGGCGTGGTGGCGCTGATCAAGCACAACGGCGGCATCGACTGGATCCTCAACATCATTCGCAGTCATATCAAGAGCAAGAAGGGGGCTCAAGTGGGCATCGCCGCGCTGTCCGGGCTTGTGGATGTGTCCACCGCCAACAACACCGTGGCCATCGTCATCGCCGGTCCCATCGCCAAGGAGATCAGCGACGAGTTCAACATCACGCCCCGACGCACCGCCTCGCTGCTGGATATCTTTACCTCGGTGTTCCAGGGGTTGATCCCCTACGGCGCGCAGATGTTGGCGGCGGCTGAGGCGGGAGCGCTCTCCCCGATCGCCATCATCCCCTACTGCTTCTATCCGGTGCTGATGGGCATCAGCGCCCTGGTCTTCATCCTGCTCGGTATCGGCGACCGGGCCAAGAAGCCCAAAGCCGCAACCCCGGCGTCGGAATCGTGATGCGCAGGCATCCCTCTCTCGATTCGAAAACCGGCCATCCCATGCGGACACTGCCGGGTTATGCTCAGCCGGTGAACGGCACGCTGCGCTACGGGGGACTCGAGCGTCGGATACCTCGGCTCTACCGCGTGCGCGGCGGATGGGCGCTGGAATCGCTGGCGCGCCAGTGATCGAACTGCTGACCATCCAGCGCAATGCCCGAGAGGGCCAGGGGCTGATAGGGGCACTGGCTGGGCGGCACGGGTCTGCAAAAAAGCGCTAAAGGGCGTGCAAGATTTTGCCGATATGCGCATCGCCATGGCGGATCCCCGCCCGGACTTCCTCGTCGGGGCAGGGCTCGCTCCGGCGCGTGCCACCCGGGAACCTCAAGCCGTCGCCCCCAGTTTCACCTGGCCGGCAACCGCTGCCAGCTGGTTCCGGCGCGCTCGGTGACCTTTTCCTGATGAAAAAAAGTCCCCGCCCGTTTGGGCGGGGACTTTTTGTATCCAGCAGGGGGTTATTTCACGCCGACGCCCTTTCCGGGCTCAGAGCCCCGGGCCTGCTTATCCATCACATAGCTGACATCCATCATCTTCCAGACCTGGCTGCGGGTGCTGGGATCGCCGTTGTCCTTCTTGCCATTGGGGCCCTCGACGATGCAGCTGCGCATGGTCATGCCGTCAATGTTCTTGCGATCGTCGAAGACATATCCGGCCTTGTACACCTTCTGATAGGTGTTCAGGCCCACGCCTGAGAAGTAGTTGAAGCCGTACTCCAGGAAAGCCTTGTACGCATCGGTGTCATGCTTGGGATACTCGCCGTAGGGGAAGAGGTAGATGTTGGTCTTGCCCACCAGGGACTCCACCTCGTCCTTCCACTTCTGGCAGTCCGCGCGGACCTTCTCGGCGTCCCACTTGGACATATGCGCGTGGGCGTAGGAGTGGGAGGCGAACTCAAAGCCGTCGTTCTTCAGGCACTCGATAACCGGCTTTGCCGCCTCGATCTCAGCCTGGCGGTTCTCGCTGCCGGAGTTGGTTCGGTAGCCCAGCACGCCGTCATATCCCGTCAGACCCACGATGGCCTTGGCCCCCTCGAAAGAGAAATCGGGATGCTTCTCCAAGAACTGGTTGATGATGGAGAAGACCTCCTTGCCCTGGGTGACGACCTCCTTGCCCGTGGCGGGATCGACGCTCATCTCGGCGATGTGCCCATCCTCGCCCACGACCATCTTCCAGTTACAGCCGTTTTCGCGCATATAGGTATAGTAGTTCATATCATCGGTAGAAATAATGACCGGCTTTTTGCCCTTGGGCAGCTTGGTCTTCAGGCGGCCATAGGTGGTCGTGCCATCGTCCTTGGTAATCTGGCCATACATCTGGTCCACGCGCACGAGGATGAAATCGTTTTTATAGAGCTCCTCCAGCATGCGCTCGAACTCATCCGTGGTGGTCATATAATCATCCATGCCCTTGGCCTGACTGTCGCCGTCGAAGGCCAGCTCCGGGTAGACCACCAGCGGATGCACAAAGAGATGCTCGATCGGCCCGGAGTAGGTTTCGTAGTTCGCCGGGTCCGCAGAGGGCTGGGTCGTGGGCTCCGGGGTGGCCGAGGGCTCCTCGGACGCCGGCGCCTGGCTTTCAGCCGGCTCGGGATCGCCGCCGGAGACCGGCTCGCTCGACGGCAGGGCCGACGTGGAGGGCGAGGGCGAGCTGTTGCCCCGGATCACCACGGGGTCCTTGGGTGAGGATAAATGCTGAATCGCCGCGGCGAGGCCGACCCCCAGCGCACAGACCAGCACAGCGACGACCGCGACAAATACATAGAAGCGCTTTTTGTTGACGCGCCGACGATGATACCGCCGATGATGATACCGATTGTTGCTCATCTCTTCCCCTCTCTAACCTGTTCCCAAATTGGCCATACGGCAGGATCGGGTCTTCTTCATTATAGATTGCCCATTCAGCTCTGTCAAATATTCGCAGAACATCTCATCCAATTGTAAGAAACGAGATTGTTTTGAAATATTTGACATTGCTGACAAATGAAGGTCTTCAGTTGGGAACCGGCCCTTGACCGGTCTCCCGCCTGAGTCTATGCTAGAGGGGACGCTTTGTTGAGGAGGGAACGCGATGGGACGCTGGGGTTTTTCCTATATGGGCGCGATTTACCTGATCCTGTTGTGGATCCCCAATCTGATTTACCTCAAGGCTCGCCCGGCGGACGATGCGGCGCCCGAACCCCGCTGGCTCCACGGCATTGAGATGGTCGGACAGGCCGCCTGCACCACGTGCGCGCTGCTTTTTTCCGACTATGATCCGGTTGCATGGTCGCCCTGGAGCCTATGGCTGGTGGGTTCCTGGATGCTGATGCTGCTCTACGAGCTCTGCTGGGCGCGGTATTTCGTCGGCCCCCATACCCGGGCGCGCATGTATCGCTCCCTGGGGTTCATCCCCGTGCCCTTGGCGACGCTGCCGGTAGCCGCGTTTTTCCTGCTGGGCGTCTATGGCCGGGTGATTTGGCTGATGTTCGCCGCCCTAGTTCTGGCGGTGGGCCACATCGGTATCCATCTGATCCATGCCCGAGCCTGATCCAAAAGGACATGCCCCCGCCCAAAAATGGGCGGGGGCATGTTTTGTGTCGCAATTTAACGCAAGCAGACCACCTCGTCAAAAGCCTTGCGGGGCCGCAGATCGGGCGACTCGGCAGGGTAGCCGATGGGCGACACCGCCACCACGGAATCGGTAATGCCCAGCGCCTGCTGCACCTGCTCATTGGAAAACGCGCCCAGCCAGCAAGTGCCCAGACCCAGCTCCGTGGCCTGGAGCATCATGAAGGACAGCGCGATGGAGCAGTTGACCCCGTCGCTGCGCTGGCTGCACATCATCTCCGACACGGCCGTGGCGCAGATCACCAGGTCCGCCGGGGCCTCGGCGACCATCTGTTGATTGTGGCAGGCGGTCGCCAGCTGCCTGCGCAGCTGCGGATCGGTCACGACGATGAACTTCCACTCCTGTCGGTTGCTGCCCGAGGGGGCCAAGCGGCCGGCCTCCAACACCTGGCGCAGCTTTTCCGGCTCGATGGGCCGGGGATCATATTTGCGGATACTGCGGCGGGCGGCGATGGCTTCAGATACGGTCATGGTACGCACTCCTTTCAACCTCACACATGGCGGGCAGGCGCGCCGACGTAGGCGTCGGTACGGGGAATCCAATCCAAGAACTTCTCCAGCTGAATATCCCAAAAGCCCCACTCATGCGCGTACTGAGGCATCTCGTCCCAATAGACCTCCCCGCCCTGGGCGCGGAACTGGTCGCGCAGGCGCTGGTTGATGGCATAGAGCTCATCCTTCACGCCGCAGGACATGTATGCCTTGGGCAACTGATCCATCCGGTCGGCGTAGCGCGCCAGCAGGATAAACAGATCCGGCCAGGTGTCGGTGCACACCGCGTCGGCAGGCTGGTCCACCCCGGTCTCCCAGATACCCGCAGAGAAGGCTCCGAGCGCGCAGTAGGCCTCCGGCCTGGACAGGGCGTGCAGCAGCGCCCCAAAGCCCCCCATGCTCAGCCCGGCGATATAGGTATCCTCCCGCCGGGTCGAGATCGGAAACAGGCCGCAGACGAAATCCGGCAGCTCCTGGGCCAAAAAGTCATAGAATCGGTCGCCGCCGGGATAGTTGGCGTAGAATTTGTTCTCCCCCGACAGGGTAACCACGGCAATATTGCGCTCCTCCGCGTAGCGCTCCAGGGAGGTGAAGCGATGCCAAACGGTGCTGTTGCCCATGTAGCCGTGCAGCAGGTAGAGCACCGGATACGGCGCCTCGGGCTTATGCCTGCGCCCCTCCCCCGGGAGCGCCGTGGGCAGGATCACCGATACCTCCACCATGCGGTCGAGGGTGTAGGAGACAAAGCTGCATTGAAACAAACCCATCGTTGCTTCCTCCCGTCAGAAAATATTTTGTTCTATAATGAGTATAGCAGCCCGCTTTGGTCCTGACAAGGGAAAACGCCCCGATTTCTCGGGGCGTTTTGGATTAGTATTCCTTGCGCTGACAGATGCGCACCGACAGGCGGTAGCTCAGCCAGAGCAGGAGCAAAATGGCCACCGGGGCGATCCAGATGAACTGCTCGATCACCCGGTCCCAGTTGACCGATGCGACGAAATCAGGAAAGCGCTCGCGCACCAGCGAGACGCCGGTGAAGATCAGCACCGTGGGCGCGGCGTAGCACAGGATCATCAGCAGACGAGCCCGCTCCGCACCGAAACGGAATAGCAGCGGCAGCATGACCGAACCGAAGAACAGCGCGATGGCCAGCAGCAAGGCGTGCGCGCCGAGCGTCTCCGACCAAGGCAGCCCTTTATCCGGCATAAAATAGCCGGCCGCCAGGCAGATCAACAGCGAGAGCACCGCGCCGCCCGCGCTGAGCAGGAACAGCAGCGCATACTTGGATCGCACCAAGTCCCGGCGGGTGATCGGTAAGGTCAGCGCGTAGGGCGGCCAGTGGGCCATGTCGTCATAGCTGAAGGTGGTGGTGGCGACCATGGAAGTCAGCAGCACAATGACCGCCGAAAAACTGATCGTCCCCGCGGTGGGGATGAAAATAGCGGCGTACACCGCCAGCAGCAGCGCCAACGTGCAGAAATACTTGCGCAGATTGAGCAGATCCTTGAGCAGCAGACCGGTCATAGCGCTTCCCCCCTGACGTAAAACAGCATGATCTGTTCGATATTCACCCGTTCGGCATGGACTCCCGGCAGACGCTGAGCCACCGCCACGCGGTCCTGTACCAGCGCCTCCACGCCGAAGGCGTCCCGGCGCACCCGCACCACCTGACCGGCGGGCAGGCTGCGCAGCTGCTGCTCGCCCACGCGGATCACGCCCATCTCGTCCATGAGGGCGTCCCGACTCTTGGAGAAGACGATCTGGCCCTGATGGATGAAGGTGATGGCGTCGGCAATTTTGTCCAGGTCGCTGGTGATATGGCTGGAGAAGAGGATGGCATGGGTCTCATCCTGCATGAACTCCAAGAACAGGTCCAGCATCTGCTCGCGCACGATGGGGTCCAGCCCGCTGGTGGCCTCGTCCAGGATCAGCAGGGTGGGATGATGCGCCAGCGCGGCCAGGATGTTGAGCTTCATCTGCATCCCCTTGGAATAATCCTTGACCGCCTTGCCCCCGGGCAGCTCGAAGCGCTCGCAGGCCTGGCGGAACCAGCCTCGATCCCAAGTACGGTAGATGCGCCCTAGGATGCGGTCCACATCCCCCAAGGTCAGGTTGTCATGGAAATGGCTCTCGGCGAACACCACGCCCAGCCGTTCCTTGAGCGCCCGCTCCTCCCCGGAGTAGGGGCCTCCCAGCAGCGCGACCTCCCCCCCATCGGGCCGAACGATGCCCAGCAGGCTCTTGATGGTGGTGGTCTTGCCCGCGCCGTTCTCCCCCACAAAACCCATGATCGTGCCCGCAGGCACCTGGAAACTCACCGGACCCAGGTCAAACCCGGGGTAATGCTTGGTCAAATTGGACACGCTGCATGCGTTCATATCGATTCTCCTTCATACAAGAGCGTCACGATCTGCTGAAACTCCTCCAACGAGACGCCGCTCTGTTTGGCCAGGGCGACCGCCTGGGCCATATACGCCTCGGCCTGGCGCAGGTGCTCCTCCCGGATCAGCTCCAGGTTGGCCCCTGCCACAAAACAGCCCTTCCCCGCAACGGTTTGGATCAATCCCGCCGATTCCAATTCGGCATATGCCCGCTTGGTGGTAATCACGCTGATGCGCAGCTCCTTGGCCAACAGGCGCATGCTGGGCAGCGCGGACCCTTGTGGCAGCTCGCCCGAGAGAATCTTGGCCTTGATCTGCTCGGTGATCTGCTCATAAATCGGCTTGGGGTTGGCGTTGGAGATGAGGATATCCATCTCGCTCTGCCTCCTCTATAGTGTATATACGCTATATGCACAGTATACCCGATTATACACGGATGTCAAGGGGATTTTTGTGCCAAAAAAGCCGACCCCTCGCTGGAGCCGGCGCAGCGCCTAACGCGTCAGGCATAACTGATCAAAATCAACAGTGTATGGCGATCGTTTGGGTCCTCGACCCAGTAAGCGGCCTTGGCGTTGCCGATGCGGTCGAGCACCTTGGACAGGAGGCCACTGTGCCCCGCGTCCCCCTGAATTAGCGCCTCCAGCTGCGCGTGGCTGGCGGTTTTCAGGGCGATCTGGCGGGTCTGCCCGGCCTTGTCGTCGGCGATCTGAACGATTCGGTCCGCCAGTACGCTCTCGCCCTCCCCCGCCTCGGCCAGCACGTCATAACAGGGCGCCTTCAGACTCGCGTCGGTGCAGGCGGGGATCAACGGTTTGATGATCGGGCTGAGGGTATGGTTGGCGAAGGCCTCCTCGTCGGTCATGGCGAAGGCCCCATAGCTGATGGGCGATAGATTCTCTAGACCATTCTCCCGCAGCGCCTGACCGAGCATGGCGCTGGCCTGCGCGCCGGTGGAGGCGTCGATGTAGGTGGGGCGCCCGTCCAGGCTGACCAGGTTCCAAACATGGCCATCGGGGCGGCCCATGTCCGATCCGTTGTAGAAGACCTTGTAGCTGTCCAGACCCGCTAAATTCATCAGCATCATCGCCGCTGAGGCGAAGCCGTCGCACTGAGCGACGCCCTCCACCAGCACGCCGTAGGCGGTGAACACCTGGTCGCCCTGCTGCATGTCATTGCTGGTGCGATAGGTCGCCTGGCGACAGAGGTACTCGTAGAGATACTGGGCCTTGTCCCGCTCGGTGGGCAGCGGGGGCATCTGGTCCACTACCTCCTGGGCGCGCTCCAGAGCCTGACGGTTTTTCTCCACGTTGTCGAGCTCCACCTGGGGAAGGGTGATACGGGTCATTCCCCAGTGGTGGGTGACAAAGTTCTGCAGTTGCACCGTGCTGGTGGACAGCTCCGGTCGGTCCCCTTTGAGCAGATAGAGTACCTCTTCGACAGTCTGCGGATCGAAGCTCCCCTTCAGCTCAATCTGCCGGGAGCCGGTCTGGTAGGCATAACACAGCGCGTCGTAGAGTCTGCGCCGGTCCGGGTCCAGGCTGTCGCGATAGTGGGTGGACGCCGCCGCGTCGAACGGGTTCTGCCGCTGCTCGCCCTGCTCGATGGGTTGACCGTCCATGTAGACCGCGTCGTCGCCGGAAAACAGGTGCAACTGGCTACAGCCTGCCAGCAGGCCCGCCAGCAGCATCAGAGCGACTGCGCCCTTGAGTTTTTGCATGGTCGTCTCCTTCCAACGCCGATATAAAGAAAATGAAGGGGCCGAGGCCCCTTCACGAGGATTTCACGGGGATATCATACGATTCGACGCTCGGAGGCAAAATCATGCCCCGCTGGAAATTTTATTTGATGCCGCTGACCGCGTTGTCCTTCAGAATGACATCGTGCGCGCCGCCCTCGACGATGCTGGTGGCCGATACCAGGGTGATCTTGGCCTTCTGCTGCAACTCGGGGATGGTCAGCGCACCGCAGTTGCACATGGTCGAGCGCACCTTGCTCAGCGACTGGGAGACGTTGTCCTTCAGGCTGCCGGCGTAGGGCACATAGGAGTCCACGCCCTCCTCGAAGGAGAGCTTCTTGTCGCCGCCCATGTCGTAGCGCTGCCAATTGCGCGCGCGGCTGGAGCCCTCGCCCCAGTACTCCTTCATATAGCTGCCGTTGATGTTGACCCGGTTGGTGGGGCTCTCGTCGAAGCGGGCAAAGTAGCGGCCCAGCATCAAGAAATCCGCGCCCATGGCCAGGGCAAGGGTCATGTGATAGTCATAGACGATACCGCCGTCGGAGCAGATCGGCACGTACACCCCGGTCCGCTCGAAGTACTCGTCGCGGGCCTTGGCCACCTCGATCACCGCTGTGGCCTGGCCGCGGCCGATGCCCTTCTGCTCGCGGGTGATGCAGATGGAGCCGCCGCCGATGCCGATCTTGACGAAATCCGCCCCAGCCTCTGCCAGATAGAGGAAACCCTCCCGGTCCACAACGTTGCCCGCGCCGACCTTCACCGAATCGCCGTACTTGGCGCGGATGAAGTCCAGGGTGTTCTTCTGCCACTGGGTGAAGCCCTCGGAGGAGTCGATGCACAGCACGTCCGCACCCGCGGCCACCAGGGCGGGCACGCGCTCGGCATAATCCCGGGTGTTGATGCCCGCGCCGACGATGTAGCGCTTGTCGGCATCCAAAATCTCCAGGGAGTTCTCCTTGTGGGAGGCGTAGTCCTTGCGGAAGACCATGTAGAGCAGGTGCTGATCGTCGTCCACGATGGGCAGGGAGTTGAGCTTATGCTCCCAGATGATATCGTTGGCCTCCTTGAGGGTGGTGTGCTTGGGGGCGACCACCAGCTTCTCAAAGGGCGTCATGAAGGAGGAGACCTTCTCATCGGTACTCATGCGGGAGATGCGGTAGTCGCGGCTGGTGACGATGCCCAGCAGCTTGCCGGTGGGGGTGCCGTCGCAGGTCACGGCCACGGTGGAATGACCGGTCCGCTCCTTCAGGGCCAGGATGTCCTTCAGGGTGCTCTCGGGGGTAATGTTGGAGTCGCTGACCACAAAGCCAGCCTTGTAGGCCTTGACCCGCGCCACCATGGCGGCCTGGTTCTCGATGGACTGGGAGCCATAGATAAAGGAGATGCCGCCCTCCTTGGCCAGGGCGACGGCCATCTTGTCGTCGGAAACCGACTGCATGACCGCGCTGGTCAGGGGAATGTTCATATACAGGGAAGACTCCTCACCCCGCTTGAACTTGACCACTGGCGTGCGCAAGCTGACGTTGCTCGGGATGCACTGATCGGAAGAATAGCCCGGTACCAGCAGGTATTCGCTAAAGGTATGAGAGGGTTCTTCGTAGTAAAATGCCATTTTTCTCCGTCTCCTTCATCTTCTTTTTCTGCCCAGTCGCCCGTTTCTCAGCCCGTCCAGGGCTGTAGGTATGATCGCTTATGATAGCAGATTTGGCCCAATTTTGCAAGGGTTTTGTCGATTTGGTATGGTTTAGACAGCAAACTTTTCCTCCGTCAGCGCGCGGTGCAGCAGGTCGCGATGCCGCCAAATCCAGTAGAGGCTGCGGGTGCGCCACGCGAAGCCCCACAGCGGGCCCTCCTGCTCGGGCGTGAGGCCTGGGTCGATGGCCTCGTGGGCGGTCTCGCAGATCACAACCTCCAGGATGCGCTCGAACATCCCCCGCCGCTCAGATGCCGTCAGGCCGTAGCGGTCCGCCATCAGGCGGACCTGGCGCGCCCGGCAAGCCGCATCGGGCAGGCCGTACATGCGCATCAGGTCGTCATCGTGCAGCTGCACGAACAGCCAGATCGCCCGGGCCAACTCCACCATCGGATCGATGGGCCCGGCCATCTCCCAGTCAATCAGCGCCACGGGCATGCCCTGGCGGCAGACCATGTTCCAGGGGGCGATATCCCCGTGGCTAATCACCCGCTGCGCGCCCCCGATTTCCCGCAGACACCAGCTGCGCCATACGCCGGGCTGCGGCGGCTGAAAATCCACCACAGCCCGGTGCAGATGGCGAATCATCCCCGCCACCTCGGCCAGGGCCGCGTCGCTCCAGGGCTTGGGGTGTATGAAATTCCCTTCCATAAAACTGTAGGCCGCCTGGGTCGAGGTGGTGTAACGCAGGCTGGGCGCAGCGATGCCCTTGGCAGATAGATGCGCCAGCAGCGCGCCGATGTTGCCAGTCTCAGCGCAGAGCGGACGCAGCACAGTATCCCCCCGCCGGTAGACCTGCTTTTCCGAGGACAGCAAAGTATCCAAAGCTCGGCATCCTCCTAAAAAAAGCGCCGCTCTGCGCGGCGCTGGTTTCAGCCCATTACAAAGGTGTTGAGCGAGAAGGGCTGGGCGGTAACGGTGAAATGGGTCTGCCCATCCACCAGGGTGAAGTCCCGGGTCTTGGGCATGTTGTTCTGCATCACGATCACCCGCTTGCCGTCGGGGTTTTCAAAAGCCACGCAATTGCCCGTCCAGTGGCCCTGGGTCCTCAGGCGCACCGCCCCGGGCTGGATGAAGTTGCTATAGTGCTTCATGACGTAGAACTCAGGGTTGTAGGTGATTCGATCGGCCGCGGGGTCCACTGTGATCATGGCGTTCTGTCGCCACCCCCAGGTACTGTTGCCGCCGGGCTCAAGCACCATGTTCCAATAGATGTAAGCACTGGCGCCGTTGGCGAAATAGTGGCGGTAGAGGTTGGCGATGTAGTGAGCGTAGGGCCAAGTGTTGGCGCCGTCGCCGCACTCGTTCTCGGTCTGCATCAGAGCGACCTCCGGCCAGCTCTCGTGGGTCTGCTGCATGGCGTATTTTCCGGCCCACTGGTAGCTGACGCCCCGGATGTACCGGCGCGCGTCGGGGTCGGACAGCACCAGGTTGGCGTACTGATCATAGGTCGTGTGCAGGAAGCGGTGATCGGTCTCCGGGCCATTGAGGGTGCCCAGCCAGATCTCCGTGTCCACCCCCTCCCGCTCAAACAGCGGACCTAGATACTCGGCGATGAACTGCCGGAACTGCTCCCCGGTCCAGATACAGGAGGGGAATTTCTGGTCGCTCATGGGCTCGTTCTGCACATGCAGCTGGCTGATGGGGATGCCCGCCTCGCCATAAGCCTGGACGAACTTGAGCAGGTATTGGGCATAGGCCTTGAGCACCCGGTCCTCCCAGATGAGGGTACCATGGTTGTGGGCCATGGGGAACTTCATCCAGGTCGGCGGGCTCCAGGGCGATGCGAAAAAGCGCATCCCTGGCGCATAGGCCTGCGCGGCGCGGATGTACGGAATGAGCGCCTCGTGATCCCGGGCGATGGAGAAATGCTCCAGGGCGTAATCCCCCTCCACCTCATCAAAGCTGTACCAGCTGCGGGCATAGTCGTTTGCCCCCACAGGCAGACGACACAGGGTGAACCCACACCCGGCATCCGCGTCAAAGAGCTTGTCCAGCACCTCCCGGCGCGCCTCGGGGGACATCTTTCCCAAAGCAATCCAACCCAGTTCGTTGAAACAGCCGCCGAATCCGGAGATGGTCTGATCCCGCTGATCGGTTATCACCAGCGTTTCCGACGCTTTCCGGCTCCAAGTCACCTCTCTGCGCTGGATCCAGGGCGCGTCCGGCGTGGTCTGCATCCAGAGAATATCCTTCGGCATGCAATTGCCTCCTTCTGATCCATATCCCTTGCATTTTACACCAGCGCTGTCCAACGCGCAAGATCATGCAGGACATCATGGCTCATTCTTCATTTCCGGGGTCAAAATCCATATTTTTTGGATGTTTTCGCAAGAAAAACCGTGTCCGGCGTCTTGTTCCCTCTGGTATTCCATGGTATACTATCAAAAATAGAAATTCCTTTTCTATTTTAATGCGTTGACCCGCTAGAGAAAATTGATAGGGAGTGGTATGTCATGTTGTTTTGGACTGCCGTATGTGGGTTCGGTTTGGCTTTGGCTCTGGGGTTGGCCTGGTGCCTGCGCCGCCGGGTGAAGGTCTCGCCGTTGCTGCTGGTATGCGTGTTCCTGTTTGGGATGATCCTGACCGGCTGCGGCTCCAACAACAGCGCCGCGCCGGTGCAGTCTAAGGAGCCGGCGACGGTGAGCATCGCGCCCAATAGCGGCAACACCGCCGCGCGCCTGCAGGTGATGGAATCGAAGGAGCGCAGTGTCGCCGTGGGCGGCACGGTCAGCGTCACCATCCAGTATTCTCCCGGCATCGTCACCGCCGATGAGATCGAGTTCGTCATCGCCCCGGAGGGCGTCATCGAGCAGGTCGATACCACCAGCAAGATGCTTGGCTCGCTCACCTGCAACCTCTCGGCCGTGGCCGAGGGCGAGGTGACCCTCTACGCTCAGATCAACGGCGGCGAGGTCAAGAGTGAGGAAGTGAAGATCACTGTGACCGCCGAATAAAACAATTCGCCAAGGGACCGCGCAAATTGCGCGGTCCCTTTTTTCGGGCTTGCGCCCTGGAGATTTGCCTGATATACTATGGTCAGAACAATTTCAAATTGATTTTTCCGTTCCATTCATCTTCCCTTTGAACGCGTTCAGATGTAACCCCACAGACAATTTCATTGAAAAGAGACGTGATTGCCGTGTCCCTCTTGTTTTTTGCGGCCATTTTCGGCTGCGGCGTTTTTGTCGCGTTCAAACGGTCGTCCCCGCGTCACAAGACTTTGGCATTGGTGCTGTTGCTGGTTGTCGCCCTGTTGGCAGGTTGTACACAAACGGCTTCACCATCCCCCTCCTCGGCCGCGCATAGCGCAGCCTTCACCCTCTCCCCTACGGTCTCCGCCACCCCCGCGGTCAAGCCCTCCCCGACCCTAGTACCCACCGCCAAACCCACGCCGACAACCACGGTCAGCCCCACGCCGACCGTGACACCCACGCCGACCCCCGCTCCCACCGCTAAGCCAACGCCGAAACCGACGGAAAAGCCTACGCCCGAGCCCACCGTCGAGGCCGAGGTCCGTGAACCCATCGGCGAGGTTGTCTACATCGCCCCCTACAGCGGCACCAAGTACCACCGCAGCGCGAACTGTCGCTCCCTCAAGCGCGCGCGCAGCGTTGAGTCCCTGACCCGCTCCGAGGCCGAAGATCAAGGCTACGATCCCTGCAAAATTTGCTACTAAATACGCGAAAGAGCCGCCTAGAGGCGGCTCTCCTTTTTATGGGAGCACCACGTCCTCCAGGCTGCGCTTCGGGACATAGTGCACATCCTCGCCATCGCGGTAGTAGTCGGTGTTTCCGTCCGGCCCCACGCAGGTGAGCACCACGGTCTCATCGGGCTCGCCAATGGCGACCACCAACACCGGCGCGATGGTCTCCGACAGATTCAGGGCCTGCTGAATCGCCCGCGCGCTAAAATTGCCGATCATGCAACCGCCCAGGCCCATCTCAGTGGCCTTGAGCAGCAGGGTCTGGGCGACGATACCCACATCCTTCTGAAAGCGCGGCAGCGCGTCACTGATCGATAGGTCCTGGCAGATGACGATGAACGCCGTCGGGCAGTGCCCAGGATGGGGCAGCTGCATGGGTTGCAGCGCCCGCGCCCAATGGGTCAGCGGTTGGATGCGCCGCACCACATCCTCCTCGTAGGCCAAAAAGTACTTCAGCGGCTGCACATTGACGCTCGAGGGCGCCAAGCGGGCGCAATCCACCATCTGCAGCAGTTCCTCTCGAGACACCCGGCGGCGCTCGTCGTAGCCGCGATAACTGCGGTTTTTGCGGACCAAGGTATCGATCATGGGGTTCGCTCCTCCTTTACACGGACGCTCGCGCATGGGTCAGGTCGTCATCACGCCAGCGGTAGAGCGCACGCTGGATAAAATAGATGTAGGGGATGCCCGGATTGGTTTCCAGCAGAGAGTTGACCACCAGCGGTCCCCAGCCCGGCGCGCGAATCCCAGCGATCAGCAGCACCGCCTCCCAGGCGAACTGCACCAGGATACCGATGGCCAACAGCCACAGCAGTGGAATCTTCCGCTCGGGTCGGCGCATGTTGGCGTGAACCGCAGCGTCGCCATCACCCCGTGGTAGGCGCCAGTGCCCCTGATAATGGCAATCTGTGGCCAACCCGAGCCGAAATTTTGGCTCAACAGCGCCACCGTCAACCAGCCGGCGACGATCAGCACGGACCACTCCTTCAGGCGCTTATCTCGCCTGAGCCACAGCAAATCCACACAAAATTGGTGTAGCCATAGCTCATGCTCAGCCACAGCAGCAATAGCGCCGGGTTTGCCCCGATCACCTGCCGCGTGCCCAGGGCCAAGTAGCATACGCCATAGAGTCCACGGCAAAATACAGCGCCCCGCCAAACAGGCCGAAGAGAAACGTCATGCGCCGTTTTCGCAGCAACAACTCGCCGAGCATCGCCCGAAATACGACGTCCAAGCAGATATACAGTCCATTGAGTTCCCGAGCCGGAATGACCTCCATATCCCGCGCTTCATTTTCTATCTCTCTCAGCATACCACATCTGAGTGGGTTTGTAGAGCTGTACGGCCCAAATAAAGAGGGCGCCCTGTAGAGCGCCCTCCGGCAAGCGTTACCGTCAGGGTTGATCCCCCGGCAGCACATCCAGGTACAGAGCAGGTCGATGAGCCGGTCATCGGGATGGAGGCGTTTTTTGCAACCAGCCGCTCACACGGACGTTGTCCACGCACGGCTCCTCCAGCTGGCGCAATCAGTTGGACGAAGGCAACGCCTCCTGTCATATCAAAGGGGCAGCCAAGCCAGGGCTTTTTGGATATGGTGATCCCAGTAAGCCCACTCGTGGACGCCCGGGGCCTCATAGTAGGTGTGCCGCACGCCCAGCTCATCCAGCAGCGCGTGGTAGCGCCGGTTGGGGTCCAGGGCGAAATCCTCGGTGCCGCAGGTCATGAAAATTTCAGGCATCGGCGCGCCTCGCTCCACCCTGTCGCGGGTTAGGTTGAAGAGGTTATCCTCCTTGGAGGCCGCAAAGGCCTTGGGGGAGCCGAAGTTGAGGAAAAACTGCAGGCAGCGCTGATAGGTTTTGGCGTCCATGGACTCACGGCGCGCGGCCAAAGCCTCGATGCCGTCGCAGTCCAGCGCCGCCTCGGGCAGCATGCTCAACCGGTCGCATCCCGCGCTCAGGCCGATTGCATGGCTGAAGCGGTCGCCGCAGCGGATGCCGATCTTCAGCGCGCCGTATCCGCCCATGCTCAGCCCGCCGATGAAGTTCTTCTCCCGGGCCGCGCTGATGGGGAAATAGGTCTGGCAGAGCGCAGGGACCTCCTGGGCGATATAGTCGAAATAGGCGTAGCCGTACTGCTGGTTGGTGTAGGCCGCCAGATGGGTGCAGGGCATCACCACCGCCAGCTTCTTGTCCGCGACGTACCGCTCGATGCTGGTGCGTCGCTGCCAGATGGTCTGGTCGTCAGTGGTGCCGTGCAGCAGGTAGAGCGCCGCTAGCTCCTCCCGGCCGTCCCAGCCGCCCTTGGTGTCCACGCCCACACCCTGCTGCTTCTCCGGCAGGATGACCTCCAGCTCCATCCCCATGCCCAAGGTCTGCGAAAAAGAGTTCAGTCGAATCAGCGCCATGAGGCTCCCTCCTATTCATCGTCGAAGCAAAGTCCCGCAGGCATACACCTGCGGGACCAGCATTTGGATCAGTCTTCCAGATAGACCTCGCGGCCCTCCTTGGCGGACAGGTAGATCGCGTCGAGGATTTTCATCAGCTCCACGCCGTCCTGACCAGGGTTGCGGCAGGGCTTGCCGGTCTGGATGCACTCGATGAAGTGAGCAATCTCCTTGTCGAAGGCCGCGCCCACGTCCTCGCCATCCACCACCGGGGACAGGTCGGTCATGTAATCGCCCCGGCTGCTCATCAGCTTGATGTAGGGCTCGGCGACCGCACCGCCCTTGCTGCCGAACATCTCGAAATAGGTGCGCTCGTTGTCGGTGTCCAGGGTCCAGCTGACCTCGACGTTCAGGATCGCGCCGTTGTCAAAGCGCACCAGCGCGGTGGCGGCGTCCTCCACGTCGCAGAAACCGTCGTAATCCTGGCTCTTGTACCAGCTCACGCCCTTGGTGTTGGCCTTGGAACCGATCTTGTTGAAGGTGGCCGCCGAGACCGACACGGCCTTGGGCTTGCCCAGCAGATAACGGGCCTCGTCGACCATGTGCACGCTCAGGTCGATGACCGGGCCGCCACCGGAGCGCTTGCTGTTGGAGAACCAGCCGCCGGGGTTGCCGCAGCGGCGGATGCAGCCGGTGCGCACCCAGTAGATGTCGCCCAGATCGCCGTTGTCCACCGCGTCCTTGACAAAGATCGTGCCCTCGAAGAAGCGGCGCACGAAGCCCACCATCAGCAGCTTGCCGCTCTGCTTTTCGGCCTCGACCATCAGCTGTGCCTGCTTGGCGCTCATGGCCAGGGGCTTCTCGCAGAGCACGTTGACCCCCGCCTGCAGGGCGGCAATGCTGGCCTCGGCGTGAGCATTGTTCCAGCAGGTGACGCTGACCGCATCGAGCTGCTCCTTGGCGAGCATCTCCTTCAGGTCGGTGTACACGCCGGGCGCGCCGTACTTGTCGGCCGCCTTCTGGGCGCGCTCCCGGTTGAGGTCGCAAATCGCCTGGATTTTGACCTGGGGCAACTGGGCATAGCCATGCAGATGGTTACCGCTGATGGAGCCCGCGCCGATGATGCCTACTTTGAGTTGTTCCATGGTGTCGTTCCTCCTTGCGCAAACGCGCTTATTGCATAAGTCCCTTCAGGAAGCCCACGGCAGCTCGGATATCCCCCTCGGGGTCCTCGCCCACCTCGCGCTCGATGGTCAGATAGCCCGCGTAGCCGATATCCTCCAGGGCCTTGAGCCAACCGGGATAGTCCACCTGGCCCTGACCCAGGGGCACCTCGCGGAAGAAGTCCTTGTCGCTGATGCCCTCGATGCCCTCGCCGGCAAACATGTCATAGATGACCTCCGGGTCGCTCTTTTGGAGCATAACGCCATCCTTGGCGTGGGTGTGCACGATCCAGTCGCCCAGCAGACGGGTGCCGGCCACCGGGTCATCCCCGGAGACCATGACCAGGTTGGCGGGGTCCAGGTTGACCCGCACGCCCCGGGTGCCCAGGGACTCCAAAAAGGTCTTCAGCCGCGCGCAGGGTTCCGGTCCGGTCTCGATGGCAAAGAATGCGCCCACGCTCTCGGCGTACTCGCCCAGGGCGCGGCAGGCCTGCTGCAGCACCGCGTAGCGCGGATGGTTGGGATCGGCGGGGATAACGCCGATATGGGTGGTGATCACGTCGCATCCCAGGTCCTTCGCTAGATCGACGATGCGGCAGGAGCACTCGATGCGGGCGGGATTGTCGCCCGCCACGGCAAATCCATGGCCGCCCAGGTCCCCGCACAGGGCGGAGATCGTCAGGCCCTCATCCGAGAGCAGCTTGCGGATGTCGGCGCGCTTGGCGCGGTCGAGGTTCTCGGGGGCCATCTCGCCGCCGGTGGCATAGACCTGCAGCCCGCTCACGCCGACCTGGGCGGCCTTGCGCACACCCTGGGCAAAGGGCAGGCGGAAGGAATCCACCAGCACGCCAATGGGGAACTGTCTCATGAACATATCCTCCTTATGATCACAGCATGGTCAGCTGTCGCTGAATCACCCGGTCGGGCACCCGCTGATAGAGGGGGCTGACCGCCTCGCCCTCATGCATCCGGGCCACCGCCTCGGCAAACAGAGGCGCTACCGAGAGCACCTCGAACTTGGCATGCCCGCAGGCATTGGGGTTGTAGAGCGAGTCGGTGACGATAACGCGCTCGATGGGGCTCTCGTCCAGGCGCGCCACCCCCGCCCCAGTCACCACATTGTGGGACAGACAGGCCATAATCCGGCCCGCGCCCCGGCGCTTGAGACCCCGGGCCAGGTTGACCAGGGTGCCCCCGGAGATCGTGAAATCGTCCACCACCAGGCAGTTTTTCCCGGCCACCTCGCCGATGATCTCCAACACCTCGGCCTTCTCATCGTGGGCATAGCGCGCCTTGTCGCCGATGGCCACCGAGCAACCCAGATAATCCGCGAACCGGCGGGCATCCTTGGCAAAGCCCGCGTCGGGCGAGACCACCACCAGGTTTTCCACCTGCAGGGTCTTCACGTACTCGCACAGGATCGGTCGGGCGAACAGGTGGATGACCGGCTTTTTGAAGAAGCCCTGGATCTGCGGGGCGTGCAGGTCCATGCAGACCACCCGATCCGCGCCCGCCGCCTCGATGCCCTCGGCGCAAACCCGGGCGCGGATGGACACCCGGGGCTCATCCTTCTTATCCCCCTTGGCGTAGCCAAAGTAGGGCAAAATCAGGGTAACCATCCCCGCCCCCGCTCGCTGAAAGGCGTCCATCCAGAACATGATCTCCACCAGATCGTCGTTGGGCGACAGCCCGATGGGCTGCACCAAGTACACGTCCTTGTCGCGCACGGTCTCCCCGATGCGCACGAAGGTGTTGCCCTCGGAGAACTGGATGGTTTCGGATCGGCCTAACTTGACGCCCAGATACTGGCACATGGCTTGGGCAAAGCGCACCCCCGAACTGCCAGCAAAGACCTTGAGCTCTCCCGTGGTATGCATGACGACTCCCCCTTCTTCGGCCCGCGCGGGCCTATCCTCAGTGTTGAATACACATCGCCTGCATCCAATTGGGTCCTTCCTCAGTCCGCCACGTTGTAATCATCCGGCGAGGGCGTCTCCCGAGGCGGCTCGGTGCTGGAGGGCGTCTGGCCGCCCCGCTCCTTGACGCCGACATAGATTTTGCCCACCACCGACTCGTAGTGGTCGTCCTGGATGAGATCGCGCTTGATCTCCTCGCCGTTTTCATTCTTGTAAACCTTGTAGCTGCGCGCCCACACATCCTTGCGCGAGGCGATGGCCACAAAAGATTCGTCGGTGTAGGTGACGTACTTGCCCTCGGTATCCTTGATGATCTCGGCCTTGGGCACCTCGCTCTCCTGGTAGATCTCGTTCTCCAGGCTGATCTTGTAGGGCAAGGGCGAGCCGTAGATGATCACCACGGCCTCCTCGGCGGTGATATAGGCGCGGATGTAAATGGGATTGTCCTGGGTGTTCTCAAAGATGAAATCCGCCGAGCCGAAGCTGACCGAAGCATCCAACCCTGCGGGCGCGTAGCTCAGGGGGAAGGAATGATGATGCCGCTCGACGATCTTCAGGTCGCTCTTGAGCACCGCGTTGTACAGGGTGGTCGACGACTGGCAGACGCCGCCGCCCAGATCGTTGGTGACGCTCTTGTCGGCGTTGATAACCGGTGCCTCCTGATAACCGTTCTCCGCGGTGCGCTCGCCGGTGGCGGTGTTGAAGCTCAGCCGTTCGCCGGGCTGCAGCACCGTGCCGTTAATCGCGGCCAGGGATTTTTTGATATTGTTGGTGCGCTTCTTGTTGTCCGTCAGCTCCGTGGCGGCATAAGCGATGCGCTTGGTGGTTCCCTCGAGCATCTCCACGGTGGTGGTGGGCGCCACCTCGTGGAACCCAATCTGCACCTGCGCCTGGCTATCGGGCGCGAAATCCTCCCTGATGGCCGCGAGCACCTCGTCGACATCGATCTGGTAACCGATGGACTCCCGCTCATAGTCGAAGACTTCCGCCGCGTCGGGGGTAAAGGTCACTTGCGCCTGCTTGACCGGCACATCGTGCGCCTGTTTGATTTGTTCCAGCTCGGGCCGCAGCGCGTCCAGGTTGTAGGTGAGCTCCGTGGTCAGGGCCAACCCTTCGCGCTTGACCTTGGCAATCTGCCCGCTGCGGTAGAAGATGCCGCCCTCTCGGCCATGGGTGAAGGCCCGATCCACCACTTGCTCGACGTTGGCCGCCCCCTCCAGGGCGCGCCAGTCGAAGCTCCAGGTATCCTCCTTGCCTTCCAGGGTCAGGGTTACCCGGGCTTGATCGAGCTTACCCTGCGCCTGGGCCTTCACCGCCTGGGTCGCTTCCTCCCGTGTCATGGCGGACACGTCGATCCCATCGATGGTGACGCCGGGATAGGCTGTCAGCCGCTCCGAAAATCCCACCCGGCTGTAGGCCACCAGCAGGCAGATCAGAAAAACCAGGAGGGCCGCCCCCGCCACCAAGATGCCCACGCGCACCAGCATCTGGGAGGGCGTGCGCTTGATCCGATAGCGCACCTTGCGCTTGGGCGGCCGATGATAGCGTTTATTTGCCAAAGTTACACCTCAATATGCTTGTTCAATTGCGCAGCGCGCATCGCATCCTCCAGACGGGCGACGTCCGCCCACTGCTCGGCCCAGTATCGCCCGCCGTCGCCCAGCTGCACATCGGGACGGTTTTCCCCATGAAAATCGCTTCCGCCGGTGACCAGCAGACCCATTCGCTGCGCCAGGGCCCGCAGGGCGCGGCACTGCTGCTGAGTGTGGCTCCAATAGTAGGCCTCGATGCCCGCCAGACCCTCGCGCTGCATCTCGGCAATCAGGGAGGTCATCAGCGGCATGGACAGCTCCATCTGATAGGGATGGGCCAACACCGCCAACCCGCCGGCGCCGCGAATCAGGCCGATCGCCTGGGCGCAGGTCATCTTGGGGCGCGGGACATAGCAGGGCTTGCCGATGGCGAGATATTTGGAAAACGCCTCGGCGATGGAGGCGACATAACCCGCCCGCACCATCGCCTGGGCGATGTGGGAGCGGCTTAGGATATCCCCCTTGGCAAAGGCCTGCACCGCTTCCAAGGGCAGGGGCATGCCCGCCCGGGATAGGTTCTCGAGGATGACCGGCGTGCGCTGCCGCCGCTGGTCCTTGAACGCCTCCAACGCGGCTTTCAGCTCCGGCGCCTCCGGGTCGATGCCCAATCCCAAAATGTGAATCTCCCGCTGGGCCGTGGCGCTCAACTCCACCCCCGGGATGATCCGCACGCCCAATCGCGCCCCGGCGGCCATGCCCTCGGGCAGACCGTCCACCGTATCATGGTCGGTGATCGCCAGCGCCTCCAGATGGGCCCGCGCCGCCCGCTCAACGAGCTGCGCCGGGGTACAGGTTCCATCCGAAGCCTGGGTATGGCTGTGTAAATCCACCATCTTGGGGGCACCTCCGTCAGTCAATACATATTATAGTGGATATGCGCCGAATACACAACGCAGTTTCGGAGAATTAGCACTTTTGTCATATTCAAAAAAAGCGTCCGATCCTCTGGATCGGACGCTCATGGGATTATTGGGGTTGTTCGGGCTGGGGTTCTGTGGGCGCGTCACCGGCAAGCGGCTGCTCCGGAGCCGGGCCTTCTTCAATCGGGCTGGGCTGAGCCGTCCGATGGTCCACATCCAGGCCGCGCATCAGATTATCGAACTGCTCGCCGTCGATCTTCTCCCGCTCGAGCAGAATCTGAGCGACCTGATGCACCCGCTCCCGGTTTTGGGTCAGGATATCGGTGCTGGTGCGGTAGGCGTTCTCCAGGATCGCCCGAACCTCCTCGTCGATCACCGCGGCCAAATCCTCAGAGTAGTTCTTGGCATGGCCAAAGTCCCGACCCAGGAAGACCTCCTGCTGCTCGCCACCATAGTACACCGGGCCGACCTTCTCGCTCATGCCGTACTCGACCACCATCGACCGGGCGATGGCGCTGGCGCGCTGCAGGTCGTTGTAGGCGCCGGTGGAGATATCGTCCAGGAACAGGCTCTCAGCCACCCGGCCCCCCAGCAATTCGGCCACCAGGTCGAGCAGCTTTCCGCGGGTCATGTGCTGCTGATCCTCCTTGGGCAGGGTCATGGTGTAACCCGCGGCCATGCCCCGGGGAATGATCGAGACCTCGTGCACCGGGTCGCAATGGGGCAATGTCCAGGAAACCACCGCATGGCCGACCTCATGGTAGGCGGTGCAGCGTTTATCCTCCTCGGTGATCAGCCGGCTCTTCTTCTCCGGGCCGATCATCACGCGGGTGATGGCCTCCTCCAGCTCATTCATCGTGATGGTGCGCAGGCTGCGCCGGGCGGTGAGCAGCGCGGCCTCGTTGAGCGCGTTCTGCAGGTCCGCGCCCGTGAAGCCCGGGGTGCGCTTGGCCAGCACGCCCAGATTGACGCTGGGGTCCAAGGGCTTGTTGCGGGCATGCACCCGCAGGATAGCCTCGCGGCCCTTCATGTCCGGCGCGGTCACGGTGATCTGCCGGTCAAAGCGGCCGGGGCGCAGCAGCGCGGGGTCCAGGATATCCGGGCGGTTGGTGGCCGCCAGCACAATGATCCCCTCGTTGGTGGAGAAGCCGTCCATCTCCACGAGCAACTGGTTCAGGGTCTGCTCGCGCTCGTCATGCCCGCCACCCAGGCCCGCGCCGCGATGGCGGCCCACCGCGTCGATCTCGTCGATAAACAGAATACAGGGGGCGTTCTTCTTGGCCTGCTCAAACATGTCGCGCACGCGGGACGCGCCCACGCCCACGAACATCTCCACGAAATCCGATCCGCTGATGGAGAAGAAGGGTACGCCCGCCTCCCCGGCAACCGCCTTGGCCAGCAAAGTTTTGCCGGTACCCGGAGGGCCCACCAGCAGCACGCCGGTGGGAATCCGCGCGCCGACCTGGGTGAACTTGGCGGGGCTCTTGAGGAAATCGACGATCTCCTTGAGCTCCTCCTTCTCCTCATCCGCCCCGGCCACATCCGCAAAGGTCACGTTGTTCTTGTTGCCCACGCTCATGCGCGCCCGGCTCTTGCCAAAGCTCATGGCCTTGTTGTTGGCGCCCTGGCTTTGCTGCATGGCGAAATACCAGAACACGCCCAATAGCACCGCCATGAGCACAAAGGGAATCAGCGTACTCCACCAGGGCACGCCCGCGGGCTCGGCGTAGGTCACCTTGAAGCCGAAATCCAGCGTGCTGGACGCGTCGGCCGCGTTCAGATCGCCCGCGCCCTTGATGGCCTTCAGGTCCAGATAGAACAGCTCCCGAGAGGGAATGTCCACGCTGAAGTCATACTGCTTTGGAAAGAGCTTGTCGTCCTTAACCGCACTGTCGCTAGCCTTCAGGCCGACCAGGTAGCGGTCCGTGACCAGCACCTCCTTGACGCTGCCCTCCTTGACCAGGGTCATCAGCTCGTCATAGGAGATCATGCGATCCTCCTGGTTGCTGGCCGAGCCAAAGAGCTGCACCATCAAAACGATCAACAGCAGCACCAGGATATAAAAACCTGGGCCGCGCAGAAATTTCTTCAAGCCGGTTTGATCCTCCTCTCACGGGAATCCGCACTGGTTTTCAGGGATTGAACCATTATAGCACATCCGCCACGCCACCGCAAAGGCAGATGGACTTTATTGATACGCCTCGGGCTTGAGCACCGAGATTTTGGGCAGGTTGCGGTATTTTCCGTCGTAGTCCATGCCGTATCCCACCACGAACATGTCCGGGATTTCAAAACCGATGTAGTCGGGCTCGATCTCCACCTTGCGGCGGGCGGGCTTGTCCAGCAGGCAGCAGGTCCTCACCGAGGCCGCGCCACGCCCCTGGACTTCCTCCACCAGGGCCTTGAGGGTCAGGCCGGTATCGACGATGTCGTCCACCAACAGCACATCCCGACCGGCGACATCCTCGCACAGGTCATACTTGATCTGTAGATTGCCGGAGCTGACCATACCGCTGCCATAGCTGGAGGCCATCAGAAAATCCATCGTCACCGGCAGATCCACCGCTTTGATCAGATTGCCGTAAAAGATCACCGCTCCCTTTAGAATACCCACCATCAGCAAATCCTTACCCGCATAATCCTGGGTAATTTGCTGGCCCATCTCCTTGATGCGCTGACTGATCTGCTTGCCGCTAAAGAGCGTCTTGGCCAAATCCTGATCCATGATCCCCATGTTCCATTCCCATCCCATCCGGGCGCAAGCCCATTTTTTTCTTTAGGTATCGATCCACAGAAAGACGCGCGCGCCCGGTCGGGCGACCACCGCGTCGTCCACGGCCATTGGAATCATCCACAGCACGTGCCGGCCCCGGGCCAGCACCGGCGTGTGCGCCCGCTCCCGGCGATCCACCTTGCGATCTGTGAAATAATCCGAGAGTTTCTTGCGGCCTACGCCGGTCAGGGTAATCCAATCCCCGGGCTCCGGATATCGCAGCACCGCGCCCAGACCGACGCGCTCGGCGTCCACGCAGACACCGCCGGGCCGACGCACACCACCGGAGACGACGATGCAAACCGCGCCGAGGCAGTAGCGTCCCGCCCCGGTAAAGGGGATCGGCTGGGGAGTCGGCGGGAGCTGCTCGGGCTCCAGCACGCGGCTGTATCCCGTCACCCGCAAGCGCACGCCGCCGCCCAAACTCACCCCGCCGGGTCGTCCGCTCCTGATGAGGTCCATTGCCCGGGAAATGCTCGCTTGCTCCGCCATGCACCCCAGCCGCGCGCACCCCAGGCGCAGCGCGCGGCTGGCGATGGGACCGGGCAACCGGGCAAACCCCGGCGCGAGGGCAAAAGCGCCATAAAAAGGGCGGACGTTTTGATCGAACGATTGTTCAGCGATCTGATCCAAGTAATCCGCATCCTCAGCGAGCAAGCCCGCCGCCCGGGCAACAGCCCGCGCGCTACCGGGGCGGAGCCGCTCCATCACGGGCAACAGCTCATGGCGCACGCGGTTGCGCAGATAGGCGTTCCCGGCGTTGGTCTCATCCTCGACGAAGGATAGATTGTGTGTTCGGCAGTAGGCATCGATCTCCTCCCGGGATACGGTCAGCAGCGGCCGCAGCAGCCCATCCGATCGCGCCGGCCGCATCGCGGATAAGCCAGAGAGCCCTGCCCCGCGCATCAGCTGCAGCAGCAGGGTCTCCGCCTGATCCGAGGCATGGTGGGCCGTGAGCACCGCCTGGGCGCGGCTCTGGCGCATCACCTCGGCCAGAAAAGCGTAGCGCGCCCGCCGGGCCGCGGCCTCCAATCCCTCGCCGCTTTTCGCCCGATGCCCAAGCGTCACCGCCCGGATCCACAGCGGCACGCCATGGCGCGCGCACAGCGCGGCCACGAACTCCTCATCCCGCCGGGCGTTGGGGCGCAGGCCATGGTTCATGTGCGCCGCCAGCAGGGTGAAGCCTGCTCGCTCCCGCAGACGGATCAACACATCCAGCAGCGCCACGGAGTCCCGCCCGCCGGACAGGGCCAGCACCAGGGTGCAGCCGGGCCTGAGCAGGTCCCGCTGGGTCAAGAGCGCAGCCACCGGCTCGAGCAAGGCGACACCTCCCTCACAATCCATTTTATTCTAATGCTTTTATGCGGGGATTTCAAGGCGACAAGGCCTGGCACATTGGGGCTTTTTTATGAACAATTCCCGGTTTGTGCGAGGATTTGGCGTAGGGCGAGGGCGGTCTGTTCCACCGTCAGGTCGGTCACATCCAGGCAGGGCCAGTTCAGCCCTTCATAGGGCGACCGACTGTTGGCCAAGCCCCGCCACACCCGCGCCTCATCCCGCCCGTCGCGCCGGGCCCTGCGCAGGTTCTCCGCCCACGAGCAGGTCATCACGATCGGGCGATAGTCAAAGGGTCCGGATCGCCGCCCCACCTCATCCAGCACCGCCTGGAGCACCCCGGCGCGGTGCCCGTGCAGACCGTAGACCAGGAGGACGTCCCGTACTTCGGGACAGGCCAGATAGTTACAGATCAAATCGCACAAATTGCGTCGCTGGGTCTCAATCACCGCCTCGGGGAACCCCGCGCAGGCAATCATGCGGCACTGGTCCGCATCCACCAGGGCGCTGCCCGCCATCTGATCATACAACGCCCGCGCGGCGGTGGATTTGCCAATCCCGTTGGGCCCGCAGAGAAAAATCAGCCGTTTCATGAGCACACCCCCTCCGCCCCATCATAGCATGACCGCGGGCAAAGCAAAAGCGGGATGGACGCGCCCATCCCGCTGCGAGGCGAATTAGCCACAGGCCGGATCGTCGGAATCGGCGCTAACCCCCAGAAAAGACCGATTTTCGCATCCTTGGGGTACGCAAAACCCCCGTCCTTTGCACAGGACGGGGGTGAAAGGTTAACCGGCCTTGCGGTCGGCCAGGGGAACATCGAGGTTCTCCCGGCGGGCTTTTTGGGATTGGACCTTGCCGACCATGACGGTCATGTCGTCCCCGGCCGCGCCGCCCCAGCGCATCAGCGCCTCCTCAAGGATTTCCTCGCTGAGCTGCTGGGGATCAGTGGTCAGGCTCTCCTCGAGCAGGTCGGTCAGCCAGGCGCCCTCGGGATCGCCGCCGGACTCCAGGATGCCGTCGCTGACCAGGATGACCATCTCGTCGTGGCGCAGCTTGCGGCGGAAAGCGTCAGGCTGTACTTGCTCGAGAATGCCCATGGGCAGGGACTCGCCCTGGATGCGCTCGACATGGTTGCCCCGCTTGATCAGCGAGGCCGCGCTGCCGATCTTGATAAAGTCCATCCAGCCCTCCACGAGGTTAAACAGGCAGAGGTCGGCGGTGGCAAACATTTCGTCCGCGCTGCGAAAGAGCAATACCTGATTGACGACGCTGAAAATCACGTCGTGGGCGAAACCCGCCTCATGCAGACTCTTGAGCAGGGCAATGGTAGCCTCGCTCTCCTGGCCGGCGCGCTCGCCGCTGCCCATGCCGTCGCTGATGGCCATCATGAGCTTGCCACCCGCCAGGGGATGGGTGCAGCAGCTGTCCCCGCAGACCACGCCGCCCTGCTTGCGCACCTGGCTGACGCCCACCTGCACGGCATACTCCTGCTCCAATTCATAGGTCTGCACGCAGCCGCCCTTGCCGTCGGCGGTACAGCCGCTGACGCAGCGCATCCGGTGCCCTACCATGGCCGACACGGCCTCCAGCTCAATGCGCTGGCAGGAGTGCTGGCCCCTGCAGTTGGGCCGGGTAACCTGCACCACCACCCGCCCGTCGCTTCCCCGCTGCACCGACACCTGCTTGGCGCGGATGCCATGGCGGTCGAGTTCGCCCCGGATGGCCTGGGCGGTCTCAGGTTGGGGTTCCATCTGCACGTCCATCTCCCCAGCCATGTCCCGCATCACCCGGGATACGCCCTCGAGCTGGCGCACCACCAGCGCCCGGCACTCGGAGAGCCGCTCGCGCCACTGGCGGGAGATGCAGTAGCGCGCAAAGCCGTCGCGCGCGCCCTGGAGTAGCTGCTCGCTGCGCAGGCACTTGCGCTTGAGCGCGTCGGGCAGGTGTTGCTCCATCAGCTCGCCCGCCGCGTCCGCATCGCCGAGCATCTGGGCGAAGCAAGCCTGGGTGTCCGCTCGCTCCCGCTTCCAGCAGCAGCTCCACAGGGCGCACCCGGAGCACACCTGCTCGCTGACCGCCTCGACCATCTGATCCATGCGCACCTGCTCGGGGACTTGTCCCTGGCCGGAAAGGTTGTCAAACAGGCCGGAGAGCTGGGCGAACACCTCGGAGAAGCTCTTGAGCCGCTCCACCGTAGCCTGCTGGAGTTGGCGCGAGGTGGACTGTTGCTCAACCTGACGCTTCATCTGCCCGTTGAGGCGCTTGCGCAGGGCCTCCAGGGTGGTCTTGGGCAACAGCAGCACCAACCCGGCGGCCACCGCCAGATCGCCGTAGCTGACCAGGATGGCGGTGAAGTTGTTCAGATAAAAGGTCATCACCGTGTTGCCGACCGCCAGGCCCAGCAGCGCCCCCCAACGGCCCCAGCTGCGAAAGCAGCCGCTGAGCAGCCCGCAGATAGCCAGATTGCCCACCAGGAAGGGCGCTTGTGCGCCGCCTTGCCCTCCCAGGGCCAGCACCAGCCCCATCAGCGCCCCGGCCCCCGCGCCGCCGGACGCGCCAGTGAGCACCGCCGTGAGCAAGATGACCGCCAGCGCCAGGATCATGCGGATGCTCATCGGCCCGATCGTCAGCGGCCCCAGGCCGATCAGCACCGCCGAGGCCAGCATCGCAAAGCACACCATCTCCTCCCGGGTGATCAGCGTGCGGCGGCGAAACCGCGCGATCAGCGAGACCGCGCTGACCAGGGGCACCACCAGCGCCGCCGCCAGCAGGGCCTCGAGTCCCTGGCCGATGCGGTCGAGCAGCAATCCGCTGCCCAATAGATAGCTGCTGAGCACCAAGGCGGCCCCGGTGGCCGCCACCCCCAGCCACACCGGCATCTTGCGGCCCAGTTGGCCGCAGCTCCAGTGAACCAGCGCCAGCAGCGCGATAGCCACCGCCCGGTAGAGTCCGCCGGGCATGGCGATGCACCCCAGCAGCGCACCGGCGAACATCGGCCAGTAAAAGCGTCCCATCAGGCAGCAGGCGGCGCACAGCGCGATGCCAAAGGGCGCGATCTGCCCTAGCAGCAGCGCACGCCCGCACACCACGCCCAGTCCCATCCAGCAGGCCTGTCCCATCCAATATTTGACGCCCTTGTCCGTATGTGCACGGAGCTTGCCGAACCACTTGATCGGCTGTTCCATCATCCCGACACCCCTCTCCACCGGGGACAAGCCCCCAGTAGGGCCATTATACAAAGGCGCGGGCGCGCGCCCCGTCGAAGCGCGCGGAGAAAAAGAACAGCCGCCTGACAGCATCCGTCCAAAAAGCGCACGGGAGGCGGCCCATCAGGCCGTCTCCCGCCGATTTCTTGTCAGATTATCGCTGATAGACCAACTGGCCGTCGATATAGGTGCGCGATACGCGCAGCTGGCTGTCCATCAGGACCAAGTCGGCCTGGTAACCCGGGCGGATGTCGCCGAGCTGATGCTCCAGCTTGATCTGGCGCGCGGGCACGGTGGTGAGCATGGGCACCACCTGTTCGATGGGCATCCCCAGGGTGTTCACCAGGTTGCGCAGGCCCTGATCCAGGGTCAGGGTACTGCCGGCGATGGTGACGCCGTCCTCAAGGTATCCCACGCCGCCGCGCACAATCACCTTCTGGCCAATGGTCGTATACTCGCCCTCGGGCATGCCCGCCGCAGCCAGGGAGTCGGACACCATCAGGCAGTTGTCCACGCCCTTGGCGGTGATGGCCAGGCGCACCGCGCCGGGGTGCAGGTGGATGAAGTCGCAGATCAGCTCGGCCTTGACCCGGGGATCGGTCAAGGTGTACCCTGCCAGACCGGGCTTGCGGTGGTGGATGGGCAGCATGCCGTTGAACAGGTGGGTGGCCTGGGTCATACCCCAGTCCGCCCCAGCCCGGGCCTGCTCGTAGGTGGCGATGGAGTGGCCCATGGACAGGGTAACGCCCCTATCCAACAGGCGCTCGGCCATCTGCTGCGCGCCGGGCAGCTCCGGCGCCATGGCCATCAGCTTGACCAGCGCGCCATGGGGGCCGACGCTGCGCTGAAAAATCTCCCAGCAGGGATGGACGCAGCAGGCCTCCCGCTGCGCGCCCCGCTTCTCCGGGTGGAAGAAGGGGCCCTCCATGTGCACGCCGAGGACCTTGGCGCCCACCGGGCCTTCCTCGAGATAGCTGGCCAGAAAGTCGAACACCGGGCGCACCTCCTCGGGGTAGGAAGCCGCCAGGGTGGGCAGATAGCCCGTCACGCCGTGGCTGGCGTAGGCCGCGCCCATGGCGTCATAGGCCTCCCGGGTGGGCTGGGCGCTCTCGTAGCCCGCGATGCCGTGGGTATGCAGGTCGATGAAGCCCGGCAGCAGGTACGCGCCGGTACAGTCCACCGCCTCGCCCGCCAGGCTGCCCGCCTCCCCCATGGCGGCGATCCGGTCACCCGCCACCGCCACGTCCAGCGAGCGCATCTGTCCCTGGGTATAGACCTTGGCGCCTCGGAAAATCTTCATGTCGTTGACTCCTTTTTGTCAGTTTTGGGTAGATAGCCCCGCGCCAGACGCAGCAGGCGCTCGGGCCGGTTGTCCTGGGGATGGTTTGCGCAGTGCAGATAGAGTTTCTCCAGCAGCGCGCCGACCTCGGGCCCCGGGGATAGCCCGAGCCGACCGAGGAGCTCGCGCCCGGTAACCGCCAACTGTCCCCGGCTGAAGGGCACCTGCTGGGCGATCATCTCGCCCAGGATGCGCCGCCAGCGCCGGGCCTCGCCCCTGCGGATGCCCGAGCCCGTGATGTCCCCCTCCCGCAGCAGCACCAGGTCCCAGCTGTTCGCCAGGCCCAGCCGCAGGAAAAAGCGGCGCAGGGTGCTGTCCTTGGCGGTGCCGCTGATGTCGTACATGTGGTTGCGGATCAACCGGGCCACGCGGTCCACCGTCACCCGGTCGTAGCGCAATCCGCCCTGCCCCAGGCGGCTGCGGGCCAAAGCCTCCCCCACCCGCATGTGGTCCAGATAGCAGCCGCTCTCCCGGCGGCAGGCAGGCTTACCCAAGTCGTGGACCAGTCCGGCCAGGCGCAGGGGTAACACCGGCGGCATGGCCGCGCAGGTGCGCAGTTGGTGCTCGAGCACGTCGTAGGCATGGTAATCCGGCCGCTGGTCCATCCTCGCCCCCTCCAGCAGTTCGGGCAGGATGTGGCCCATCAGCCCGCCCGCGATCAGCAGATGCAATCCCTTGAGCGGACCCCGCTCGCCGCCGCGCATGGGATACGCGTCGTCGGAGAGCAGGATTTTGGAGAACTCCACCTGGACGCGCTCGGCTTTGACATCGGCCAGGTTGTCCCGATAGTCCAACAAAGCCTGCCAGCTGTCCGGGTCGATGTCCATGCCCAGCTGGCTGGCGAACCGCACGGCCCGCATCAGCCGCAATCCATCCTGAGAAAAAATGATCTCGGGCCGGTCGGCAGCCACCAATCGGCCCTGCCGCAGATGCTCCAGTCCGCCCAGGGGATCTAGCAACTCGCCGGTTCCCATGTGGGCGTAGATCGCATTGAGGGTGAAATCCCGCCGCCGGGCGTCCTGTTCGAGGCTCTCGGTAAAGGTGACGCGGTCAGGTCTGTGTCCGCCGCCGGGGCGATAGCTGTCCTGCCGCAGGGTGGTGTACTCGACGATCTGGCGGCCCTGAGGGCTAGGCAAGTGAATTTCCACCGTGCCAAAATCCATGGCCCGGGGGATCACGGTGAATCCCGCCGCGCCCAGACGGTCCGCCACCGATTGCGGCAGCGCCGGGCCGCAGGCGTCCAGATCGCTCGCCGGCAGGCCTAGCAGCCGGTTGCGCACACAGCCGCCCACCAGATAGACAGGCTGCCCCCAGCGGGCAAAAACGTCCGCCAGGGGCAGCAAAAATTCAGGAATCAGGATTTTGGTCTGCATCATTCCGGCACCTTGGGGTTGGGATAGTGGGATTCCATATTCTTGATCTCCACATGGATGATGAAGTTGAGCAGCGCCCGCAGGGCGATAATCGCCGCCACGATGCCGATCTCCTGCCAATCCCGCACCATGACGGTACGCAGGATCTCCCCGCCCAGCTTGAACTCCAGGCCCAACGCCAGGGATTTGGCAAAGGCCAACCGGGTGATGGCGCTGTCGCTCTTGCTGTTGCGCAGGTTACGGATATAGCGGCAGAAAGCCCGAACCGAGGCGATCAAGATCACAACGACACCCATGGCTTCCAAGCCATAGATCGTGTACTGCACGAACTGATTGAAGATATTGTGAATGATCTCCCCCATGGTCCTCTCCTCCCTAACGCCGCGCTTTGGCCTCCCTATCGGTTATAACATGGATCGACGGGTTTCGTCAACTCCATCATCAACCGAACCACACGATCAGCGCTACGATAACCGCCACGACGCCCACGAAGGCCAGCACATACGGCCCCAGCACCGAGAAGGCGGCGATGATCATCGCGGGGATGTCGCCTTTCTCCAGCTCGCCGGCTTTCCTGCGGGTGCGCTGCCGTTCAGCCTCCTGCGCGGCGCGCTGCTGCTCAGGCAAGTTGGCCTGGCGGATGCGCTCGAGGTCCTCCTCGACCCGGTGGCGACCAAACAGCATGGCGACACGCTCCTTTGCAGCTTAGAACTTGCCCGAGGCCTTATGGCACATGGCGAAGTGCCCGGGCTTGATCTCCTCATATGCAGGCGTCACGGTTTTGCACATCTCGGTGGCATAGGGGCACCGGGTGTGGAAGCGACAGCCCGACGGCGGGTTGGCCGGCGAGGGGATATCCCCCTGCAGGATGATGCGCTTCTTGTTCTGCCGCGCCTCAGGATCAAAGGAGGGCGCGGCGCTCATCAGCGCCTCGGTATAGGGGTGCAGCGGGTTGGAGAAGATGTCCTCCTTGGTGCCCATCTCCACGATCTGCCCCAGGTACATCACGCCCACGTCGTCGCTGATAAACTTGACCACCGACAGGTCATGGGAGATGAACAGGTAGGTGATGCCCATCTCATCCTGCATGTCCTTGAGCAGGTTGATGATCTGGGACTGGATGGACACGTCCAGCGCCGACACCGTCTCATCGCACACCACGAACTCAGGATTGACCGCCAGGGCGCGGGCTATGCAGATGCGCTGACGCTGGCCGCCGGAAAACTGATGGGGATACCGGGCCGCCTGCTCGGGAAATAGCCCGCACTTGCCGATGATCTCCTCCACCCGCTCCATCATCTGGCGCTTGTTGGCGACGATCTTGTGCTGCATCATGGCCTCGCCCACAATGTCATAGATCGGCAGGCGAGGGTTGAGCGAGCTGTAGGGGTCCTGGAAGACGATCTGCATCTTGGTGCGCAGGTGCTGCAGTTCATGCTTCTTCATCTTGAAGACGTCCTGCCCTTTGAAGAGCACCTCGCCGGCGGTGGGCTCGAGCAGCTTGAGGATGGTGCGGCCGGCGGTGGATTTTCCGCAGCCCGACTCACCCACGATGCCCAGGGTCTTACCCCGCTGGATATTGAAGGTCAGCCCATCCACAGCCTGAACATAGGTCTTGGTCCGCTTGACCAGGCCGGACTTGATGGGAAAATATTTCTTGAGGCCCTTGACCTGAAGGAGTACCTCACTCATGCTTCTCACTCTCCTTCTCGTAGAGCCAGCAAGCGACCTCATGTCCCTCGCCGACCGTAAAGGTGGGCGGGAACTCCTTGGCGCAGCACTCCATGGCGTGCTCGCATCGGGGATGGAAGGGACAGCCGCTGGGCCGATCGTTGAGGTTGGGCACGCTGCCGGGGATGACGTGCAGGCGCTTGGCGGTGGTGGTCATGTCGGGTTTGGAATTGATCAAGCCCACGGTGTAGGGATGTTTGGGGCGCTTGAAGATTTCCGTGACGCTGGCCACCTCAGCGACCTTACCCGCATACATGACCATGACGCGGTCACTCATCTCGGCGATGACGCCCAGGTCGTGGGTGATAAAAATGATCGACGCGTTGATATCGCTCTTGAGCTCGTTCATCAGGTCCAGCACCTGGGCCTGGATGGTGACATCCAGGGCGGTGGTGGGCTCGTCTGCGATGAGCAACTTGGGTTCGCAGGCCAGGGCCATGGCGATCATGACGCGCTGGCGCATGCCGCCCGAGAGCGCAAAGGGATACTCGTCGACCACCCGCTCGGGGTTGGGAATCTTAACCAGCTGCAAAAGCTTGACACATTCCTCATGGGCCTGCTTCTTGCTCAGGTGCCGGTGCAGCATCATGGCCTCGGCGATCTGGTCCCCCACCCGGAAGACCGGGTTGAGGCTGGTCATGGGCTCCTGAAAAATGACCGAGATGTCGTTGCCGCGGATCTTGCGTAGCTCGGCGTCAGAAATTTTGAGCATGTCCTTGCCCTCGAAGAGAATCTCGCCGCCCTCGTATTTCCCTGGAGGGGTCTCCACCAGGCGGATGACCGACATGCAGGTGATGCTCTTGCCGCAGCCCGACTCGCCCACGATGCCCAGGGTCTCCCCCTCGCGCACATAGAAGCTGACATCGTCCACGGCCTTGACCTGGCCGCCCTCCGTATAGAAATAGGTCTTGAGGTTCTTCACCTCGAGGATTTTCTTATCGTTGTTCATGATGCACCTACCTCTTCATCTTGGGATCGACGGCGTCGCGCAGGCCATCACCCAGCAGGTTGAAGCACATGACCGTCAGGAAAATCGCCATGCCCGAGGGAATCCAGTACCACCACTTCTGCTGGATGACCAAAATATTCTTGGCCTCCTGGATCATGTTGCCCCAGGTCGGGGTCGGCGGCGCGACGCCCAGGCCCAGGAAGGACAGCGAGGTCTCCGTCAGGATGACGCTGGCCATGCCCAGGGTGGCGTACACGATGACATAGGCCAGCACGTTGGGCAGCAGATGGCGGAAAATCCGCTTGACGTCGCTGATGCCCAGCGCCTCGCAGGCCTCCATGTACTCCAGCTCGCGCAGCGAGAGAATCTGTCCGCGCACGATTCGGGCGATGGAGGGCCAACTGAGCACCGACAGCACCACCACCAGGGTTACAGGTCCGCTGCCGAAGATGGCCACTACGGTGATACAGATAATCAGAAACGGGAAACTCATAAAGATTTCCGCCAGACGCATGATGATCGCATCGATCAGGCCGCCATAAAAGCCCGCGATGCTGCCCAGGATGACGCCGATCAGGCATTGGATCGCCGTCACGACCAGGGCGATGCCCAGGGAAATGCGCCCCGCATAGAATAGGCGGGTGAACAGGTCGCGCCCGATATTGTCGGTCCCCAGCCAGTGCGCCGCGGAGGGCGCTTGGGCCTTGGCGGTCATATCCGTCTGCTGGATCTCGTAGGGCGAGACCTCCGGCACGATGATACAGGCCAGCACCAGCACGGTCAGCACGATCAGGCTGATCGTAGCCAAACGATTCTTGAACAACCGCTGGACCACGCCACCCCAATAGGACTGCTCCCGACGCTTCTTGCGGGCTGCCTTGTTTGTCACAGTCATATCAGACATGGGTCAGCCTCCTCAATCGTACTTAATTCGGGGATCGGCCACCGCGTAGAAGATATCCGACAGGAGCGCGCCCAACAGCGTGAGGACCGCCAGCATCGCGTTGATGCCCAGGATCACCGGATAGTTACGGGTGTTGACTGCGTCAACCGATATTTTGCCCAACCCTGGCAGGCCGAAGATGGTCTCGGTCATCAGCGCGCCGGAGATCAGGCCCGGCAGCTGAGCGCCCAGCAGGGTAATGATGGGGATCATCGCGTTGCGGAAGGCGTGTTTATAGATGACGACCTTCTCCTTCAGGCCCTTGGCGCGGGCGGTCCGGATATAATCCTGCCGGATGACCTCCAGCATCGAGGAGCGGGTGTACCGCATGAAGGATGCGGCCGAGCCCAGTCCCAATACGAAGGTCGGCAGCACCAGATGCCACGCCGAATCCCAGAAGCGGGTCCAGAAGGGCGCATTACTCAGCGTCGCATCCTGGAAGCCGAAGAGGGGGAAGATCTTGATATCCACAGCAAAGGCCTTGAGCAGCAATAGCCCAAAGAAAAAGGAGGGAATACTGATACCAACCAGGGAGATGACCGTCAGGACGTTATCCAGCTTGGAGTACTGCTTGGTTGCGGATATGATGCCGCATGGGATACCGATGAGCAGCGCCAGCACCAGCGAAGACAGCGCCAGGATAAAGGTAGGCCCAATATAGTCCCCGATCACGGCGGTGACGGGCTTTTTGTGTTTGTTGGAGTAGCCGAAGTTGCCTTGCAGCGCCTCCCCCAGCCAATTGAAGAATTTCTGATAGAAGGGGATATCCGGGTCCAGCTTGGCAGCGAGCTCGGCCTTCTGCTCGGGGGTCATCTTGGGATCCATCATGTTGGAGGCAGGGCCGCCGGGCGCCTGATCCAACAGGAAGAACAGGATGAAGAGTATCCCGAGGAAGACCGGTATCATCTGCAGCACGCGCCGAATGATATAGTTCCTCATGCTTTTCGCGTCCTCTCTACATGCGATTTGAAAAATGCCCGATCGGTTGATCGGGCATCTTTCGAACCGCTTGATGGATTAATCCAGGGTGATATCCTTCAGGCAGGCCGTCCAATCCTTGTAAGTCTGCAGGTCCATGCCGTGCACGCGGTTGTTGATACCCCAGATTTCCGAACGGTAGGCCACGATGATGGTCGGAATCTCCTGGTTCATCAGCTGCGCGAACTCCGCATAGATGGGCTTGCGCTTCTCGTTGTCGAACTCAGCCTTGCCCTGCTTGATCAGCTCCTGGGCGCGATCGTTGCGGTAGCCGGAGGCGTTGAAGCCGCCCTCAACATACGCATCCGCGTCGAACAGCGCGCCGGAAGGATCGGGATCGACACCCAGGCTGAAGCCCATGGTGTAGATGTCAAAGTCCTTGTCCGCGGGAGCGGGATCGGTGGTACGGGAAGCCACGGTGTTGAAGTCCATCAGCTCGATGTTCAGCTCGACGCCCAGCTGCTTCCAGGTGTCCGCCGCCATGGAGGACAGGGTCTGGGTCCAGGTGGACTCGGTGTAAACCAGCCAGTTGATGGAGAACTTCTTGCCGTCCTTGTAGCGGAAGCCGTCGTCGCCCATGGTCCAGCCAGCCTCATCCATCAGCTGAGCAGCCTTGTCCAGGTCGAAGTCGTACGCGTTCAGGGACGCGGGATCGGGGTAAGCCCAGCTCACAGGGGAGATGGGAGCCATACCCACCTGAGCCAGCTCCTCGGAGCCATACTCGGCATTGATGAACTCCTTACGGTTCAGGGCGTACATCAGCGCCTGACGCACACGCACATCGCTCAGGGTGTCGCGGGTGGTGTTGAAGCACATGTAGGTGTAGCCGTTGCCCAGGTAGCTCTGGAAGGTGATGTTGTCCATCCCCTTCAGGGCGTTGACGTTATCCGCGGAGGCGGAGGGCATCGCAAAATCGATCTCACCAGTCTGCAGCGCCTGCAGGATGGAGGTGTCCGGCACCTCGCTCATCAGCACGCCGTCGATCTTGGCCGCGTTGGCGGAATCCCAGTAGTTCGCGTTCTTGTTCAGCTTGACGAACTGCTTGGGCGCCCAAGAGTCGAAGGTCATGATGCCAGTGCCCATGGGCTTCTCGTTCAGCGCGGTGAACTCCTCCCAGGTGTCAAAGGCATAGTAGTCAGCCGACATGATGCCGTACTGGAAGTTCTCGATGTTGCCGGGAGCCTCCATGCCCTGCGCATAGGTGAAGGCGATGGTCTTCTCATCGATCACCTTGATGCCGGGGAACTCCTCGGTGTCGCCATTGTGGAAAGCGTCATAGCCCTCCAGGCCGGAGACGATGTAGGCACGGGCGCCGGTGTACTCCGGGCAGGCCGCGGTCTTGTAGGTGAACTCGACGTCCTTGGTGGTCAAGGGCGTGCCGTCGGAGAAGGTGATGCCGTCCTTCAGGGTGAAGGTGTAGGTGCGGTGATCCTCACTCAGGGTGTAGCTCGCCGCCAGGTTCTCGACATACTCGCCGTTGGGCGCGAGCGTGACCAGACCCTCGAAGATACAGCTGTTGACGTAGGCGTCATAGGTGGTGTCCGCCAGGATGGGGTTAAAGATACCCTCGATGCCCGACAGGCCCATCTTCAGGATCTTATCGCCCGAGCCCGCGGTACCGCCGCCATTGTCGCTCGACTGGGGAGCCGCGCTTCCGCCCGAAGGCTGAGACGCGCAACCGGCCAAGGTCGCGACAACCAGCGCCATCACCAGCAAGAGAGCCCAAAGCTTATTCTTGTTGTTCATGGTACTTCCTCCTCTTTTTTTGTTGAAAAGGGAAATTGTATACGGTTTTTTAAACCATGTCCCTATTTTAAACGCTGCTTGCAGGATTGTCAACGGGAAATTGCACCGCAGCATAATATTTCCTGTCTTTATGCAGATTTGTGCAGGTTCAATTTGATTTTAAACAATAACAAATGTGCATTTGGGTACGGCGCGCGGGGCCATCCAAATATGCGAAAAGGCGCCGCGAGGGCGCCTTTTTCCAGATGAGGCGGGCCTATAAGCCGAGTTCTGTCGAGAGTGGCCATCTATCTAGGCCGACGGTTGCCAGTCGGCTCCAGCGATTACACGGGACGTGACGGGCCGCCACATGTGTCCCGATATCAATCTTGCACCAGGTGGGGTTTACAGAGCGGACAAGTCGCCAAGCCGCTGGTGAGCTCTTACCTCGCCTTTCCATCCTTACGGCGCAAGCGCCGCGGTTTCTTTCTGTTGCACTTTCCTTGGAGTCGCCTCCACTGGGAGTTACCCAGCACCCTGCCCTATGGAGCTCGGACTTTCCTCGTCCCCTCGCGGGGCCGCGGCCACTCAGCCCGCTCATCCTGTCTGTCGCCAGACAAGAGTTAGCATACCACAGTTTTTCGCGGCAGGCAAGCAAAATGGACCGCCGAAGCGGTCCGAACGGATCATTCGCTCTTCAGGTAGAGGATACGGCCGCAGTTTTCGCACTCCACGATGCGCGCGCCATCCTTGAGCAGGGTCATGGTCGCCGAGGGCAGGCTCATGTTGCAGCCCATGCATTGGTCATGCTCCACAGTGGCCATAGGATTGGGGCGGGACCCCTTGATCTTGCGGTATTTCTCGAGCAGCGCCGCGTCGATCCCCTCCTCGGCCTGGGTACGCCGGGTCTTGATCTCGTTGACGCGGGGCTCGTACTGCTTGAGCAGCGCGTCGTACTCGACCTTGAGCGAATCGAACTCCTTCTTGGCCTGCACCATGCCTGCGCGCAGGGTACGATAGCGCTTCTCCATCTCCTCCATCTCGCGGATGACCGCGCTGAGCTCGCGCTCCTTCTGGGTGAGTTGGTTGTTGAGCACGGAGGCCTGCTTGCGCGCGGACTCCACCTGGTCCATGGCGACCTCCTCGCCCAGTTCGTCGAACTCCCGCTGCGCCTGCGCCAAGCGGGCGGAGAGCGCTTTGAGCTCCCCCTGCACCTTTTGAATTTTGCCGGCATACCCGTCGGCCTCGGCCTCGAGTTTCTTTAAGCCGTTCTGCGCGTTAATGAAGAAATTGCGCACCTGAACCATGCGCTTGCGCACCGGCGTCTGTTTGATCTCATGGTCCACCTGATCCAGCTGCAAGTCCACACGCTGGTAGTTCCACAACAGATCCAATTGCTGCATGTCTTGTCTCCTCTCCGCCCGCCTCCCTCGAAAAAGAGGAACAAGCCGCGGGCTCGTTCCCCCTGCTCGCTTGGCAGGCACCGTCCACCCTAGGCCAGCGCCCAATAGGGCGCCCGGGACCGCTGGGACGGCATGATCTCAATACGATTATAGTTTACCGTATCCAAGCGCTTTTGTAAATGGACAATTAGCGCCGCCAGACCCGGGGCCTCGGTCTCATAGTGTCCCGCGACGACGACCGCCAACCCCAACTGCTCGGCCAACAGCAGGGTGTGGTATTTCATCTCCCCCGTGACCAGCGCGTCCGCGCCCTGATCTCGGGCGGCCAGCAGGAAGTCGCTGCCCTCGCCCCCGCACAGGGCGACCCGACCGACCGAGCGCGCCGGGTCGCCGACGACCAGGAAGTGCCGACTGCCCAGCGCACCCTTGACATGGGCGGCGAACGCGCCCAGGGTGCTGGGGATGATTTGTCCGACGCGGCCGATGGGCTGCGCCTCCCCCGCGGAGAACGGCTGCAGGCGCGATACCCCCAGGACACCCGCCAGGGCGTCGTTGGTGCCGCCGGGCGCGGCGTCCCAGTTGGTGTGCAGGCTGATGACCGACAGGCCCGCCCGCGCCAGCGCGAAGGCCAGCTCGCCCTGGGGGTCCTGGGGGCTCAAGCGCTTAACGCCCTTGAAGATAACCGGATGGTGGGTCAAGATCAACTGGGCGTCCACGGCCTGCGCCTCCTGGATCACCGCCTCGGTGACCTCCAGCGCCGCCAGCACGCGGCGCACTGGCGCGCGCCCGTCCCCCACCAGCAAACCGACATTATCCCATTCTTCCGCCCACGCGGCGGGGATGTCCGCCAGGAGCAACTGCTCAAGCTCGCGTGCCGTATAGGTTTTCATAGAGCGCCTCCCACTGTTCGAGTTTTTTACCCAGCGCGTTCTCCATCCGCCGGGCGGGCTCGGTATCGCGGGCCGCCAGGTCCGCCCGCAGCAGCCGCGCCTCGTCCATGCGCATGCGCAGAAACGCCGCCAGCTCCGGGGTAGCCCGGGTAGCCATGAGCGGTCCCACCTCGGGCGCCGGGCCCAGGTCCAGAGGGTCCCGCCCGGGCACATAGGCCAGGATGGGATAGAAGCGCCCCTCCTCCTGGATCAGGGTCTCATCTTCCAGCCGCCAACCGCGGCCGCGCAGAACCACCCGCAGGGCCTGCTGATCGCGGTTGGGCGCCAGTAGCAGGCGCTCAACCGCCCCCAGTACGCCCTTGCCAGCCTCTAGCAGGCGGATCATCAGCTGACCGCCCATGCCCGCCAGGATGACGGTATCGACCTCCCCGGGCTGCACGACGGCCAGCCCGTCGCCCAGGCGCAGCTCCAGCCGGTCGCCCAGATGCATGCGCTCGGCCAGGCGACGGCATTTGTCCAGCGAGGGCGCGCTGACATCGCTGGCTATCACCCGTGGATATCGGCCCGACGCCGCCAGCGCGCAGGCCAGGCGTCCATGGTCGCACCCCACTTCCAGGGGACGGGACCCAGCCGGAATGCGCTGGGCAATGGCGTTCAACCGCTTGGAAAGCACCGCGCCACCTCCCTTGAAAAAGAAGAGGAGACCCTCGCCTCCTCTTCCATCGTCACGAGCCGAAACCGGCTTATTCGAGAAAATCCTTGAGCTTTTTGCTCCGGCTGGGATGGCGCAGCTTGCGCAGCGCCTTGGCCTCGATCTGCCGGATACGCTCTCGGGTGACGTTGAATTCCTTGCCCACTTCCTCCAGGGTACGGGCGCGACCGTCGTCCAGACCGAACCGCAGGCGCAGCACCTTCTCCTCCCGGGGCGTTAAGGTGTCCAGCACGTCCATCAGCTGTTCCTTCAACAGCGTGAAGGCAGCGGCCTCGGCGGGCGCGGGCGCGTCGTCGTCGGGGATGAAGTCGCCCAGGTGACTGTCCTCCTCCTCGCCGATGGGGGTCTCCAGGCTGACGGGTTCCTGGGCGATCTTCATGATCTCCCGAACCTTCTCCTCGGAGATGCCCATCTCCTTGGCGATTTCCTCAGGCTGGGGCTCCCGGCCATACTCCTGCAGCAACTGGCGGGAGACGCGGATCAGCTTGTTGATGGTCTCCACCATGTGGACCGGGATGCGGATGGTGCGGGCCTGGTCCGCGATGGCTCGGGTGATGGCCTGACGGATCCACCAGGTCGCGTAGGTGGAGAACTTATATCCCTTGCGATAGTCGAACTTCTCCACGGCCTTGATCAGGCCCAGGTTGCCCTCCTGAATCAAGTCCAGAAACTGCATGCCCCGGCCCACATAGCGCTTGGCGATGGACACCACCAGGCGCAGGTTTGCCTCGGCCAGCTTCTGTTTGGCCACCTCATCGCCCTGCTCCATGCGCTTGGCGATGTCGATCTCCTCCTCTGCGCTGAGCAGCGGCACCTTGCCGATCTCCTTGAGGTACATGCGCACCGGGTCATCGGTGGAGATGGTTTCGGGCACCGACAGGTCCAACTCCTCCTCGGCGATGGCCTCCAACGCTTCGGGATTGGGCTCCGCGTCGTCGTGTTCGGGTTGCCCCTCGGGCGAAGCCGGCGCGTTGCCGATGATGTCGATACCCATGCCCTCCAGCCCTTCATAGAGCTTGTCGATCTGATCGGGCTCCATCTCGACATCCTCCAACGCGTCCATAATCTCCTTGTAGGAGAGCATCCCCTTCTGCTTACCCGTGGCAATCAGTTCACGAATGCGACTCTGCTTTGCTTCATCTATAGGCACCATCGTCTCTCCTTTCGGCGGCATCCGTTGTCTCCCGCAGCTGCTGGGTCAAATCGCGGATCTGGGCAACGATACGCAGGGTGTCCGCATCGGCTTGAAACTGAGCGCCCAGCTGCTGTTTCAGCGCATCGATATGCCGTTGCAGCCAGTACACCCGGATCGTCCGAATACAATCCTCCATCATTTGGAGGCTGTCAAAGCCATCCCAGTCCGTCTGTTTCTCCAGGATCGCCGCGACGCGGCGGGCCTGCTGGGCATCGGGAAATTCGTTGAGCAACTCCGCCGGACTGGGCCAACCCTCCCGGGAGAGTCGTTCGTGCAACGCCTTGGCCAGCTCGGCGTGCAACGGCTCCACAAATTGGTCGGGTTCCATGCGCTCGAAAACCTGCTCGGCCATCTCCCGACCGGAAGCGGCATAGCTGAGCAGCTGGGTCTCCGCATTGATATGCTGCGGAGAGAGGGGTTGTATGGTGACAGGGCGCGCCCGTTTGGCCGGGCGCGCGCCCGAAGGGGCCTGTGGCGCGGGGCCGCTCATGCCCACCTGGCTCTTGAGCGTCTCCAGGGAGTACCCGGTCTGCACGCTCAGCGGTTTGAGGTAGCGTTCCTGCTCAATGGGGCTTTTGAGCTGGGCAATGACCCGGGCCGCCTCGGTGGCGTAGTCTGCTCGCCCCTTGTCCTGAGACAGATTGAACTGGCTCTGTAGGCTCTTGATTTTGAAGGCCGTCAACTCCAGCGCGTCCTGGAGCGCCAACTCCATGGCCGGCGCGCCCCGCTTGCGGATGAACTCGTCAGGGTCCATCCCATCGGGGAATTGAGCCACCCGAACATTCAAGCCCTGCTCGGCCAGGATGTCCAGACCCCGCAGGGTAGCCTTCTGCCCCGCGCTGTCGCCATCATAGGCCAGGATGACCTCCCCGGCATAGCGCTTGATGAGCTTGGCCTGCTCCGGGGTCAGCGCGGTGCCCAGGGAGGCCACCGCCTCGTCAAAGCCGAAGCGATGCAGGCTGATGACGTCCATGTACCCCTCCATCACCAGGATACGGCTGAGGGGGCGCTTCTTGCTGACCAGGTTGAGACCGTAGAGGTTCCAGCGCTTGTTGAACACCGGCGTGTCCGGGGAGTTGAGGTACTTGGGCTGGCTGCCGTCCATCACCCGGCCGCCAAAGCCGATCACCCGGCCACGCGGGTCGATGATGGGAAACATCACCCGGTTGCGGAAGGCGTCGTAGGGATGATCCCGCTTGCCCTGGATCGCCAGACCGGCCTGAACCAACTCAGCCTCCTGCACCTGCGCAGCGGCCATATGGCGGATGAGCGCATCCCAGCTGTCGGGGGCAAAGCCCAGGCCGAAGCGGGTGATCATCGCTCCGGACAGACCGCGTCCGTCCAGGTAGTCGCGGGCCGCCCGGCCCAGGGGGCCGTTCAGGGTGTCATGGAAAAAACGGGCCGCCAGTCGGTTGATCTCATAGAGCCGGTTGCGCTGGCGGGTCTCCCGGTCGACATCCGCCTGGGGACGGCTGTCGGGCAGGGTCAGGTGCGCCCGCTCGGCCAACTGCTTGACGGCCTCGACGAAATCCAGGCGCTCCATGTGCATCAGGAAGTGGATGACGTTGCCACCGGCGTGGCAGCCGAAGCAGTAGTACATCTGCTTGTCGGCGTTGACGCTGAAGGACGGGGTCTTCTCCTGGTGAAAAGGGCAACAGCCCCAATAGTTCTGCCCCTTCTGCTTTAGGGGCACGTAACCGGAGACCACCTCGACAATGCTGTTGCGGCTGCGAACCTCTTCCAGAAAATCCTCCGAAAAAAAGCCCGCCATGGCATCCCCCTCTGTCCTCGTGTTCCCAGTTGCGTCGTGATGATTCGTTCAGGTGTATGATTCGCTCATTTCCTCGTCATTTCCTGCTTAAATGACACTTTTCCTCCACAATGCGCGCTTTTGCAGGGACAAGGTAATTTGATTCGACACCCCGACGGCAAATCCTCTTTGGAATAATCAAATCCTCCGCAGTCTAGTATTGCCAGGAATCGGGCAAAAACAACTCCTGATAGGTATGGATGGCAAAGCGGTCGGTCATACCGGCGATGTAATCCACCACCGCCCGCTCCACGCCGAAACGCGCCACCGCGTCCATCTGATCCTCGGGCATGGCTCGGGGATGCTCCAGATAGTAGGCGAACATCTCCTGGAGCATGCGCACGGCCTTTCCTTCCTCGCGCTTGGCCGCCGAGTCAAAATAGATATGCTTGAACATGTACTGCCGCAGGTCAGTCATGGCCTGGGCAACCTCGGGGCTCATGATGATCTCGGGCTTCTCCCAGGAGGAGCGCACCACGTCCCGAATGACAGTGTCAATGCGCTTGCCGTGGCTGTCGCCGAGAATATCCAAGGCGCCCTGCGGCAGCTGGTCGTCGCGCAGGATGCCTGCGCGGATGGCGTCGTCAATGTCGTGGTTGATATAGGCGATGCGGTCGGCCAGATGCACCACCTGCCCCTCCAGGGTGCTGGGGGCGACCTCGCCGCTGTGGTGGGCGATCCCGTCGCGCACCTCCCAGGTCAGATTGAGACCCTGGTCGTTTTCCAGAACCTCCACCACCCGCTGGGAGTGCAGGTTGTGGGCAAAACCCATGCTGGCCACCTGGTTGAGCGCCCGCTCCCCCGCGTGGCCAAAGGGCGTGTGGCCCAGGTCATGGCCCAGGCCGATGGCCTCGGTCAGGTCCTCATTGAGCCGCAGAGACCGGGCGATGGTGCGGGCAATCTGGGTGACCTCCAGGGTGTGGGTCAGCCGGGTGCGGTAGTGGTCGCCCTCGGGGGCCAGGAACATCTGGGTTTTGTGCTTGAGGCGACGAAAGCTCTTGCAGTGCAGGATACGATCCCGGTCGCGCTGGTAGTCGGTGCGCAGCGGGCAGGGCGTGATGGGGTGATCCCGGCCACGGGTGTCCACGCTGTGCGCCGCCCAGGGCATGAGCAGCTGGGCCTCCTGCTGCTGTTGGAATTCTCGCACTTGCACCTTGGATTCCCCCTTTTCCCGAAAATCCTAAGAATAGATACCACAGGGTGTGCAAAAAATCCTCTTTTTGCCCGCGAACCCGGGTAAAATTCCCCACCGAGGCCCCAAAACATAAAAAGCCAGGGATCCCAATCGGAATCCCTGGCTGTAAGAACAAGGGGTTTACTTGCTGAGCTTCTCCTCGATGGCGGCGTGAGCGGCAGCCAAGCGAGCGATCGGCACGCGGTAGGGCGAGCAGGACACATAGTTCAGGCCCAGCTTGTGGCAGAAGATGACCGAGCTGGGATCACCGCCGTGCTCACCGCAGATGCCCATCTTGATGTCAGGGCGGGTCTTGCGGCCCAGGTCAGCGGCAATCTTCATCAGCTTGCCCACGCCATCCTGGTCCACACGGGCAAAGGGATCGGACTCGAAGATTTTCTTGCTGTAGTAGTCGTCCAGGAACTTGCCGGCGTCGTCGCGGGAGAAGCCGTAAGTCATCTGGGTCAGATCGTTGGTGCCAAAGGAGAAGAACTCGGCCTCGGTGGCGATCTCGTCGGCGGTCACAGCGGCGCGGGGCAGCTCGATCATGGTGCCGACCTTGTAGTTGATGGTGACGCCCTTCTCCTTCATGACCTCGTCGGCGGTCTTCACGACGACGGCCTTGACGAACTTGAGCTCCTTCACATCGCCCACCAGGGGGATCATGATCTCGGGCAGAATGTCGTAGCCCTTCTCCTGCTTGACCTCGATGGCGGCCTCGATCACGGCGCGGGTCTGCATCTCAGCGATCTCGGGATAGCTGACCGCCAGGCGGCAACCACGGTGGCCCATCATGGGGTTGAACTCATGCAGGCTGTCCACGGTCTGCTTGACGGCGTCAAAGGTCAGGCCCATGGTGTCCGCCAGCGCCTGGATATCCTCGTCGGCGGTGGGCAGGAACTCATGCAGCGGGGGATCCAGGAAGCGGATGGTGACCGGGCGGCCCTCCATGGCCTCGTAGATGCCCTTGAAGTCAGCCTTCTGCATGGGCAGCAGCTTGGCCAGGGCCACGCGGCGCTGCTCCTCGTTCTTGGAGAGGATCATCTCGCGCACCGCGGGGATGCGGTCCTCATCGAAGAACATGTGCTCGGTGCGGCACAGGCCGATGCCCTGAGCGCCGAAGCCCACGGCCACCTTGGCGTCGCGGGGGGTGTCGGCGTTTGTGCGAACCTGCAGGGTGCGCAGCTCGTCGGCCCAGTTCATCAGGGTCGCGAAGTCGCCGGACACGGAGGCGTCCATGGTCTCGATGGCCTGGGCGTAGACGTTGCCGGTGGAGCCATCCAGGGAGATGAAGTCGCCCTCAGCCACCTTGACGCCGCCGATGGTGCAGGTCTTGGTCGCCTCGTCGATGGCGATGTCGCTGCAGCCAGCCACGCAGCAGGTGCCCATGCCGCGGGCCACAACCGCCGCGTGGGAGGTCATGCCGCCGCGGGCGGTCAGGATGCCCTGGGAGGCGTACATGCCCTCGATATCCTCGGGGGAAGTCTCCTGGCGCACCAGCACGACCTTCTGGCCGTTCTTGGCGGCCTCGGTGGCCTCCTCAGCGGTGAAATACACCTGGCCGCAGGCGGCGCCGGGGGAGGCGGGCAGGCCCTTGGCCACAACCTTGGCGGCCTTGAGCGCCTTGGGATCGAACTGGGGGTGCAGCAGAGCGTCGAGCTGCTTGGGATCGACCATCAGCACGGCCTGCTCCTTGGTGATCATGCCCTCGCTCACCAGATCCACGGCGATCTTCAGGGCCGCGGCCGCGGTGCGCTTGCCGTTGCGGGTCTGCAGCATGTAGAGCTTACCGCGCTCGATGGTGAACTCCATATCCTGCATGTCATGATAGTGCTTCTCCAGGGTGGTGGCGATATCATGGAACTGCTGGTACACCTCGGGCATGGACTGCTTCATGGTCTCGATGGACAGGGGGGTCCGGATACCGGCCACGACGTCCTCGCCCTGGGCGTTCATCAGGTACTCGCCGTAGAGCTTGTTCTCACCGGTGGAGGGGTTGCGGGTGAAGGCAACGCCGGTGCCCGAGTCGTTGCCCATGTTGCCAAACACCATGGCCTGCACGTTGACGGCGGTGCCCCAGGAACCGGGGATGTCGTTCATGCGGCGGTAGACGATGGCGCGGGGGTTGTCCCAGGAGCGGAACACGGCCTTGACGGACTCGAGCAGCTGGACCTTGGGATCCTGGGGGAACTCCTCACCCTTCTCCTTCAGATACAGCGCCTTGTAGCCCTTGACGACCTCCTTGAGATCCTCAGCGGTCAGATCGGTATCCATCTTGGCGCCGACCTTCTCCTTCTGGGCATCCAGGATATCCTCGAACTTATTCTTCTCGATCTCCATCACGACGTCGGAGAACATCTGGATGAAGCGGCGATAGCTATCGTATGCAAAACGCTCATTGTTCGTCAGCTTAGCCAGACCCTGCACCGCCACGTCGTTCAGGCCCAGGTTCAGGATGGTATCCATCATGCCGGGCATGGAGGCGCGGGCACCGGAGCGTACCGAAACCAGGAAGGGGTTGTCCAGATCGCCGAACTTTTTGCCGACGATCTTCTCGGTCTCGGCCAGAGCGGCGTAGATCTGATCGACGATCTCGTCGGCGATCACCTTGCCATCCTCATAGTACCGGGTGCAGGCCTCGGTGGACACCGTGAAGCCCTGGGGAACGGGCATGCCCAGCGAGGTCATCTCGGCCAGGTTCGCGCCCTTGCCGCCCAGCAGGTTGCGCATGCTGGCGTTGCCTTCCTTAAACAGGTAGACATACTTGTGAGCCATTTGTATTCCTCCTTGTCATTGCTAACACATTCAAAGCTGCCTTCAGCTTGCTGACAGGGTTTGCGCCCGCAGCCAGGGGGCCGCAGGGCTTTTCATAGTATAGTATAAATAGGGTGAAAAGGCAAGGTGATTTTTGCTAAAACTCAGGTGAATTCAGGGTTTGCTGGCGTAAAATCATCTCCAGCGATTTGAACGATCGGCCCATCTGCGCGTCCAGATAGGCGGTCATCATGGTGAAAAGGCGGCGCGCCATGGGCTGATCCAACCGCCAGGACGCGGGTTGGGTCAAATCCGCCCTCAGGATGTCGGTGAGCACCTCCAGCAGATCCCCCGGCAGCGGCCGCCCATCCCCCGCCCGCGCTCGGCAGTCGGCGCACACCCGGCCCCCTGCCTGCACGCTAAAATAGCCCGCGTCCGGCCGGCCGCAAAACACGCAGCCACCCAGCTCGGGTTGGACACCCAGAATCCGCCATAGTCGCAACAGGAACACGCCGGTCACGCCCTCGGGCTCCCCCTGGCCATAGCACAGGGCCCCAAGTCCCCGCAACAGCAACGCAAAAAGCTCCCGACTGTTCTGGTCGGGATGGGCGGCGTATTCCGCCAGGTTGAGCATCAGGCTGCCATGGTTGAGCCGTTCCAGGTCGCCGTGCAGGCCGAAGAAGCTCTCCCGCACCACGCACTGGGTCAGCCCGTAGCGCTCCCCCTTCTGGTAGAGGGCGTACTCCCCCCAGCAAAAGGGCTGGGTCGCCGCCAGCAGCTTGCTCTTGGGCCGCCGACAGCCCTTGGCCGACACCGTCAGAGCGCCCTGGGCCGGTGTCAGCAGGGTGAGCATCCGATCCACCTCGCCGTAGGCCGCCTGGCGCAGCACAATCCCCGGCGTCTGTATCTGCGGCATGCGCTCCCCCCTATAATTTAATTATCCCCGGGGACGCCAGACCGACCGCACCGCGCGGTAGAGCAGGTAGCTGCCCACCTGACCGGTTTTGGCAAACGTCTCCCAGGCCACATTGGCCACATCCCGCCGTTTTTTACGCATTCTGCATCCCTCCTGCCGCTAGCCTGGCCGGAACGATCCAGAATTATTCATCCTCATCGATGTAGCCCAAGGATCGAACCTGACCGGCGTTGTCCCGCCAGCCTGGGCTGACTTTGACCCACAGATCTAGGTACACCGGCTCGCCCAGCAGCGCCTCCAGGTCGGCCCGGGCCAGGGAGCCGATCTTTTTAAGCATCGCCCCGTTTTTGCCGATAATGATGCCCTTATGGGTCTCCCGCTCGCAGTAGATGCACGCGCTGACGACCATCTTGCCCTGAGCTCCCGGCCGCATACGGGTGACATCCACCCCGACGCCATGGGGCACCTCGTCGCACAGCAGGGTCAACGCCTTTTCGCGGATGGCCTCGGCGGCCATGCGGTACTCGGGCTGGTCGGTCATCATGTCCTCGGGGTAATACTGAGGCCCTTCGGGCAGCAGCTCCCGCAGGATGGCCTCCAGCTTGGATAAATTCTCCCCGGTGCGCGCCGACACCGGCAGCACCTCCCGGGTGTTCTCCGGCAGCATCGGAGCCAACTTGGCCAGTTGGTCGCCCAGCTGGGCATGGCTGAGCGCGTCGGTCTTGTTGACCGCCACCACCACCGGCGCGCCGCAGCGCCCGGCGACCTGGAGCATGCGCGCGTCCCCCGGCCCGACGCCCGCTGCTGCGTCCACCACCACCAGGGCGGCGTCCACATCCTGCAGGCTGCCTTGAGCCGAGGCCACCATCATGCGGCTGAGCTGGTTCTTGGGGGTGTGCATCCCCGGGGTGTCGATGAACACCATCTGGTAGGCCGGTCGGGTCAGTACCCCGCGGATGCGAAAGCGCGTGGTCTGAGGCCTGTCGGCGACGATGGCGACCTTCTCACCGATCAGGGCGTTCATCAGGGTGGACTTGCCCACGTTGGTGCGCCCAACGATGGCGATGAATCCGGAGCGATAGACAGACTGCGTCAAGGCTGTTCTCCTTCCATGGCCGCCGCGCAAAACGCGCCCGGCAGCAGGGTCTCCAGGCTGTACTCCCGCCACGTTCCCTCGCGGTTGGCGCAGATCACCCGCAGGTTGGGCGCGAACTCACTGAGCATCTGGCGGCACACCCCGCAGGGCAGGGTGAAATCCGCGCTGTCCGAGGCGATGGCGATGACGGCAAAACGGCGCGCGCCCGCGGCCACCGCTGCGAGCAGCGCCCCCTGCTCGGCGCAGCGGGTGGCTGGGTAGGCCGCGTTCTCCACATTGCAGCCGGTGAAAACGCGCCCATCCTCAGCCACCAGACAGGCCCCCACCCGGAAATGGGAGTAGGGCGCGTAGGCCCGCTCCCGGGCCTCCAGGGCGGTCTGCACATAGTCGGTCACCGCGTCTGTCCGATACATGCGAGCACCTCCTCCTGTTTGGCGAACATCCGCCCCTCCTGCTCGGGGGTCATGTGGTCGTAGCCCAGCAGGTGCAGCATGCCGTGCACCAGCAGGAAAGCCGCCTCCCGCAGCAGGCTGTGCCCATAGCGCTCGGCCTGGTCGGCCACATGCTCCAGGGCGATGACGATGTCCCCCAGGGCCAGCGCGCCGGTGTCCGGGTCGCGCTCGGCGGGCTCGATCCGCGCTCCGCCAGGGCAGACATAGTCCTGCAGGGGGAAGCTTAGCACATCGGTGGCCCGGTCGACGCCACGGAACTGGCGGTTGAGCTGCTGAATATGGGCGTCGTCCGTGACCGTCAAGCAGACCTGGGCGTCCTCCTCCAGACCGCAGCGGGCCGCCGCCTGCGCGGCCGCCTCGCGCCACAGCGGCTCAAGCCGGCCGCGCGCCGCCAGCACCGTCTCGGCCGCCTCGTTCAGGTCCTCATCCACGACAATTTGTAGCTCGACCAGACTCAATTCTCCTCCTCCTGTTCGGGTAGACGTTTGATATCCACCTTAGGGTAGGCGATGCGCTCGTGGAACATACCCTTGAGCGCGTCGTAGAAGGCCTCCTCGATGGTATTGAGGTCCCGGATGCTCAAGGGACAGTCATCCAGCTGATCATCCTCAAGCTTGCCGCGCACCAGGTTGCGGATGGCCTCGCGCATGGACTGGGGCGTGGGATGGGGCATGGAGCGCACCGCCGCCTCCACGGTGTCGGCCAGCATCAGGATGCCAGCCTCCTTGGTCTGGGGCCGGGGTCCGGGATAACGAAAATCGTTCAGGGTCAAGGGCGCGTCCTCACCCTCCCGCTCGACGTACGCATGGTAGAAGTAGACCACCGGGGTGTCGCCGTGGTGCTGCAGGGTCATGTCCTGTAGCAGCTTGGGGATGTGCTGGCGCTCCATCAGGCGCACGCCGTCCGCTGGGTGGGCCAGGATGATGCGCGCGCTCTCCTCCGGCCCGATGTGGTCGTGGGGATTGTCCTGGCTCATCTGGTTTTCCTTGAAGTAAAAGGGGTTCTCCAGCTTGCCCACGTCGTGATAATACGCGCCCACCCGGGCCAGCAGGGCGTTTGCGCCCACGGCCTCGGCGGCGCACTCGCTCAGGTTCGCCACCATCAGCGAGTGGGAGTAGGTGCCCGGGGCCTCCAGCTGCAGCCTGCGCAGCAGGGGTTGTCCGGGATTGGCCAGCTCCATGAGCTTCGAGTCGGTCACCAGGCCGAAGAGCACCTCCCACAGGGGCATGGTGCCCAGGCACAGGATGGCGGCCAGCACGCCGCTGCCAAAGCCATAGGCCGCGTTGATGAGCATCTGGCTGAGGTTGGAGGTGGTCATCAGGCCGGCCACCATGTAGCTGACCGCGTTGGCCGCACCGATGACCACGCCGTCCATCACCAAGGTGGAGCGCTGGCGGCGGTAGCGCACCAGGTAGACGCCCATGGTGCCGCCGATGATATTAACCATCATCGCCATGCTCATGGACACGCCCATGATGCCCTCCTCCCCGGCCACCATGATGCCCACCAAAACGCTGATGGTGACGTTGACCACCACCGCCAGGCGAAAGTGCAGCAGCATGGCGATGCACAGCGCCCCGTAGGCCACGGGCATCAGCGCGGGGATGGATTTGCTAAACAGCGCGCAAACGCCCACCACCACTGTGATGATCGCGAACAGCAGCGCCCACTCCTTGATGTTCTTCAAGATCGAGGCCTCGAAGACCACAATATAAGAGATGACCAGCGTCAGCAGCAGGATAACCAGCAGCCCGGTGCCGATGTAGAGCTTCCAGTCCACCATGTTGGCGGCGATCAGGCCCAGGTCGTCGAGCATTTTCATCTGCGCCTCGGTGACGATCTCGCCCTCACGCACGATGTTCTGCCCCTTGAGCACCATCACCGGCTGCACGGCCTCGGCAGCCTTGTCCCGGGCCTCCTCGGTGGCGGCCTCATCGTAGATCATGTTGGCCTGGATATGCTTTTTGACCAAGCCCTGGGCCAGCAACAGCAGGTCCGGCTGCTCCCGGGCCAGCTCCGTGGCGCCGATCTCCAACAGTACCCGCTCGAGCTGATCATCCAGCTGCTCCTGGCGGATACCGTTTTGCATCGCGGTCTCCAAAATGGTCTCGGCGGACTCAGCCATGGCGTTGTAGTCCGCATCCGAGGCCAGTAACACATTGCGAACCGCGTCGAGATCCATCTCCACGGGCATCTCACCCAACAGATAGGTCCAGTAGGATTCCTGAATCTGCTGGACGCCCGCTTCGCCAGCGGCCGCGACGGCCTCGCTGACCTGATGGCGCAGCCCGGTCACCGCGGCGTAATCCTCCCGCAGGCGGGTGTAAACGCTGGTGGTGATATTTTGATCGTGTTTATATTTGCGCTCCACCGTCAGCCGGGCGCGCTCCTGGTTTAGGGCGGTGTTGACCGTGTCCTCGATGTCCTTGGTGGCCTTGATGTTCTCGTCGGCCACCTCCCCCGCCTGTAGGCTATAGCGCTTGGGCGCGATGGTCACCACGGTGATGGTGATCAAAAGCGCGCAGGCGACCAGGGCGATGACCGCCAACAGGGTGAAATGCGCCCGCTCGCCGAATTTGCGCTGCAGCGCCTTATGCCGAGCCCGCCGGGCAGGGGCGATTTCCGTGCCGCCTTTGGTTGCTTTCATCGGTGCCGCAATCCCTTCATCATAAGCATTGATGCTATTATACACCACTTGCCCCGGTTTTCACAACCGGAGGACGCGCGCCGCGCTCAGATGCGAAAGCGAGCCGCCGGGATGGGCAGCTCGCTTGAGAAAACTCCGCTTCGCGCTCAGGCGGTTTTGGCGCGCGTCGGCTGGCCGCCCGCGCCCGAGATACCCGCCAGGGCCTTTTTGAACTGGAAGAAGAACAGGATCGCCGTGAAGGAGACCGCCAGCAGGTCGGCGATGGGCTCGGCCATGTACACCGCCTGGGTCTGGTTGGCCCGGAAAATCTGGGGCATGATGTAGATCAGCGGAATCAGCAGGACGAATTTGCGCATCACCGCCACGAGGATGGAGGCCTTGGCGTTGCCCAGGGAGTTGAAGGTCATCTGGCAGGCCATCTGGATACCGAAGAGCAGCATCGAGGCCATATAGACGCGCAGGGCGGTCTGGGTGAAGGCCAATAGCGCCGCGTCCGTGGTGAACAGGCCCGCAAACGCCTGGGGAAAGAGCATCACGCAGCCCCATAGCAGCGTGGAATAAGCCAGGCTGGCCGTCAGCAGCAGGCGGAAGGCCCCCTTGACCCGGCCGGCGTTGCGCGCGCCGTAGTTGTAGCTGATGATGGGCTGAGCGCCCTGACCCAGGCCCTGCAGGGGAAGCATGGCAAACTGCATGACGCTGGTGAGGATGGTCATGGCGCCCACGGCGATATCCCCGCCGTAGCGCAGCAAGGAGGAGTTGAAGCACACCGAGATGATGCTCTCGCTGGCCTGCATGATGAACACCGACAGGCCCAGCGCCAGGCTGGGCAGGATGACCTTGGCCTTCAGCGGCAGATACCGCCGGCGGATCTTCAGGGTGGTGCGCTTGCCCGCCAGGAAGGACAGCACCCAAGCGCAGGAGAAGGCCTGGGAGATCACCGTAGCCAGGGCCGCGCCCTGCACGCCCATGTTCAGCCCAAAGATGAAGATCGGGTCCAGCACGATGTTGGCCAACGCGCCGATGAGCACCGAGAGCATGCCGGTCTTGGCAAAGCCCTGGGCGGTGATGAAGGCGTTCATCCCCAGGGTCAGCTGCACAAAGATGGTGCCCACCGCGTAGATGTCCATGTAGTTCACGCCGTAGGCGATGGTGTTCTCGCTGGCGCCGAAGGCCATGAGGATGTCCCGATCCCACACCAGCAGCACCGCCGTGAGCAGCACCGAGATGATCAGCTGCAGGCAAAAGCAGTTGCCCAGGGTTCTCTCTGCGGCCTCATGGTCCCCCCGGCCCATGAAGATCGAGGCCCGGGGCGCGCCGCCGCTGCTGACCAGGGCGGCAAAGGCTGTCACGATCATGATCAGCGGCATACACACGCCCACGCCCGTCAGCGCCAGCGCCCCAATATCGGGAATGTGGCCGATGTAGATGCGGTCCACGATGTTGTAGAGCATGTTGATCAGCTGAGCCGCCACCGTGGGCAGAGCCAACTTCCACAGTAGCTTGCCCACCGGTTCGGTCCCCAGAAAGTCCTTGTCCTCATGCATGGTCGTTCTCTCTCCTCTCCAATTCGCGGATGGTATTTTGCATCAACCGATCTGTAAATTGCTCATAAAGCGCCAACTCCTCCGGGGAGAACCCGGCGTAGCACTTCTTGGCGAAATTCTCATTGGCCTGCTCGATCTGCTCGACGATCGGCAGCGCCTCCGGTCGCAGAAGCAAATGGCGCTTTCTCCGGTCGTCAGGATCGTCGGCGCGCGCCAGCAGGCGCTTGCGCATCAGGGAATCCACCCCCTGGGAGACGTTCCCCTTGGGCAGCATCCGCACCTCGGCGATCTCGCCGACGGTGTCCTTGCCCGGGTTGTTGTGCAGAAAGCTGATGATCGTCATCTCCATCTGGGTCAGGCCGTAGGCCTGACGCACCCCCTCCAAGCACTGCCCGTAGAGCTTGAAAGTACGGCGAATGGATAGCAGCACGTCCGCAGGCCGTTTCATCCGCGTCGCCCCCTATTTTGTTCTTTTTGTAACCGTTTCTTTCAGAACTAATTATAGTTCATTTTCTTCTCCTGTCAAGGGGTGAAAAAAGCAGCCTCCAGGGAGGCTGCCCGATGATTCGATGCGCTCATTTTTTCTTGGGATTGGTTCTCGGCGCGGCGCGATTCAACTTGGCGTTGTAGCGCTCGAAGGCGTCGACAATCTGTTTGACCAGCTTGTGGCGCACCACGTCGCGCTTGGACAGGGAGACGATGGCGATGTCGTCGATGCCCTTGAGGATCTCGGCGCACTGCTTCAGGCCGGAGCCCCGCTCGTTGGACAGGTCGATCTGGGTGATGTCGCCGTTGATGATGACCTTGGCCCCCTCGCCGAAGCGGGTGAGCACCATCATCAGCGTGTCCAGGGTGGTATTCTGCCCCTCGTCCAAAATGACTGCGCAGTTGCTCAGGGTGCGCCCGCGCATGTACGCCAGGGGAGCCACCTCGATGGTACCGTCCTCCAGATAGCGATGCACGGTCTCCTGGCCCAGGAACTCATAGAGGGAGTCGTAGAGCGGGCGCAGGTAGGGGTCCACCTTCTGCTGCAGGTCGCCGGGCAGAAATCCCAGCTTCTCCCCCGCCTCCACCGCCGGTCGGGTCAGGATGATGCGGGAGATTTCCTTGCGCTTGAGCGCCGCCACCGCCAGGGCTGTGGCCAGATAGGTCTTGCCGGTGCCCGCCGGGCCGATGCAGATGGTGACGGTGTTGTTCTGGATGGCCTTGATATAGTTGCGCTGGCCGACGGTCTTGCACCGGATGGGCTTGCCCCGGTTGGTGACCACGACCACGTTGCTCATCGCCTCGATCGCCTCGTCCACGTCCACATGGTCGGCCCGGGCCAGTTCCATGGCCTGGTCCACCATCACGCCGGTGATCAGGGATTGATTCTGCTTCATTTTCTGCAGGATGCGCAGGGTGTTGGCGGCGACGCGAACCGCCTCGTCCTCCCCGCTGATGAAGACGCCCCCATCCTTGACGTTGATGAGGACCTCCAGCGCTTTCTCGATGGCCTTGGCGTTGCAATCCTGAGGGCCGAAGATATCGGCAATCTGCTCCAACGTGTCAAAGGCTACATGTTCTGTTTGCAAAAGACCCCTCCTCTGATCTTGGGTATCGCTGCCCCAGCACTATTATAGTATCCCAGAGGACGGGTTTCAAGCCGTGGCCGATTCAGCTGCCCGCGGGCGTGGGCGAGGGGGTGATCTGCGGGATATCGCCGGGGTCGCGCGGCAGCTCCTGACCGATGGACTCCAGGGTTTCGACCTGCAGCGTCGCCACCAAGGTGTCCTCCCGCTGGGTGTAGAGCAAGTAGTAGTCGTCCACCTGGTTCTCGCCGGTCAACTGGGCGCGCATGCGCTGCCAGGCGCCCTCGGCCGCCATTTGACGGATATAGAGCTCATCCTGGGGCTGCTGCTGAAGGTCGACCGGGGTGTAGGTCTCATGGATCCACACGATGGGCAGGAACATTCGCTCCAGCAGGTCGCCGCGCTGGCAGGTATAGTCCATTTGCCCGCTCATCTCGGGCTGGGCGCTCAGGGGGATGCGCCACGGACCGATCTGGATGGACTGGACATGGATTGTGTCCCCCGCAGGCACATGCTCGGTGCGCAGGGTGGGCGCGGTGCCCTGGGTCTGCCGCCAGATGCGCGCGGTGACCTTGCCCCGGGCGTGGCAGACACGGATGAGCTGATCCTCCTTGCCGGTGACTTCCGCGCTGATGAGCACCTGTCCCTTGACCACCTTGTCCCCGGGTTTGACCAGGGCCTTGCCCTCGTAGACGTCGATGGAATCAATGATGCCGTCGCAGGCGGCGACCACATCGGCGACCTGGGAGGTGTCGATCATCTCTGGGGGCATCTGCCTGGGGGCGGTGGTGATGTACAGGCGCAACCCCACCATCCGCGCGTGCACGAAGCTCAGCTCGGGAAAGGCGTCGGCGATCCGCCCCTCCAGCGCGTCCAGGTCCACCCCGCCGCGGGGCGTACCCGGGGCGATCTCCCACTGGGTCAGCTGCTCGATCAGCTGGCCTCGGATGGGCTCCTCGCAGCCGCTGACCTCGACCTGCCAGACAAACTGCATCAGGTACACCACCAGGGCAACGCCCAGCGCCAGCCCCACCAGCAGGCCCTTTCGGGATACCAGCGCCTTCAGGCGCATGGGAAAACCGCCCCGGCGCAGCACCTTCAAGCGCCAGGAGGTTTCCGAGAGCAGCTGCTCGATCTCCCCCAGGCGCGCCAGGGGGACCCAGGCCGTCAGACGGGTATAGGCGCGCCGCTCGACCCGCTCGAGCACGATCCCCCGCTCGAAGAGTTTGCGCAGGCAGGCCTCCAGGGACACGCCCTCGATCTGAATCTGTCCATAGCCGAGCAGATACCGCCGCAGTTTTCCCTTACCCATGCCGATCCGTTCCCCTCACCATCTCCACCGCGTCGATGCGGCCGACCACCATGGCCTCCTGCTGACCCACCTGCTCAAGCTGGAGCTGCTCCCCGCTGATCTGGATCCAGCCCCCGGACCATTTTAGGCGAATCTGGCTATCGGTATACCCCGCCAATCCCTGGTGGTTGCCCACGTGCAGCCGCCGGTTTCCCAGCAGCATGATCTGCGGCAGCTGCAGCATCACCTCGCTGGGCAGATCGAACCAGCTGATGATCTGGTCCAGGGCCTTGCGCTTTCGGCGCCCCATGGCGCTCCCCCCTTCCCTGCGGCTTCTCTGCTAGCCTATGCAGCGGCGGCGGGATTCAAAACAGCTCCGGCGGGCAAAGACGCGCGCCGATGAAGACCGACCAAAACGACAAAAAGCCGCGGATCAACGATCCGCGGCCTTTCCGGTTTGCTTAGTACTTGCGCTTGCGGGCAGCCTCAGCCTTCTTCTTGCGCTTCACACTGGGCTTCTCATAATGCTCGCGACGGCGAATCTCAGCCATGACGCCAGAGCGCGCACACTTACGCTTGAAGCGCTTCAGAGCGCTCTCCAAAGACTCGTTCTCTCCAACACGGATCTCCGACATTTCTATCCCTCCCTCCGCTTATAACAATGTGCATTGTTACCTTGCGGTGGTATGCGATGCAATGGGCACTCGTCACACAACACACAAATACATTATAGCGGCCCGCCGGGCATCTGTCAACCATGCAGGGGGATCAAATCCTCAGCCGCACATGTGCTCGCTCATCTGCTGACCCGAGAGCACGTGGAAGTGCAAATGGTACACCGTCTGCCCGGCTTTTTTGCCGCAGTTGTTGACCACGCGGATGCCGTCAGGGTCCAGCGCCAGGGCCTTGGCGACCTGCTGAACGCCCCGGGTAACCGCGGCCATCACGCCGCTGTCAGGATCGACATGCAGGATGTCCTGCACGTGGGCCTTGGGCACCACCAGCACGTGCACCGGCGCCTGGGGCGCGATGTCGCGAAAAGCGATAACCTCGTCATCCTCGTAGACCTTGTTGCTGGGGATCTCCCCGGCGATGATTTTGCAGAAAACGCACTCTGACATGGAATAACCCTCCTTCATACCGTCCGGCCGATGAGATTGCCCTGATCATCCGCGTCCACCAGCGCGCAGGGAACCAGCTCCCCCGCCCGGGCGGCGGGCGCGTCGGTCAGGGTGTTGACATAGTATCGGGTGTAGCCCGCCATCCGTCCCTGGTGCGGCTGCTCGAGCAGCACCGGCTCCACGCGGCCCACCAAGCCCCTGGCGTAGGCGACCGCCAACCGATCGCCCAGCTGACCCATCTCATGGGTCCGGGCCTCCTTGATCTTCGGGTCCACCTGGTCCGGGTAGGCCGCCGCCGGCGTGCCCTTGCGCGGCGAGTAGGCGAACACATGGATGCGCGCAAACCCCATCCGCTCCACAAAGGCCAGGCTGTCGGCGTGGTCGGCTTCGCTCTCCCCGGGGAAGCCCACCATCACGTCGGTGGTCAGCGCCGCCAGGGGATCATATTGGCGCAGCAGCGCCGCTGCCCGGGCGTACTGCTGAGGGCTGTACCGACGGCCCATGCGCTCCAGGGTACGGGCGCAGCCGCTCTGCAGCGATAGGTGGAAGTGCGGGCAGAGCTTGGTCAGGGGCGCAATGCCCGCGATGAACGCCTCGTCGATCAGGGTGGGCTCCAGGGAGCCCAAGCGGACCCGCTCCAGGCCGTCCACCCCCTCAAGCGCCTCGAGCACGGTCAGCAGCGCCCCGGGCTGCCCGATATCCCGACCGTAGGAGGCCAGGTGAATGCCGGTGAGCACCACCTCGCGCACCCCGTCGGCGCACAGCGCCTCCACCTCCTGCAGCACGCGCGCCAAGGGCCGGCTGCGCAGGGGCCCCCGGGCGTAGGGAATGACGCAGTAGGTGCAGAACTGGCGACAACCCTCCTGGATTTTGACATGGGCGCGGGTGTGCCCGCTCTGGCGGGGCGCGGACAGGTCCTCATACCGCGCGCCGGCCAAGGAGGCCACGGCGTTGATGGGCTGGCCGGTGGCGGCGGCCCGCTCGCACAGGGACACCACCTCGCCCCGGCGCTGGGTCCCCAGGGCCACCTTGACCCCCGGCAGGGCCAGCACCGCCTCGGGGTCCTGCTGAGCGTAACAACCCGCCACCACCAGCACCGCCTCGGGGTTGGCGCGGTGAGCCCGGCCGAGCATCTGCCGGCTCTTGCGGTCGCCCGTGCCGGTGACCGTGCAGGTGTTGACCACGTACACATCGGCCCGCTCGCGAAAATCCACCACGCGGTAGCCCGCCCGCTCGAACAGCAGGGCCATGGCGTCGCTGTCATACTGGTTGACCTTGCAGCCCAGGGTGGCAAAGGCCACGGTCTTCATCGTCATCCCCCCATCTCCCCCAGGGCGAACATCACGCAGGCCAGGGCCGCCACCGCCGCGGTCTCGGTGCGCAGGATGCGCGCGCCCAGGGTGACGGTTTTGGCGCCCAGTCCCTCCAGATAGGCCACCTCCTCAGGCGCCAGACCGCCTTCCGGGCCGATGACCAGCCCCACGTCGCCAACTGGCGCGCCCGCGTCCCGTGCGGCGGCCAGAGCGGCGTAGAGAGAGCCCTCCCGGGCTTGCTCCCAGGGCAGCAGCAGCGTTTCGTGCCCCCGCAGCATCCCCTCGGCCTGGGCGAAGGACATCGGCGCGCTGACCTCGGGCACCCGGGCGCGGCCGCACTGCTTGCAGGCCTCGTAGGCCACCCGCTGATAGCGGGCTACCCGCTCCCCCTGCCGGTCAGGTTGAATCTTGACCACGCTGCGGGCCGCCTGGATGGGCACCACCCGCGCCGCGCCCAGCTCGGTGGCCTTCTGGATAACGGTCTCCAGCTTGCCTGCCTTGGGCAAGCCCTGATAGAGGGTGACGCGCAGCCGGGGTTCGGCGGCGTTGTCCATCGGCTCGATCAGCTCCAGCAGGGCCTGCTTAGGATCGGCCTGGAGCACCCGGGCCCGATAGTCCCGCCCCGCGCCGTCGCAGGCGATGACCTCATCCCCCGGGCCTAGGCGCAGCACCCGGCTCAGGTGCCCGGCTTCCTCCCCATCCAGCCGGGCCCGTCCCTCCTGGATGGATGCGGCAAAAAAGCGGTGCACTTACCCGTTCCCCCCCGTGTAGCGGGAGGCGACAGCCACCCAGTCGTTCTTGCGGACCACCTGCAGCACGGTGAAGCCCCGCTGCGCCAGGGCGCGCTCCACCTCGGGCAGGCGCATGGAGATGATTCCCGAGGTAATGAAGATTCCCCCGGGCTTGATGAAGCCCGGCGTCAGCGGGCATAGGGCCAGGATGACGTCGGCCACGATATTGGCCAGCACCAGATCATACCCGCCGCCGACCTGCTCGCGCAGGGGCTCGTCCTCGATGATGTTGCCGGATAGCGCCTGCAGCCGGTCGGCCTCCAGGCCGTTGAGCCGGCCGTTCTCGCGCACGATCTTCACCGCGTTGGGGTCAATGTCCACCCCCAGCGCCCAGCCCGCGCCCAGCAGCAGCGCGCCGATGGACAGGATGCCGCTGCCGCAGCCCGCGTCGAGCACCCGGTCCCCGGGGCGGACGTACTGCTCCAGCAAGGCCAGGCACAGGGCGGTGGTCTCGTGCTGGCCGGTGCCGAAGACCATCCCCGGCTCGATCTTGAGCACCGTGCGATCGGTGGGCGCGGCCAGCTCCTCCCAGGCGGGCTGGATGAGCAGCCGCTCGCCCACGGGCACGGGCTTGAAATACTGCCGCCAGTTGTTGGCCCAATCGTCCTCCCGCACCTTCTGCAGGGTGACCTGCAGCCCGCCCAGGTCCACGCCCACGTCGGCGTCCTTGAGCTCGGCCAGGGCGGCGCAGATATCCTCCACGGTCTTGCGGCCCACCTCGTCGTCGGCCACATACACCTTCACGCAGGGCTGCCCATGGTTCTTGAGCAGCTCTTCATAGTCCACATAATCCCAGTACTGCCGGCTGGCCTCCAAGATGGCCTTGATCTCCTCCACGTCGTCGACGATCTCAAGCTGCGTCAGGTCCATGCTATAGAGCTTGCCCGCCACCGCCTCGATCCCCTCGGCCGTGGTGAAGATGCTCACCTGCAAACTGTCCATGCTGTCACCCCTTCTCGTTCATCAAATTATTATACAGCAAACCGCCCCCCGGGGACAAGCTCCCCAGGGGGCGGCCTAAAACCATCGGCTTACGCGCCGTGGTACCAGGTGGGCACCACAGTCTCAAATCCCCGGTATCCATCCAGAACGAACTGGTTCTGCGCGAGCATGATATCAACCTGGTCCTGGCCCAGGGGGACCGCCCAGGCCACCGAGGCCATTTGGTTGCTGGCAATGTAGAGCGCCATCAGCTGGAAAAACAGCTCCGGCGGCGGGCCGTCAAAATACCCGTCGATGCGACCGCTGGCAAAGGCCGGGCTGACCTGAGCGCACCAGACGATGCGGTTGAACTCCTCCCAGGGGTCCCCGTAGTCCAGCCGGTTGTAGTCGATGACGCCGACCTGGCCCTCAGGGGTGAGGATCAGGTTGCCGCAGTGGTAGTCCCCATGCTGGAAACACTGGGGCCGCCCCTTCAGCAGGCTCCGGTTGCGGTTCAGATAGTCCAGGTACCGGTCCTGCCCGGGGTAATGCACCCCGCTGTCTCGGTGCAGGGCGATCTTGCGGTCAATCTTGGCGTTAAAGCGCGCCTCCCAGTCGGGCGGGTCCGGCGGCGCGGGCAGGCTGTGGATGCGCGCCAGGCTGCGCCCCGCCGCAAGGCCCAGGCGGTACTGCGTCTGCTCGGGCAGCCCGGGCAGGGCGTGCTCGATCTTCTCCCCGGGCACGAAGGAGAGCAGCTGGTAAACCCGCGCGCCGCCATCGCAAACCCCAAGGGCAATGGGCTCCGATCCGAGCACGCCCAGAGCGCGCACCCGGGCTATCGCCTCGAACTCCGCGCGCTTTCGCGCCTGCGCGGACGCCGGGGACAGGCGCAGCACGCGCTCCCCCCGCGGGAACTGGACGAGGTAGACCTCGTCGTCGGAATAGCCCTCGGCCAGCCGGGTCACCGCCTGCCACGCCTCGCTGCCGGGGATGTCGCACCAGGGCGCGCGCATCCCGCGCGCCCCATTTTTAGGGCTCATAGCGTGACGCGGTAGGCCTCGCCAGCCTTGGCCAGAATCGCGCCCTGCATGTTCAGCGGCGCGAGTTTTCCGGACTGATCGGTCACCCGGTAATCCCCCTCCAGGTAGATCGGGCCGTCCAGCTCAGGTCTGAGCCAGGCCTCGGCGAGCACGCCGTCCTCCCAGCGGATATCCACGCCAATGTTGCCCCGGGCCCGCAGGCCTTTGACCGAGCCGGTCTGCCAAGCCTCCGGCAGCGCGGGCAGTAGCTGCAGGTAGCCGGCGTGGCTCTGCAGCAGCATCTCCGCAACGCCCGAGGCGAAGCCGAAATTGCCGTCGATCTGGAAGGGCGGATGGGCGTCGAAGAGGTTGTCATAGGTCGAGCGGGTGACCAGGGTGCGCACATATTTCCAGGCCTGCTCGCCGTCGAGCAGCCGGGCGAACAGGTTGATGATCCAGGCGCAGCTCCAGCCGGTGTGCCCCCCGCCGTGGGCCAGGCGATAGTCCAGGGAGGCCTTGGCCGCCGCGCGCAGGGCGTCGTCCCGGCCGGGCAGCATCAGCGCCGCCGGGTACAGGCCGTACAGATGGGACACATGCCGGTGCCCCTCCTCCCACTCGGGATAGGGCTGGTCCCACTCCAGCAGGCGGCCGTCGGGGCCGACCGTCAGCGGCTTGAGCTTGGGCAGCATCTCCCGGGCGCGCGCGGCCACGTCATCCTCGCCGCCCAGGACGCGGTCGAAGGCGATCAGGTTCTCCAGGGTGTCGCGGATGATGCTCAGGTCCATGGCCGAGCCCGTAGCGACCGAGCACTTGTTGCCCGCCTCGTCCAGGAAGCTGTTCTCCGGCGAGGTGGAAGGGCTGGTGGTGAAACGGCCGCCCTCATCGAGCACCATCCAGTCCATCAAAAACGCCGCCGCCCCGCGCAGCACAGGGTAATACGCCTCCAAGAAGGCCCGATCCTGCGTGTACTGGTAGCGCTCGGTGATCTGGCGGCTCAGCCACGCCCCGCCCATGGGCCAGAAGCCGTAGGTGGCGTCCCCGGTGACCGGCGTGGTCATCCGCCAAATGTCCGTGTTGTGGTGCAGGGTCCAGCCGCCGCAGCCATAGTTGACCTGGGCGGTCCGCTCCCCCGACACAGCCAGCTCCCTGAGCATGTCAAAGAGGGGCTGCTGGCACTCGGACAGGGCGCAGACCTCGACCGGCCAGTAGTTCATCTGAACATTGATGTTGGAGGTGTAGTTGCTCGACCAGGGCGGACGCAGTTCCTGGTTCCAGATGCCCTGCAGGTTGGCGGGCTGGGTGCCCGGCCGCGAGCTGGCGATCATCAGATAGCGGCCAAACTGGAACAGCGTGGCCACCAGGTCCATGTCCTCCTCCCCCTCGCGCATGGCGGCCAGGCGCTCGTCCGTGGGCAGCTGATCCTTGGGCGCGCCCAAGTCCAGCTCCACCCGATCGAACAGGGCGCGGTGGTCGGCGATATGCCGATCCAGCAGGGTCTGGACGTCCTGGGCCAGGGCCTTGCGCAGGGCCTCCTCAGCGGGGGCCACCGGGTCCTTCCCCTGGGCGTGGGGCAGCTTGTCATAGCCGGCGAAGCTGCTCGCCGCCGTCACGACGATGACCGCCTGGGTCGCCCCCGAGACCGACAGATACCGGCCCGAGGCGCTGACCGCGCCATCGGTCTTGACCCCGACGCGCAGGGCGAAGTGAATGGTCTCATCGTCGTCGTACTCGATGGCCGCCTCGTCAGGCACCTGGGTATAGTTGGGATGCGAATAGGTCGGGCACTGACCGTCGATGCAGAGCATATCCTCGCACACGGTGTAGGTGTGCTTGAGCGGGCTGCTCAAGCGCAGGGTGAAGTCCATGGGCACCACGTCGGTCAGGTGCACCACCAGGGCCTGATCCGGGTACGAGCAGAAATAGCGGCGGTGCTGGGCGCCCAGGTGCAGGCGAGCCAACCCGTCGTTGAGGGACAGGCTGCGGCGATAGTCCGCGCCGCGGTTTTCAAAGTCCAGATACAGATCGCCCATGGGCTCGTAGGCGTTGGAGTACACGCCCATCATGTGCTGCTCAATGAAGGCCTTGGCCTCGGCGTGCTTGCCCTGGCGCAGTAGCTCCCGGGCCTGGGGCAGCGCCCCCCGCGCCGCCTCGTTGACGGTGCTGCGGGGCCGGCCGGACCACAGAGTATCCAGGTTGAGTTGAATATGATCTTGAACCGCCCCGGAGAACACCATGCCCCCCAGGGACCCATTGCCGATGGGCAGCGCCTCGCCCCACTGGCGGGCGGGCTGCGCATACCAGATGGATACGGGTTTCGTCATGTTTGTTTGCCTCCTTATCAGGAATGCATTTTACCACCCCCATTGTAAGGTGTAAAGCATCGCGGGACAAGTCCCCCGATCAAAAAAGGCGGACGGCCCCCGCCGCCCGCATGAAAGAAAGAGGTTGCCTCTCGCCGCCTCATTGATTGAACCCGTCTCCCGCCGCCGATCAGAGCGCCTCGCGGGCCGCCTTGGCCGCCGCGACCATGTTGGCCAAGCTCGCCCAGGTCTCCGACTCCGCCCGGGTCTTCAGGCCGCAGTCCGGGTTGATCCACAGCCGCTCAGGGGCGATATGCGCCAGCAGCGCGGCGATGGTGCGGGTGAACTGAGCCTCATCCGGCACCCGGGGCGAGTGAATGTCGTACACCCCCGGGCCCACGGCGGTCTCAAAGCGCGCCCGCTCGAGCTGCTCCACCAGCGCCAGGTCCGACCGGGAAGCCTCGAAGGAGATGACGTCCGCGTCCATGGCGTCGATGGCCTCCAGGATGTCGCCAAACTCGCTGTAGCACATATGGGTGTGAATCTGGGTCTCCGGCCGGACGCCGCTGTGGGTCAGGCGGAAGGCCGGGATGGCCCAGGAGAGGTAGCGCTGCCAATCCGACCGGCGCAGGGGCAGCTTCTCCTTCAGGGCGGCCTCGTCGATCTGGATCACCCGGATGCCCGCGCGCTCCAGGTCCAGCACCTCCTGGCGGATGGCCACGGCGATCTGCAGGGCCATCTCCCGGTGGGTGACATCCTCCCGGGGGAAGGACCAGTTGAGGATGGTCACCGGCCCGGTGAGCATGCCCTTGACGGGTTTGTCGGTCAGCGATTGGGCGTATACCGCCTCGCGCACGGTCATCGGCCCCCTGCGGGCGATTTCCCCCATGACGATCGGGGGCCGCACGCACCGGGTCCCGTAGGACTGCACCCAGCCGCCTTGGGTGAAGACAAAGCCCTCGAGCTGCTCGCCGAAATAGGCCGCCATGTCGTTGCGCTCGTACTCGCCGTGCACCAGCACGTCCAGCCCAAGGCGCTGCTGAATGTCGATGCAGCGGGCGATCTTCTCCCGCACGAAGGCCTGATAGTCCGCCTGGCTGATCTCCCCCCTGCGCAGGCGGGCCCGGCAGCCCTTGACGTCCGCGGTCTGGGGGAAGGAGCCGATGGTGGTGGTGGGCAAGAGCGGCAGGCCCAGCCGACGGCGCTGAAGGCGCGCGCGCTCAGCCCGGGCGGGGTGGCGAACGGACTGTTCCGGGTCGATGGGCTCACCCAGCGACGCGCCACGCCGCCGCTGGCCGATCAGGGCCTGGTTGCGGGCCAGCCGTTCCTGGGCGCAGGCGCAATCGCCCGTCATCAACGCCCGCAAATCCCCGAGCTCCGCCAGCTTCTCCTCGGCGAAGGCCAGCTGGCGCTTGACGTTCTCCGGCAAGGCCTCCTCCCCCGCCAGGCTGTAGGGCACGTGCATCAGGGAGCAGGAGGTGGACAGCGCCAGGCGCGGGGCAAAGCGCTGCAACTGGCGCAGCTGTTCCAGGGATTTGGCGTAGTCGTTGCGCCAAATGTTTTTGCCGTTGACCACGCCGGCAAAGAGGGTTTTCTCCGGGGCAAAGCCCCGCTCGCGCACCAGCTGCAAGGAGCGCTCCCCCTCGACAAAGTCTAACCCCACCCCGTCGAAAGGCAGCGCCATCACCGCGTCGTAGGCGTCCCGGATGTCGCCGAAATAGGTCTGCAGCAGCACCCGGGTCGCGCCCTTTAGCGCCAGCAGCGCGCGGTACATGTCTGACAAGCGCGCCAGGTCGTCCGCCGTCAGGTCGGTGGCTAGAATGGGCTCGTCCAGCTGTACCCATCGCGCGCCGGCGTCGGCCAGCCGCCCCAGCAGGTCGCCATAGGCCTGGGCGCAGGCGCCGTCCAGCGCGCGCGCATCCAGCCTCGGATCGACCTTGGCCAGTTTCAGGAAGGTCAAGGGACCGACGAGCGCCACCTTGGCGTCGACGCCCGCCCGACGGGCTTGCTCCAAGGCCGCCAAAGGACGCTCCGCCCGCAGACGCGGCAGCCGCTCGATCTCCGGCACCAGAAAATGGTAGTTGGTATTGAACCATTTGCGCATGGCCAGGGCCTTCTCATCCCCCGCCGGGCCCTGATTGCCCCGCGCCATGGCAAAGTAGGTGTCCAGATCGTTTAGTCCCAGCCGACGGTAGCGCTCGGGCACCAGGTCGAGCATGCAGGCGGTATCGAGCATGCCGTCGTAGAGGGAGAACTCGTTGCAGGGGATCAGGTCCACCCCGGCGGCCTGCTGCGCCCGCCAATGCCGCAGGCACAGCTCGCGCGCCGTAGCCAGCAGCTGCTCCTGGCTGCGCTTTTTCGAGAAATACCCTTCCTCGGCGCGCTTGAGCTCCCGGTGCGCGCCGATGCGCGGATATCCAATGACAGAAATCTCCATGGGTCATCCTCCATTCTCTCGCGTCCCTACCCGGGATTATAGCCCATGGATGTCACTATAGGGTAATTCCATTAATATATATTTTGCTATAGGATTAACCTATATTGATTGAATCGCATAACGGCGCAGCGCGGCCAGATAGCGCTCCCCCAGGGGACTGAGCCGCGCGTGGGCATGGGTGATCACACCCACATGCATCGCCTCGGGCTCGGGCAGCTCCAGCGGCACGGCGACGATGGCGCTGCCGTTGAGGTCGGCGTTGATGACGCCGGTGGAGATGGTGTAGCCATTCAGGCCGATCAGCAGATTGAACAGCGTCGCCCGGTCGCTGACGCGGATGTTACGCCGGTGAAACCGGGTGCTGAGGATCTCCTCCGAGAAGTGAAAGGAGTTGTACTCCCCCTGCTCGAAGCTCAGGCAGGGATAAGGCTCCAAGTCCTCGAGGGAAACCCGCGCCCGCGCCGCCAGGGGGTTGGCGTCGCTGACAAAAATATGGGGCTGGGCGGTGAACAGCGGCGTGAAAGCCAGCTTGTACTGCTGGAACAGCTTGGTGAGCACCTTGGCGTTGAAATCGCTCAGGTAGAGGACGCCGATCTCGCTGCGCAGGGTGCGGACATCCTCGAGAATCTCGTGGGTGCGGGTCTCCCGCAGGGTAAAGTCGTACTGGTCGGCGCCCTCGGTGCGAATCAGGTCCACGAAGGCATTGACGGCGAAGGCATAGTGCTGGGTGGAGACCGAGAAACGCTGCGCCGGCGCGCGGTCGGTCAGATACCGGCTCTCGATCAGCTCGGCCTGCTCAACCAGCTGGCGGGCATAGCCCAGAAATACCTCCCCCTCGGCGGATACCTCAATGCCCTTGTTGGTGCGCAGGAAGATGGTCACGCCCAGCTCCCGCTCCAGCTCCCGGATGGCGCTGGACAGGCTGGGTTGGGAGATAAACAGACTCTTGGCCGCCTCATTGATGGAACCCTTGCGGGCGACGCACACGGCATAGCGCAGCTGCTGCAGGGTCATGATCCCGCCTCCTTCGATCCATGACATCCCCAAAAGCAAAGGACGCCCCTGCGGGCGTCCTCCTCAGAGGGGATCAGTCCTCCTCTTCCTCCTCGGGAAGCTCAGCGTTGTGGTAGACGTTCTGCACGTCGTCATGGTCCTCGAGCTTCTCAATCATCGCGGCGACCTTCTCGGCCTGCTCGTCGGTCAGGGCCACGGTGTTCTGGGGAATGCGCTCCAGCTCGGCCGAGAGGAAGGTGAATCCCTCGGCCTCCAAGGCGTCGCGCACCTTGCCGAAGTCCTCGACCTCGGTGATGATCTCATAGGCGTCCTCCTCGGCGCTGAAGTCCGACGCGCCGGCGTCCAGCGCCATCATCATCACGTCGTCCTCGTCCTTGCCGGGAATCTTCTCCACCACCAGCACGCCCTTGCGGTCGAACATCCAGGCCACACAGCCAGTGCTGCCCAGGCTGCCGCCGGCCCGATCAAAGATGTGGCGGATTTCCGCAGCGGTGCGGTTGCGGTTGTCGGTCAGCAGCTCGACGATCACAGCGGTACCGTTGGGGCCGTAGCCCTCATAGAGCAGCTCCTCATAGTTGACCGAGCCCAGCTCGCCGGCCGCCTTTTTGATGGAGCGGTTGATGTTGTCCATGGGCATATTGTTGGCCTTGGCCTTGGCGATGGCGTCGCGCAGCTTGGAGTTGGAGGCGGGATCGCTGCCCCCCTCCTTGACGGCGATGGCCAGCTCGCGCCCGATCTTGGTAAAGATGCGACCCTTTTGCGCATCGGTTTTCTCTTTCTTGTGCTTAATGTTGGCAAACTTGGAATGTCCAGACACCCGAATTCCTCCTCATTATCCGCTGTTAACCGAGTTATTATAGCACGTCCTACCCTCTTGCGGCAAGGGGATGATCCTCGAAAGCCCGAGAGAAGGCGTTTTCTCCCTTGACACAAAAAAGGGAACCGGGTGCAAGGTTGCATCCCGGTCCAATCATGAGGGGGTATGGGGTCGATCCTAGGTTCTCCCCCCACGCCCGCCCTTATACCTGCCGGGCCAAAGAAAAGAGACTGCCGCAAGGAGCAGTCTCTTCATCGGTTGGATCACACGGTGTCGATGTCGTCGATGGTCAGGTCGGCGTCGTCCGCCGCGTCGGCGTTATCCAGCACCGTATCGGGGTTGAAGTCCGGGAACAGCTCTCCCAGGGTCGCGGGGTTGGACACATCGATGTAGTCCTCGCTGGCGGGCTCACGGCGAGCGGGCGCCTCCGTCTCAGCCTTGGGTGCGAGCTCGGCCTGGGCCGCGCGGATGCTCAGGCTGATGCGGCGGTCGGCGGGATTGACATCCAGCACCTTGACCTGCACCTCATCGCCGATGGTGAGCACGTCCTCCACCTTCTCAATGCGGCGGGGAGCGATCTGGGAGATGTGAACCAGGCCATCCAGGCCGGGCTCAAGCTCCACGAAAGCGCCGAAGGACACGATCCGCACCACCCGGCCGGTCACGATGGAGCCGATGGGGTACTTCTGCTCGGCCACATCCCAGGGCTTGGGCTGCAGCTGCTTGTAACCCAGAGAGATGCGCTCGCGCTCAGGGTTGAGCGCCAGGATGACCACCTCAACCTTGTCGCCGGGCTTGACCACGTCCGCGGGGGTCTTGATGCGGCCCCAGGACAGGTCGGTGATATGGCACAGGCCGCTCAGGCCGCCGATGTCAATGAACGCGCCAAAGTCCGCCAGGCGGCGCACCGTGCCCTGCACGTGCTGACCGACCTCCAGCTTGCTCCACAGCTCCGCCTTCTTCTCTGCGGCCTCCTGGATCATGACCTCCTTGTGGGAGGCGACGATGCGGCGCTTGCTGCGATCCATCTCCAGGGCCTTCAGGCGCAGGGTCTTGCCCACATAATCGCTCAGGTTGGCCACATAGTGGGTGTTGACGTGGCTGGCGGGCACGAAGCAGCGGATGCCCTGCACGTTGCACAGCAGGCCGCCCTTGACCACCTCTTTGACCACGCCCTCGAAGATCGCGCCGTCGTCGAGCTGCTCAGCCAGGACCTCCCAGGCCTTGCGGGCGTCGACGTTCTTCTTGCTCAGCAGCACGTTGCCCTCGCCGTCGTTGACCTTGAGCACCTCGACCTCAATCTCGTCGCCGACCTTGACCAGGTCGTGGGGATTGACGTCGTTGTCGGCGCTGAGCTCGTGGCGGGGAATGAAGCCATCGGACTTGTAGCCGATGTTCACGCTGACCTCATTGTCGTTGACCTGCACCACCGTGCCGGTGATGATCTGGCCATTGCGGATGCGCACGAGGGTCTTCTCGAAATCCTCAACAAAATTCATATCGGAATTTGCCTCATGCGCAGGCTCCTGGGCCTCAGCCACAGGGTTCTGCTCAGCCTCCTGGCTAGCGGCCTGCTCCTGAGCCGCCACCGGGGCCTGGGCCTCGACCGCCGCCTGCTCGGCCACGGTCTGATCATTCCGTTCCATGTCACTCATGTTGGAAACTACCTCCTTAATTATCCAATCTGGCGTCGATGAGCCAGCTGTGATCCCGATCTTTTCCCCAGGCTTCCAGGGAATCTCCGCCAGCTGCTGGGGCTGCTCGATGGCATAGGTATGGGGACAGACCACCTTGCAGAGCTGGTAAAGTTTTTGGGTGTTGGCGCTGTTCGCCCCGCCGATGACGATCATCCGGTCCATCTCTCGGGCCATCTGCTGGGCCTGACGCTGCCGGGAAGCCGTGGCATCGCAGATGGTGCAGTACTGCACCATCTCCTGGGCCTTGCCCGAGAGCGCCTCGTTCACCGCCTCCCAAGTTTCCCGCGCGATGGTGGTCTGGGCAACCACACAGACCTTGGCCATGGGCCGCAGGGCCGCCGCCTGTTCGGCGCGGTTGATCACGAGGGCTTCATGCCCGCACCAGCCGTTGGTCCCCTCGACCTCGGGATGATCCCGCTCGCCGACGATCACGATGGTGTAACCCGCCTCGTGGTAGGTATGTACCCGCTCATGGATGCGCTGCACGCAGGGACAGGTAGCGTCCACCACCTGAAGCCCGCGCGCCTGGCACGCCCGGTAGACATCCTCCCCCACGCCGTGGGATCGAATCACAATGCGCGCGCCCTGGGGAATCTCCTCCACAGAATCGGCAACCCGCGCGCCCAAGCTGTTCAGGCGCGCCACCACCTGCGGATTGTGGATGATGGGACCCAGGGTGTACACAGGGCCCTCGGCCAGGGTCTGTTCCACCAGCTCCACCGCGCGCTTCACGCCAAAGCAGAAGCCCGCCAAGGAAGCCACGCTCACCAACTGCGTCACCCTCATTTCCCTCGAGGTGCGGCATCCCCTAGAAATAGGCAATACCCCTACTCACCGTATATTCGCGTCACAGGCAAAAAACCCTTTTCTTCCTCTGAAAAAAAGAGCTATTTTTTACTTTTTTCTGCATCCCGCGCCCGGGTGCGATCCAAAAGCGCGGCCATGGCCCCGTGGATGCGCGCCGTACCCTGGTCGATGACCTCCTTGCTGGCCCGCTGGGCCGTCAAATCAGCCAAATCTACCGGCTCCCCCACGGCGATGTGAACCCTCCGAAAGAGCTTGCACCGCCCGGTGAGTACCACCGGGATGACCGGCACCTTGGTCTTCAGGGCGATCAGGGCGGCCCCGTCGCTCATATCCTGCAGGGCGTCGTTTTCATGATTGCGGGTGCCCTCTGGAAAAATCCCGAAGATTTCTCCGCGCTTGAGCAGATCCATGGCCCAGCGCACAGCCTTCAGATCCGCCTGGCCCCGGTTGACCGGGTACGCGTTCAGGCTCGAGAGCAACCGGTTGAGAAACTTGTTCTCAAACAGCTCCGCCTTGCCGAAGAAATGCACCTGCCGCTTCATCGCCAGGCCGACCAGCACCACATCCATCCCGGTCAGGTGGTTGACGGTCAGGATGCAGGCCCCCTGCTGGGGCACATGCTCCCGCCCCGTGGTTCTTGTGGGAAAGAGTACCGCGAAGATGGGTTTGACCACCGCGTGGGCGAACGCATAAAACCCGCTCATGCCAGTCCCGCCTCCCGGATGGGCGTCAGCACCGCGGCGGCCGCCTGCTCGATGGTCATGCCCGTGGTATCCACCAGCATCGCGTCCGGCGCCTGCACCAGGGGGGACTCCTTGCGGGTCATATCCGCTCGATCCCGGTCGGCCACCTCTTGGGCGACGCGATCGAGATCGGCGGGCTCGCCCTTGGCCCGCAGCTCCTCGCAGCGCCGCCGGGCCCGCTCCTGCAGGCTGGCGGTGACGAAGAACTTGAAGGGCGCGTCCGGCAGCACATGGGTGGCGATATCCCGGCCGTCCATCACCAGGTCATGCTCCCGGGCAATCTGCTGCTGTAGGGCGACCATCCTACGCCGCACCGGCCCGTGGGCCGACACCTGACTGGCCAGCACCGCCACCTCCGGGGTGCGAATCTCATCCGTCGCATCCTGCCCGTCCACCAGTACCCGCTGCCCGCCGTCTACATAGCGCACGCTCAGCTCGATGCGCGCGAACAGGTCGCTGACGGCCTCGCCGTCGGTCGGGTCCGCGCCCCGCTGCCGACAGGCCCAGCCCAGGGCGCGATACATCGCCCCGGTGTCCAGGTAAAGGATATCCAGCGCCCGGGCCACCGCCTTGGCCACGGTGGACTTGCCCGCGCCCGCCGGCCCGTCGATGGCGATCTTCAGTCCCTTCATGTGCTCACCTCTTCCCAATTATACCACCCGATGACCCAGCCCCACCGCCACCTCGTTCAGGTGCAGCAGGCCGATGCCGAAAAACAGCGCCACCGCCACATGGTCCTCATGGCGGGCGATGCCGATCTTGCCGCCGACGTTCAGACCAATGGCCTTGTTCATCACCTGGCTGAGCGCCTCCCGGGTCGCCCCGGCCACCGCGCCCTCCTCCAGATGGGTGTCGGCGATGACGCCCTCGCGCTTGGCGGCCACCACCGCCCGCTCGACGATGCGCATCACCGAGGCGATGAACTCGCCGCCGTAATCCACCGCCGCCGTGTGGATGCCGATCTGTTCAAAGTTCTGCTTGAACAGGCGCTCCTCCTCCCGGGTCTTGGTCAAACTCATCTGAATGGCCACCCGAGCGATCTGCTTGCTCCCCATCATGTCATCCATGCCCTGTCCGCCTTTCTGCCGCGCTACCTTTGGCACACTGATTTTATTATACCCGGCCGCTGCGGGGAAAGTCAATTTCCAGCCGCCGCGCCCAAGCCCGCCGCGTACCCGGTGGAGAAGGCGATCTGTAGGTTGAAGCCGCCGGTAAAGCCGTCCACGTCCAGCAGCTCGCCGGCCAGGAACAGGCCGGGCAGCTTTTTGGAGGCCATGGTTTTCGGGTCCACCTCCCCGACCTTGACCCCGCCCCGGGTGATCACCGCCTCCTCCACCGGGGCCAAGCGCGCCGGGGTCAGGGGCAGCGCCTTGAGCAGCTGCGCAAGGCGCGCCCGAGCGGCCTTGTCCAGGTTGCCGGCGAGCGTCTGCCCATCGATGCCCGCCAGGTCCAGCATCACCGGTCCCAGACTGCGCGGCAGCAGCGCGCCCATCACCGAGCGCAAGAGTTTGCGCGGATCATCGGATAGCTCCCGCAGCAGCCGCGCCTGCACCTGTTCGGGCTGTAGGGCGGGCTTCAGATCGATGCTCAGGGCGCAGTCGTCCAGGGGCTTTCCGGCCAGGTAGGCGCTGGCCGACAGCACCAGGGGCCCGCTGATCCCAAAATGGGTGAACAGCAACTCTCCCTGTTGGGCGAACACCTGGCGCTTGCCCATGCGCACCTTCAGGGCGACATTCTTCAGGCTCAGCCCCTGCACCTGCTGGGGCCAGCTCTCCCGGGTGACGATGGGCACCAGCGAGCCCACCGGCTCGATCAGGGTATGCCCGAGGTCGGCGGCCATGCGGTATCCATCCCCGGTGGAGCCGGTGGAGGGATAGCTGACCCCGCCGGTGGCCAGGATGACCGCGTCCGCCGGGACCTCGTCGCCCGCTTCCAGCCGCACGCCAGTCACCCGGCCCTGCTCCTGTTGCAGGGCCGACACCCGGCAGCCCAGGCGCACAAAAACGCCCAGTTCGTCCATCCGGCGGGTCAGGGTGCGGGTGACGTCGCTGGCCTTCTGGGAGGCTGGAAACACCCGCTGCCCCCGCTCCACCACCAACGGCAGGCCCCAGGCCTCCATGCGGGCCATCAGGTCCTGGTTGCTCAGCAGGTGAAAAGCGCTGTAGAGAAAGCGCGAATTCTCCGGGATGTTGGCAAAGAAGGCCTCCCGGTCGCAGGCGTTGGTCAGGTTGCAGCGCCCTTTGCCGGTGATATAGAGCTTTTTGCCCAGCTTTTCGTTGCGCTCCAGCAGGATGACCTGCGCCCCCTGCTCACGGGCGGCAATGGCGGCCATCATCCCCGCAGGCCCTCCGCCCACCACGACGATTCGTTTCATAATAGTGCTCCTCTCCATGCAAAAAGGGCCGCGGTACAGGGTGCCTCCCTGTGCGCCAGCCCCAACGCCCTCGGTTATTTGGTCTCCCGGGTTCCGTATACGTTGTATTGGCTCCAAATCTTCTCCAGACTCTTGAAGTGCTCGGAAACCTGGTCGCTACGCCGCAGGCTGATGGCCACGATCAGCGCGTTGATCAGGCTCATGGGCGCCACCAGCGAATCCACGAAGGAAGCCATATCGCTGCGGGCGATCAGGGCGTTGTCGCTCAGGCCCACCAGGGGGGACAGACGGCTGTCCGTGATGGCGACGGTCTGGGCGCCCTTGCCCCGAGCGAAGTGCATCGCCTCGATAGTTCGGTTGGAGTAGCGCGGGAAACTGATGCCGATGAGCACATCCTCAGGGCCGATGCGGATGAGCTGTTCAAACATGTCCGACAGGCCGCTGGTGACCATGACCACGTTGTCCATCACGAAATCCAGGTAATAGGAGAGAAACTGCGACAGCGGCGCGGAGGAGCGCAGCCCCAGCACGTAGATTTTCCGCGCCGAGAGCAGCGCCTCCACTACCTGCTGGAAGATGGTCTCGTCCATCTCCTCCATGGTGTGGCGCAGGTTAGCCGTATCGGCCTTGAGCACCGTGCGCAGCACCGCGCTCTGGTCCATCTCCTGGCTCATCTCGATGCGCTGCACGCTGGTGAGCTTGTTGCGGATCAGCTCCTGCAGGGCCTTCTGCAGGCGGGGATAGCCGTCGTAGTTGAGCTCGTTGGCAAAGCGCACCACGGTGGACTCGCTGACGCCGACCTTCTCCCCCAACCGGGAGGCGGTCATAAAGGCGGCCTTGTCATAGTTATTGATGATATACTCAGCGATGAGCTTCTGTCCCTTGCTCATCCCCTTATAGGCGGCGTTCATGCGACTGATCAGGTCCTGTTGTTGCTCCATCATTCTGTCTCCCGTGCAATCATTCGGTTCGTGAACGCATCTATGTTACCACACAATTGCAATTTATCAAATAGATACTGCAAAATTTATCGTCAAAAAGCCTATTTTTCCCGTCAAGTGCCTTTTTGGGGAGAGTATTCCCTGCAGATAGCGCGCAAAAAAGCCCCT